>JAFTWW010000001.1 GCA_017465085.1 Clostridia bacterium | reverse complement strand
GCCTTTTCCTTACCTACGATCAGGTAGCAGTTCACTCTTCCGTTTTCATCAAAGCGGTATGTGTTTTCCGAAATCTTTTCTATCTTGTAAAACATAGATACACCTCTTTATAACAAGTTTTTCTCTTTTGGTGTCAGGATCATTCGATAGAGAAAAGCTGCCATCCACTCGGGCTTTTCACGGTCTTCCTTGTTTACCCACGTTCTTACGATCTCATAGGCTCCGAACAGCATAAAACGATAGCAATAACCGGATTCTTCCTCGGGGATATTTGCCATCAACTCATTTAACATGCGCAGAATTGGGGGTAGGGAGAACAATTTCTTCGGAAATTCGGGATCAACGTTAGAATTGAGAAGTAAACGAACAAATTCGATTTCATTCTCCAGATAGGTAAGGATCTGTTCGATGGCATTTTTACTGTAATCGTCCTGAGCTGTAAGCACTTCTTCTATGCTGACAAGCAGATCCTGCTCCATTTCAGACAATAAATCAAACTGACTTCCATAGTACTTGTAGAAGGTGGAGCGGTTGATTCCCGCATTTTCACAAAGCTCACGGATGGATATCTGGTAAATATTCTGCGTTTGGAGCATATTCGTTAAGCTGGTTTTCAAAAGTTTCTTTGTTAGCATAATTCTTTGATTCATAGGTGCGCTCCTTATCAACAAATGATTGTATATGGCTGTAAGGCCAACACTTTTTACTGTTTTGTTGATTAAACAACCGTTTGCCAAACATCTGATGGTTGTATAATCAACACTTGTTGATTATAATGTATAAATGTTAAAATGTCAACCATATGTATGCTGAATAACGGAGGAATGCAGAAACTATGATCAAAAAATTATCCAATTTCATTGTGAACAAACGCATCGTTATACTGGTAACTATGCTGATACTGGCGGTCGCAAGTATCGTCTGTTCTCAGTTTGTGGAGATCAATGAAGATATGACAAAATACCTGCCGGACGATTCCAATATGAAGGCAGGTCTTACCATTATGGAAGAGGAATTTCCCGAAATGGAGACCTCGAATACCATTCGCGTGATGTTCGACGATCTGACCCAAACCCAAAAGGAAACGGTTTTGGAGGAACTCGGTGCCATTACATATGTGGACAGTGTGGATTATGATGCCCAAAGTAGTGATTACAATAAGGATAATCACACGTTATATGTACTCAATATGTCCTATGATTACGGCAGCGACGAAGAAAAGGCAATCGAGGCCGCACTGGAATCCCAATTTGCCGAATATACTATGGTTTGGAAAAATGATGACACCGGCCTTCCTCACCTTCCGTTTATCATCATCGCAACCGCTTTGGCCGTACTGCTTATCATTTTATTTGTAATGTGTGGTTCGTGGATAGAGCCCTTCCTTTTCCTTGTCGTGATAGGTGTAGCCGTTGTTATCAATTCCGGAACGAACCTGATTTTAGGAAGCGTGGCAGGCATTACGGATTCTATCTCGGCAATTCTGCAATTGGTTCTTTCCATGGATTATTCCATCATTCTTATGAACCGTTACAGACAGGAAAAGGAATTGGAGCCTGATAGCAAGCAGGCAATGAAGAACGCTTTGACGAACTCCTTTTCTTCGGTGGCATCTAGCTCGTTTACTACCGTTGTCGGCTTGATCATGCTCGTATTTATGAGCTTTAAGATCGGAGCAAATCTCGGTATTGTTATGGCAAAAGGCGTATTCATCAGTATGGTATGCGTGCTGACGATGCTACCGGGTATCATTCTTGCTTGCGATAAGCTGATACAAAAGACCGCAAAGAAATCGCTTCATATACCGATGAATTGGGCGGCGAAGTTCAGTTATAAAATGCGCTATGTAATGACGGGTTTGTTCGTGGTGCTTTTTATTGGCGCATATATCCTTCAGCAGCAAACAGGTATATCCTACACGCTTACCGGTGAGGACAAAATTGCCGATATCTTCCCCAAAAGCAATACCGTGGTAATGGTTTATGAAAATCAGGACGAGGATAAAGTGAACGAACTTATTGCCGATCTGGATAAGGATGAAAACATCAAATCGGTTTTGGGATACGGCACCATCCTCGGCAAACCTTACACCTCGGGTGAGCTGGCAGAAACGCTAGGAGATATGGGCGAAGATATTTCGCTGAATTCCGGCGTAATCGATATGCTGTATTACGATTATTATAATAGCGGAAAAATTGGCACAATGACTGCCGCCGAATTCCTTTCCTTTATTTCCGATACGGTCATGAACGACGAAACATTTTCCGATTACATCGATGATGATATGAAAGAAAATGTGGATATGCTGGAGAAATTTGCGGATGCTAAAGCACTAACTGCCCCGATGACTGCCGACGAGTTGGCGGATTTCTTTGGTATCGATGCCGATACGGTAGACTTATTATTCGTTTATTACTATGCTTCATCGGAGAGCTACGACCCCGGAACAATGACACTTCCTGAGTTTGTAAGCTTCCTGCAAAACGACATCGCTAACGATCCCGCATTTTCTACTTACTTGGATGATAGCACGATGGAACAAGTAAAGATGTTGGCTTCCTTTACCGACAAGAAAGCTCTTCAAACACAGAGAAGCACCGCCGAGCTGTCTTCTATGCTCGGAATTGACGAATCCCTTGTGAAAACCATTTTCATCCTTCATAATGCGCAGGATGTCAGCAATAAAACAATGAGCCTTTCACAGTTCACCTCTTTCCTGAACAGCGGACTTCTGAGTGATCCCATGTTCGCATCCTCCTTTGATGACGCAACAAAGGCGCAGCTGAAAACAATGGATACAATGATTAAGCTTTCGGTTTCCGGACAAAAAATGGATGCCGCAACACTGGCAGGTATTACAGGAATGCAAGAAGCGCAAATAAATGCCATCTTCGCATACCAAGCGGTAGATTCTATGACCTTGCCCGATTTTCTAAACAGTGCCTTGCAGCTTTCTCCCGATAATGCGCAACTGAGTCAGTTAAACCAAGTTGTTAAGCTCGCCGCATCCGGCACAGGTCTTGATACCCAAACACTTGCACAGACCTTCGGTATGGAAAAAGATATGATAGAGGTCGTTTTCCGCCTCTATTACGGAAGTGACATTTCAAATAAAACAATGTCTATGGAAGAAGCCGTTGATTTTATCCTTGCTGACCCTGTAATGAAAAATTTTATGGACAACACAAGGATCGGGCAGTTGCAGATGATGCAGCAAATGATCAAAGCATCTGTAAACGGAACAAAGTTCACCTACAGTAAGCTTTCTGATCTGCTCGGTATGGACGGCAGTATGTTGAAGATGCTGTATACGGTCAAAGCCTCTGAAAACGGAAGTAACAACTGGTCACTTACGGTGGAGAACTTTATCGAATTTATTTTGGACGATGTGTTGTCCGACGATACGCTTGCAGACAAGATCGATACCAATACTTCCGATATGCTTTCTTCTGCAAGAACGATGGTGAATGCGGTAATCTCCGGAGATGCCTACACCGCTGCGGAAATGGGAACACTTTTAAGCGGTCTGACCGAAGACCTGGAGAGCTCTATGGTCGAACTGATGTATCTATATGCGGAAAGTTCTGAAAACGCAGATCCGCAATGGACAATGACACTGGAAACCTTGTTCAACTATATGATCAATGATGTCCTCAAGGATTCCCGTTTTGAATCTGTGATTGATGCAGATATGCGACAGAAGCTCCTTGATGCGCAAGGCTCTTTGGATGAAGGAAAGCAGCAACTTGTAACAGATAAATATTCAAGACTTATTATCACTTCCTCCTATCCGGATGAAGGGGAGGAAACAACGGCGTTCTTTGCAAACCTTGAGGAATACGGAAACAACAACCTGAACGGAAAGTACTATTTGGTTGGTAATTCCGCAATGAACTATGAGATGCAGAAAACCTTTGATAACGAGCTTTTGTTTATCACTCTGCTTACAGCGTTTGCAATCTTCCTGATCGTTGCATTTACCTTCAAATCCATTTCTATACCGCTGATTCTTGTTCTGCTGGTACAGTGCGGCGTTTATATTACGGTTACCATAACGGGACTAATGAGTGGCAATATGTATTACCTTGCACTTTTGATTGTTGAATGTATTTTGATGGGAGCAACGGTGGACTACGGTATTCTTCTCACCAATTACTATTGCGAGGCTCGTAAAACGGCGAATGTAAAGGAAGCACTCAAGATGGCTTATTCTGGTTCAATTCATACGATTATGACCTCCGGTCTGATTTTGGTTTTGGTTACAGCCGTAGTAGGCGGTATGTTTGAAAACCCGACGGTAACTTCAATCGTAAAAACAATTTCCATCGGTTCGCTTTGCGCCACAATATTGATCCTGTTTGTACTGCCCGGCGTTCTGGCAGCTTGCGATAAGATCGTGACTAAAAAGCGTGATAGGGTTTAGTTTCTACAGCACACAAAACAATTAAATATATACCATCTTACAGAAAGAACATCGGCAGGGAGATAAAATCTCCCTGCCGATGTTGTCGATATGTCAATTCAACATCAACATTTGTTGAACTTCAGTTGAGGAACAGTTGAACTACCCACTATATACTTAAGCAGAGGAGTTGTGTTTTACCGCAAGGTTTGCTACAATCTTGTCGTTTATCGGTATTTGAAAAAGAGAACACACTGAAAGGGTTAAAATATGAGTATCACAACCATTTTATTTGATTTAGATGGCACGTTGTTGCCGATGGACCAGGACACTTTTGCAAAAGCCTATGTGAAGGGATTGACAGTTGCTGCCGAGCCTGCCGGATACAGCCCTATGATTCTTGGGGCGGCTATTATGGCAGGCACCGCTGCTATGGTTAAAAATAACGGTGAGAAAACAAATGAAGAAGTCTTTTGGGATACTCTTGAAAGAACCTACGGTGAATCGGTGAAAAACGATATTCATTTGTTTGATGAATTCTATGCTACCGACTTCCAAAAAATAAAAGACGTTTGTGGATTTGATCCCAAGGCGGCAGAGCTTATTCGGCACATAAAAGAAAAAAGGTTCCGTGTTGCACTTGCAACCAATCCTTTGTTCCCATCTGTTGCTACCGAAAGCCGTATTCGTTGGGCAGGACTTAATCCCGGAGACTTTGAACTTTTTACCACCTACGAAACCTCTCGCTACTGTAAACCAAATCTTGATTACTACAAAGAGATTCTGAAGCAGTTGCAGGTTGCACCGGATGAATGCCTGATGATAGGCAATGATGTAGCTGAGGATATGATTGCAGAGCAACTCGGTATGAAAGTATTTCTGCTTACCGATTGCCTTATTAATAAAAACAATGCGGATATTTCGTGTTATTCACACGGTAGTTTTGATAAATTATTTACTTTTATCGATGCATTAAAATAATAAATTAAAAAATTTTCTGCCATATACTGTATATACTATTTAGATAGACTGACTGACTATTATATATAACTATAATCAATCTTTATAATATCAATCTTTTTTGCATATCTGGGATTTTAGCGGGTTTTCATATGTTCAGTAGGTACTTGCACATAATTACCGTCTTTTGTTTGAAAAGCCTTGTCGTTTTTCATTTCGGTCTTTCTGCGCAGTCTGAACACTCGTTCAACCTCGGCTATGTCGATCTCGTGAACGTCACCCCAACAATACTTGTTAATCGTATTTACCTGGTAATCAAAAGCGATGATATTCGGTGCTCTTGTATCGAGTTCCATTGCTTTTTTCATTCTTGGGATATTACAGTCGATACCAACGATATAGTTTTCGCCGGTACTTTTGCTTATGGCATCTGTGTGCTCACTCTTGGGCGGAAGATAGTCCTCGCCTAAAACCGCTTTAGCAATTTGTGTACGGTAGTCTTTTAGCTTTAAAACCTCCATAGTTCGTATTCCGTTTTCATTCATCGGAATAATAGCAATCGGACATTCAAACTTCTCAAAGGCTTCTGCATAAGTATTGTAAGTCTGTTTCTTGTTTCTGCACCTCTCGGTCATTACATTCTCGGCAATTTCAATAAGCGAATTAGCACCTGTATAAACTACAAACGGTTTTCTTCCGCATATTACTTGTTGCATATTAAAATTGCGTTGCTCAACATTAGCATAGATTCCCAAATCATCTTTCGTAACATAATACGGAACAAACATAGTTTCACCACTGTAATAGAAACCTATCATCTGTGTATTGTTTAGTAATGCACCCTTACTTGCGGATCTTATAGAATAAGCGGAAACATAAAAATCTTTGCGCCTTTCTGCACGAGGTGTATCTACGAAAACATCAGCGCCAAATCGGTTAAAGAACAACGCCATTTCTGCTCCTTGATGTCTACGGACAACAATATGCTCATCCGTTCTGTAAGCGTTATCCATCGAATACTCAAATCCCGCTTTCTGTAATGTCTCGTATCCGTAAGGGGTTAACCGATAGCTTAGTTTATTCCTTGATACCCTTAACAAGCCGCACCATACTAACTCGTCAACTGTTTCTGCACGGAGATTTTCTGTCTTACGCGTGGGCAATTCCATGCACCACGCGCAAAGCCGCAAAATCTCCATTTCTGCTCGTGTGAATAACATTAATCCACACCTCCCAACGAAAGCCTGCCATATTGTTGCATTTTTATCAGTAAAAAAATGCTGTCAAACCCGCATAAACACTGGGGTTTGGTATATGTTTGATTGTCGATTTTTGACTGTGTATAGTTCGTGGGGAGTGTGGTTTTGAAAACACATACCCCGCGATGCATATTTTTTGTTTTAATTTTCATGTGTATTCTCCCTTTTCATCGCTATACAGCAATACCAACGGCCTTGATCATACGTAATACCAACAGCGATATAGTTATATTTTTCTCCGCCGACATATGACCAATGACTTTTGCTGTTGTAGGTAAGTTTAGCAAGGTGCGTTGCAACCTGTTCTATTGTTCCGCCATAATTGGTTTTGGCAATTGCCTCACGGGCATTGGCGGTATAATACGGTTCGCCCGTCATACCGTAAATAGAGGGTTCTATATATTCGCCATATTGGAGAGCCGTTGCTGCTGCACGCTCATCAATAGTATCGTGTGCGAAATTTGTTACTAGCTGTTTGCTTCGGTATTCAGCATACTTGGTAAGTCCCAACAAAATATTAGCTGATTGAACGCCCTCATTGTTACGGTATACGTTTATGTAGTCAACTAATTTTTGAGCAATTATTTCTGCATCTTTTTCGGTAGCCTTCGGTTCTGTTTCAGGTTCAGTTATAGCCGAAGTAGTTTCTGTATTTTGTGGTTGTGCCATACTTGAAGTTGGTTCTTCTTTAATAGGTATCGAGGATACCTCAGCCGCTTTTTCTGTATTTTCTTCTGGTTTGTTCTCGTATGTAGTTGTTACCGAAATTTCAGAACTTACCGTATCGGCATTTTCAATTTCTGTATTTGATACCACATTGGTTTCTACTGTAGCCTTGCTTGTATCGTCCTCATTGGTTTGTGAGGTGCTATCAGAAGATGTCATACTGCTTGATGATATTAGTGTGTTTTCTTTTTCTGAAAACGTTTCCTTTGTGTTATCTTGAACACTGCAAGCAGATAACACAAAGATACAAAATATAGATAAAGTGCATATTAATTTTTTCATAATTTCCGTCCTTTCGGACTGGCAACAAAGTGCAAAACAGGATATTGTACTGTTTACTGACTACGCTAAACCCTTGAGTTTACTGCATTTTTAGAAAAATCCTGTATCGCCACCCGCACCAGAAAAAACGACCTGTTTCGACAGGTCGTTTTTAACTAAATCCACCCTATCGGGTGGATGAAATCGTCTTCGACGATGAAATCCAACTTCGTTGGATGAAATTCGCCTCGACGGCGAGTGGGTGGATTTAATTTCATCTGAGGCAAAGCCGAAGATTTCATCAGCGAAAGCTGATTTCATCCTTGCAATAGCAAGGATTTCATTTTTATGTGAGAGTTCGAATTCATACGTAAAAACGGCAAAATATCTTTTTTATATTCCTTACACAAAACCAAAAAACCGCTGATGGAAATCAGCGGTTTTTGATTTTGTATTATTCATTAAAAACGGATTTTCGTAATAAATAATGAGAAATTATTTATAATTACATCAAGTTAAGGAAGATAATTCTTTTTTATCGATCGGGCTAATATGAAGCAGAGAACAGACATAAATATGGAAAGAAAAAACATAGGCACTTCGATTATCAGCATCGGGATCGAAAGAATGATAAACAAAATCGACATTATCAATACCAATATCATTAAAAACTTCGCTGTAGATCGTTTCATATATAGGCTCCTTTTATTAAATACGGCTTTCCTTATTTACTATTATATACTTTTTTGTCTTCGAGTCAATGTTAAAGCTAAACCGCAAATAGTTAGTATAATTAGCCCCATTATATTCTCCCTGAGTAAACGGGTATTCTTAATAATCTTTAAAAAAGCATAAAAGGCTGTTGCTTTTATGCTTTTACAGTATATCTTCTACCACATTCTGCAAATGAATCAGTTCTAATTTTTCCTGATTGCATAGTTCAACAAATTCTTCTGCTTTTTGTTTGCTGAAAAATATATCTTCAAAGGTTTCTAATATGTTTCCAAAGCTATCAAGAGCGGTGATTCCAAATACGGTATATTTTTGGTTTTCCTCATCTGTTACAATATCGGTTCGCAGAGTGTATTTAACCTGCAAAGTTCATCATCCCTTAAGTTTTTTCGATGGTTTATGCATAACCACTTTTGAATTTATAAAATGTTTCCAACTTAGCTTTTGACCGCAGTTATCACAATAACTTTGCCAATCGTTTTGCAAGAGGGTGTTACAGTAAGGACAAATAGGTATATATGTAGATGGATTTTCTTGATTCTTACAGTAAACGGTATTAACACACATTGCTATTGACCGTTCTTCATCCTTAGATTTATCATTGATTAAGAGGTCGTTGGGGTCAACTTCAAAAGCAGAGCAGAGTTTTTCTAGGCTGTTTAGTGTAGGAACCTGTTTCCCGCTGGTGACATTGTTAATAAATCTTCTTGAAAGGCCCGATGCCTCTGATAAAGACTCCAATGTCATATGCCGTTCATCAATAAGCCTTAAAATCTTGGTTGCTAATTCCTTTGAAAACATTGTAGAAACCTCACACTTCTTGTCGAAGGTAAGTTTTACATTAAAATATTTTGGAATAATATGGTAGGCACTATAGTTCTCAAAATATAATTCTCAGCCACATCTATCTCTTTTATAAGGATGAATATATACTTTACCGCATAAGTGAACGATAAAAAGCAAATTTTTGTGACAAAAAAACAACCACCCTCTACTAAATGCTGGAAATTCATCAATACAGATGGTATAATCTAAAAAAGATTTAGGAGGAGATTTATTTGCTACTGTTTTATTTAAGCCTGATTGAAACCGAGGAAGATAAATCAAAATTTGAAAGACTTTATAACGAGTATAAGAAATTGATGAAATATATTGCTAAAGATATGCTCAGAGATGAGTATTTGGCAGAAGATGCTGTTCACGAAGCATTTATCAAATTAACTCGATACATCAACGGCGTTGATGAAAGCGACAGTCACAAAACCAAAGCGTTTATCGTTATAATTATCAAGAGCGTTTGTTTGGATATGATTAGAAAAGATAAACATGATAAGGCATTCGGTTTAGATGAAATTGATAATATGGGTTATGCGAGTAATGATTCTTTTAGAAATGTAGAATTACAGGCTGTTTATGAGGCTATAGAATCTCTTTCGGATAAATATAGAGAAATAATCGAATTGAAGGTATATCATAATTTGTCTGATAAAGAAATTTCCGATGTGCTCTGCATTACTAATGCAACTGTAAGAAAAAGACTGCAACGGGCAAGGGCAATTTTAAGAAAGAAGCTTGCCGAACGGGGAGAAGATTATGTTTCTGTCTAAAGAAATTGATGAAAAGCTGATAGAGGCGTTTGAGATATACAATCAGAATCTGTGCAAATCTTTGCCTAGTGATGAAGAGCTCCGAGATATTATGTTTTCAGAAGCCTTTGAAAAGAAAATGGAAAAACTGATTAGAGCGCAGAAGAAATCATATTATTATTTGATCAACACGGTCGGCAAGAGGGTAGCGATTATTGTATTAGCAATAATGATAAGCCTGACTGCTACTACATTTAGTGTAAAAGCAATTAGAGAAAGCGTTATCGAATTTATTGCCGAAACATTTGAGAAATTTACAACGGTATCGGTGGAGAATGATGAATCCGATACAGAGGTTGAATTTGTAAAAACAGCACCGAAATATGTCCCTGAGGATTATTCGGTAGAGTCTGAATTAGAAACAGAGGTCTTATACAGAATAATATATAACAATATTGATAATAATGCCATTGACTATATGCAAACGGTTAACTTGGGGACTATTGCTAATGTAAACACAGAAAGCATAGCATATGAAAGAATTAGTATTTATTCTTGTGAGGGAATGAAATATGTTAAAAACGGTATAAATGCCGTGGTTTTTGCGGATGAAACCTATTTGTATACTATACAAGGACAAGTTTCGTTTGATGAACTTATAAAAATGGCAGAGTCGATTAAAACAGAATAAAAAATTTGTCACAAAATGTCGTTTCCTTTCGTTTGTTTTTTTGAGAGTAAAATCTCTATAAATATTAAGAAAGGGGGAGGCATTATGCTTAGAAAGATTTTGGCTTTTGTTATGTGCGTTGTTATGCTATGCGGTACAGGATTAGTAGCAAATGCAGAAGCCGCTGAAAATCAGGTACAACCGCGTTACAATTATACAAATATAATTACTGCAACACTTGCAAATTCAGATGGTAAGGCACTATGCGCAGGAAGTGTTACAGGCTACAACGGTACGACCACTAAAATTGCTATGACCATAACCTTGCAGAAGAAAACTCTGCTTTGGTGGAGTGACGTACAGGTTTGGTCTAGAACAACCTATACCTATTACAATGATGCTTCTTATACAAAATCGGTTGAAAGCGGTACACACCGCGTTAAAGTTGTTGCCACTGTTTACAGCGGAAGCAATAGCGAAACAGTTGATTGTATAAGCAAAACTTATGATTTCTAAATCGCAAAACAGGGCTGTTTCTTTTGAGGCAGTCCCCACAATCTCTTAAAAATTAAATATAGTCAAGGTTAAAATTACATTAAATATTTTGGAATGTCTTAAAAAATCGAATACATAAGCAGGGGATTGTTTAATAGCCAGAGCAAAACCCTGCCACTACTTGTTTTTTACCTTTCTCACAGCAAGTGATGGTTTAGCGTGATACTCCAAGCGGAGTATCACTTAACAGACCAAAAGAAAGAGGAGACTCGTCAAGCGCGAATCTTCTCTTTTCTGTTTTGGCTAAGCAAATTATTGCACTAAGCAATCAGATATGCTATAATAGTTAAAACGAATAAGTTTATAGCATTTTCAATATGAATTTTTGTGTTTTATCTGATAAATAAAAATTTTTTGTCACAAATTAAGTGTTTAGCGACTTTTATATATAAGCGCTATTTTATATTTAGGCTATTCTATATCTAAGGAGATGTGAAAATGAAAAGAGCAGTATCTTTTTTGTTGGCAGTTGTTATGGTATTTACCCTTTGCTCCTGCAGTCTTTTCCCCGAGCCCTCCTCGGTGGTGGAGAAAGAAGAAGATTTCGAGTATTATGAGGGCAAAAATAAAACCTCAAGCAAATCGGATACAAGCTCTAAAAAGGATAAGAAGGATAAGTCCGAGGGTAGTGTAGAGGTTGAGGTTTCTGATAATAAGGGAAATTCATCGGGCGGTAAAACAGGCTCGGATAATTCAAGTAATTCGAGCGGCTCAAGTAATTCTTCTTCAGCCTCACAAAACGGCAACTCATCCTCCGAGGGCTCTAATGCAGATTTTATTCCTAAGGATGAGCCCCTTGATTTAAGCGGAAAAACCGTTACTGTTGCAGTAACCGAGGAGCCTCAGTATCACACTACTTCCTTTCGGGCTATGATAAGCGCTTTCGAAACTAAGTATGGCTGTACGGTGAAGGAATATACCCTTTCCTTCGGTAGTTACAATACTCAGATAAAACAGCGCAAAAGCACGGGCGACCCCTACGATATCTGCTATGTTCACGGCTCCAATTTTCCTGCGGGTCCACAGCTTGGCCTTTATGCCGATCTTACGGACTATTTATATGAAATGGATACCTCAAACTTTGATATGGATAAAACCAATTCTTTCAAGTGGGGTATAAGGAGCTACGGCGTCTGCAATACCTATAGCGCATATCCTTATGTTTTCTATTATAATAAGGCTCTCTTTGGCGCAAGCGGACTCCAAGATCCCCGAACACTTTATAATAACGGCGCTTGGACCTGGGATAAGATATTTGAGCAGGGAAAAGCAAAAACCAGCCCTGCAAGTAATGTTTATTATCTCTCCTCCAATATTGTTCATACCAATTTCTATGGCGTTTCCTCAGCAACCATTGTTAACGGTAAACCTCAACTTAATTTGGGTGATTCCAAAACCATAGCATCACTCAGGCTTATTCAGAGGATTTATTGCAGTGATGCCATAGGCAAGCAATCGGCAGATAAGGACTCCTTGGCAGAGTTTATTGCAGGCAGAAACTATATGTTTGTGGATGATTCATCCAAGTATCCCAACATATACCCTATGGCAAAGAGCTCATCTGCCTTTAACTCAGACCCCGCAAACTTAGGCATAGTTCCCATTCCCCTTCCTGCCGAAAACACCGAACAGGCCTATCCTACGGGTTGGCATATAGCCATAAGCGCGGGTGAGGGAAGCGATCCGAGAATAGCGCTAACCTGGGCGCAATTCGTATCATCCTATAAGTCGACGGTGAGAGGTAGTAACGAGCTTCCCCAAGCCGATCAGGCGCTTATGGATAGCATTATGGAGGGCACCACGGTTCCTAACCGCCAGGGTGTGTTCAAAAACGGATACACCGATACCCTCACGCTATACACCCAGCTTACTAATGATGTTCGTTACGGAGAAGATGTAAATTCCGTAGTGGATAGATACTATCACACCTTTTCACAGTGCATTGCCTACACCTACGGCAGTAATAATTTTGAAAAGAATTAAGATAAAATACTACCCGAAGAGCGAGAAAACTCCTTTTCGGGTGGTTTTTTATTTTTGTTTCGCGACAATCGGAGTTTGTGTTTTTGACGCGCCCACTTCGGTTGGCGCGTTTTTTTATGCAAATAATCCAAAAACGCGTTTATTTTGGTAGCCAAATCATCGGAGCCCGAATCTGCTTCGGGTCACGAAGCTTTGGCGAAAGGAAAGAATTAAATGGTTTTTGGAAATCCCAATATTGTAAAAGGCGGCGAGGATGAGGCATATTTCATATCTTTATATAACAGGTATAAGGATATGATGTTTTCTATTGCCAACAATGTTTTGGCTATACAGAAAAGAGAAGAAATATTCTCTTGTTAAGTTTATTTATGAGGATTCAAACAACGATCCGCGGGAGGAGTTTTTGGTAAAGGCGGGGAAATTTGAAAACGGTTTTTTAAGCAGGGTGGATTACAACCTTGTTTTAGAGGCAATCCGAAAGATGCCCGAGATTTACAGAGATACGCTGATGCTTAAGTTCTATCACGATTGCGGTGATAAAGAGATGGCGCAAATTTTCGGCATCAGCGAATCGGCTGTGAGAAAGCGGGTTGAAAGAGCAAGGGCAATTTTAAGGCAAAGGACAAAAGAAAAATAAAAAGTGTAAAAAACGCCTTAAAAATCTATGCAACACAGACTTTTGAAAAAATATTAAATTACTTTCTAAAATCCGTTGCAATTAGAGAAATTTTATGATACAATAACCGCGAAACAAGGCTTAAATTTATAAAGTTTTGTTTTCGAATTTGCAAAAATAAATATGTAGTGCAAAGGAGAACGGATTATGATCGATTTCAAAAACAGATTACCCGGTATGAATGTTGACGGTAATCACAACGGTACATACAACAACGTTGAGGTGGGCTTCCCCTCCATTCTTACAACAACCGATTCTAAGCTCGGTATGTTTATGTACAGACTTCGCAACAGCATCATCCACGAAAGAAGATTAGTTTTCGTTGATGGCAAAATTCTTATGTGCAATATCAACTGGATTCGTGACCACGTTCATATTATGAAGGCTATGCGTCACTGGGATTACAATTTGCACTCCTTCCTTAATTTCATTATCGATACCCAGAGGGAAGATGGCCAGTTCTACGAGCTTATTAAGCAGTATGATGACGGTCACTGGAGATTCGTAAATGAAGACTGCCGCATTATGTATCCCGAGGATAATCAGACCCTCGTTCGCCTTGAGCTTGAGGCAGATATTGAATACCTTGTTGTTGAGGGCGCTACATATCTTTACCGCACAACAGGTGATGATGAGTGGCTTAAAAAGGTATTGCCCAAGCTTGAGAAGAGTATTGACTATATGACAAGCGACTCAAAGCGTTGGGACGCTGAAAAGGGTCTTGTAAAGCGCCCCTTCACCATTGATACCTGGGACTTTACTCCCCGCCCCGATGCTTCCTATAACAGAAGAATCGAGCCCGATAGCCCGATGTCTATTATGCACGGCGATAACTCGGGTGTTTATCAGGCAATGAATCAGCTTGCTTGGTTTAACCGCAGACTCGGTAACGAGGAAAAGGCAAAGCAGTGGGAAGCAAGAGCCGAGCAGCTTAAGGCTAATATGTTTAAGTATCTCTGGAACGGCGATTTCTTTATGCATCAGCTTCACCTCAATCACGATGGCGTTGATAATCTTGAAAGAGAAAGAATTTCCCTTTCCAACCCCTATGATATTAACCGCGGTGTTACTAACCTCGAAGAATCAAGAAAGATTATCGAAGAGTATATGCGCCGTAAGGAAACCACCGATAAGTTTGCAGAGTGGTTCAGTATTGATCCTCCCTATGAGAATTACGGCGGAAAGCTCCCTGGTCAGTATGTGAACGGAGCCGTTTCTCCCTTTACCGCAGGCGAGCTTGCAAAGGCGGCCTTTAATAACGGCTATGAGGAATATGCGTGGGATATTATCACCCGCTTTATGAAGCTTGTTGAGCGCGATGGCGTTGCTTATTTCTTATATAATCCCGATTCAACTCCTCAGCCTGATGGCGGTCCCAGCGCTTGGGGCGCAGCCGCATTCTTAAGCGCAGTTGATGAGGCATTGGCAGGTATTAACGATGTGGGCGTAAACTATGATGAAATCTACTTTACCCCCCGTTTCCCTGTTACTCATTATAATGAGCTTCGTTACTTTACGGGCTATGAGGTAAGTCAGGCAATGGTTGACCTGCGCTTTATCTTAAAGGATGAGGGTATGAGATATGACCTTTATTCACCCGCAAAGAAGGTTAAGTGCCATATCCTCCTTCCCAAAGATAAGACCTGCTCTAAGGTGCTTGTAAACGATAAGGAGTATGCATTTACAACCTCTAAGGTTGGCGATTCTAACTATGTTGATTTCGAAATCACCGAAACCACAGGTAAGGATATTATTGAGATAATGTTCTAAATTAAAAAACAACTCCCGAGTTATCAATAAGATAACTCGGGAGCTTTTTTTATTCTTCTAAAACCAAATCGTAATAATTGTATTGGATTATATATTTTGCATAGGTATATTTGGCTCTTGTCAGCTTGCTTACCGCTTCAACGTAATTTTCATCCACAGTAACATTTTCGTTGGGGGTAAAGGTTTTTGTGGATGCTTCATAGGTACCCGCATCGGTTATCCAGCTGTAATCCGCAAAAACAACCAAGGGCATTGAGGTTGAAACCTGATGAGGTGTGTAGTTGGTAGCAAATATATCCCTGCCCGAATAGAGCCTTGAATCATAGGGAATAGCAAAGAGGTTATTAAGGGTAGGAATAATATCAATAGATGAGCAGGGGGTATCGATAACAACCGATTCCTTCATATCTCCGCACCACAGAATAAGGGTGTTCTTATAACGGGAGGTATCGCCCTCCTTATCGTTAACTCCCGATAGCTCCACATAGTAATCCCTATCACTCTCTACTAGACCGTAGGGGTAATGGTCTGCGCAAAGGGCGATAACCGTATCATCGGCGATGCCTGCCGCCTCTAACTTTCCTACAAGAGATGTAAGGGCATATTCAAGGTCCAAATTGCAGGCAAGGTAACCCTTGATCTGCTCGGGGGCATCGGGATAGTAGGCTTCAATAATCTCCTTATGCCGCCTTGCCATAGCGTTGCCGCTCCAGGTGTAGCCTGCGTGACCGCTAACCGACATATAATAGGTGTGGAATTTCTGCCCGTTTTTAACATAATTTTCTATATATTCATCGGCAGTAGCGTTAATCATTTCAAGATCGGAGCAGGGCCATTCGGTAGAGGAGAGCGTGAGTCCGTTACCGATACCGTAATAATCATAGCCAAGATTTGGGTGGGTTTTATCGCGGTTATAGTAGGAATAGGTGTTATTATGGTATGCCTTGGTGATGTAACCAAGCTTACCCATAGAGTGACCTAGGGCAATCTCCATATTGTTAGGTATGCTTGCCACAAAGGCGGTTTTCTGATTTACCCAGGTGGGAATAAGCCCCGTCATAACAGCAAACTCGCCGCCTGTGGTGGATTGGGTCCAGTTAGGCTGATAGAAATTATTAAACACAAAGCTCTCGGTGGAAAGCCTATAAAGAGTGGGGGTAAGCTCCTCATTTATAACATAGGGTGAAAATGCCTCGGCGGTAATAAGGATAAGGTTTTTATCCTTGAAAATTCCCGTATATTCGTTTTGCTTAGTTGGGGTAATACTGCCGAAATAGTTGTGCATGGCTTTCAGGGTGCCATCGGTTTCGGCTTCATCGAGGGCTTCAAAATCTATATCGAGGGTGTTAAAGTCGTATTCAACATCCTCACTATCCGCCTCTTCACTTTCGTTTTCCGATACGATTTCATCTATATCCACATCAGGAGATGCGGGGTAGCCGAAAATTGAATAGGTTGTTTCAAGCCTTAGGGATGTGAAGGCGCCAAACTTTGGAATAGATGCATCGGCAGAATAGTTATGGGTGTAAAAATCTCTATCAGAGCTAAGTACCGATAAAAGTGATGCCGTAACCTGCAATATAACAAGCAATATTGCGGCAACTATTTTAGCGCTCTTTTCGTTTTTATCATCCCTTATTATCTTTTTGCGGAAGATGATAAATAAAACAAGGGGGATAAATGCGAGAATAATAAAGGGAAGCCCTGATATAATGCAGGAGATAACATTGCTGAAAAATCCGCCTACAACGCCTCCTGCCATCTCCTTCATATAAGTGAAAGAGAAATAGGTTTTGAAAAATTCTTTACAGCAGTATTCAATGCAGGTGTAAACCGTGCCAAAGCTCATTGCCGTAACGGCAAGCCCGCGGCTAAGCTTTCTATTGGGTATCGCATCGAATATAAGGTGAAGCGCGATTCCTAAAACACAAGAGAATAAAAATATTCTGAGTAGCGGCATAGAGAAAAACTTGTTGCCGTTGAATACAAAAAGCAGAAACTCCCCGAAAAAAGTCGACAGGGGAAAGAAGAGTATATTAAGATTTTTAATTAAACACTTTCCTAAACCCGAAAAACCGAAACGGACCTTCATTTTCCATAATCTCCCTCATAAAAACTGATATAATATTAGCATAAAATTATGAATAATTCAATAACTCAAAAATAGGATTGCATCAAAGCAATCCTATTTCCTTCATAAATTCTTTCATACTGCGATTTTCTTCATCTGTAAGCCTGTTTGATATCTTAAATTCCCGTACCGCCCTTTTGGTCTGGCCCTTAAAGATTATGCGGCACCATCTTGCAATATGGCAAAAGGGCGTAAGCAGTGGGCACTTTTCCAAAACGGGATACATATTTTTAAGCATTATAAAGGATGGAAAAATTCTCGAAAGAATAAAAGCAAATTTTCCGTTTTGCTTGGCGCTGCGGATATTTACGCGGTTAAAATTACTGCCGAAAACTCCGCCCGAAAGAATAAAGCTTTGCATCTTTCTTGTGGTTTCGTTGTGCTCTTCCCCCGAAAACCATACGCGGCTTAAATTTTCACAATGTAAGGCAAATTCCAAGAGGCCTCCCTCTTTAAGCAGAGCGGCGGTCTTTTCTTTATTATATGCTAACCTATGGGTTAAAATCCATAAATCAATAAAGGGTCTGATTCCGCAGCCACCACTATCAAAATGCTTTGCCATATGCGCAATGTGATAGAAATAAAACATTTCGTTAAGGCTTTCTCTTTGGTAAACACATCCCTCTTTAACATTCGATGCATTAAAGAACCGAGATAAAACCCTGCGGCATTCCTTTGCCTTGCCAGCTTCGATAAGGTCGTAGTGGAGCTCTATAAGCACTCCGCTTTTAGAGGTGAGCCCCAAATCGTGATCGGTTTTCCTTTTTCTTATATAATTAAGCTTTGAAGCAAGATGCCTTTCTGCCCTTGCAAGATCTTCCTTTTTAATAAGAACATCTATATCGCTGCTTAATCTCATTTTAGGATCGGGATAATAACCTCTCATCACCGAGCCCTTAAGGCGAATAAAGGGGATTTCCGCCTCCTCAAGCACGGCAGTAAGGCGTTTTAACTCAAAGGAGAGCTGTTCATAACGGAAAACGGCATTAAACTGCTCTTCCTCTAATTTTTGGCAGTATTCGTTGCCTTCAATTATAAGATTGTTTTTATTAAGCGCCTCGGAAATCAGATGGGATAAATCCTGCTTTTTGGAAACCGAGTAAAGCTCGGGTAAAAGCTCGGCAGAAAACAGAGCCTTTTCTTCTTGGCTTAAAACAGCGCCGTGAACTGCGCTTTTAAGCAAGGCAAAAAGTAGCTTTGTTAAATTGTTATCCACAACGCCATTCCTCCTTAAAGTATAAATTTACTATCGGTCATCAGATCATCTATAAACTCAAAAAAGGCCTTGCGGGAGAAGTCTCCGCTATACTTATAATCTATTTCGCCTACATCCATTTTTATAAATTCGGGTGAAACCGCGTCTTCATCCTCAAAATAAATAACATAATCTTGGTTATAGTATTTGCTGTTTTTAATTTCGGGGCAGTTGGTAATCAGCTTCTTGTTGTAAATAATGGCCTCAATCATACGGTAGGTTTTTCCCGTTGAGCCCTTTTGGAGAATTTCGAGCAGGCAGTTAGCAGATGCCTCTCTTGCAAGATATTCTGTGAAGGGCATAGGCTTATCGGCATAGATGATGCCATCGTCAAGCCGCTCATTTTGGGGCGCCTCGGTAATATAAAAGAAGCAATTAAGACCCGCATCGGTGAAGCGTCGGTAAAGCTTTCTTACGATATTAAGCCTATCCTTTGCGGCGCCTATAAAAACAACATCGCACTTCGGATAAACCTCAAGCTCCTTTACGGGTATTGGGGTATAGCCTTCGTGGCAAAGGGGGAAGCCGTATTCCTTTGAATCTTCGGGGTTATATACAACGGCGCAGTCAAACTCCGATTTTATAGCATCAAGGGATAATAAGGGATTTCTCTCAATGGAATTTTTAACAGTATCATGAAAATTGATTATAATTTTACAGCCTTTATACTCATTTCTCAAATACTTAATCAGATGTTTATTATACCAAGGGGGAGAAATAACTATGCAAAGCGGCTTGCTTTCCTTGAAATCGGTGCCCAAGATAGATTTATAAATAGCTTTTTTGAAGGGAAGAGAAAAATATCTGTTAAGCTTTATGGATAATAGGGCGCGTAAGATAAAATCTTTAAGTCTGCTTTGGGAAAGCCTGCTTTTATTAACCGTTTTTATCCAATCAAGCTCTTTAAGCTCTCCCATTGTGTGCTGCGCCATATAGTCGCTCACAAGGAATAGGAAGTTATGCGTATAACTCATTTTTCTCTCCTGAATTTATTTGAAATGGGTTGCAGAATTGAAATCAACTGCTCTTTATAGAAGATAAGATTGATAACAAGGCTTATAATAAGGCAGATAAGGGCTACGGGGAGGCCTAGCATAATGCATGCCCTAAGGCTTACCGCCTTCATTTCAAGCCACGTTGCTGATAAAACCATAAGCGCGGCTGATATTATATCCACAAGAATTTGTTTTGCGAAGTTTATGGGTTTTATGAAAATAATGTTTTTCATAAGGTAGGTTGATAAATATAAAAGCTTGTAAAGTAAAGAAATCAGGGCGCCTATGGCAACGCCTGCAAGTCCAAACTTTAATACCGCTAATACAGAGATTACTATATTAAGGGCAGATTCAATAACAGCGCTTTGCTGTGTTTGCTTAAAGTGACCTGCCACCTGCGTTAAGGTGCTGTACGGTAACTGAATACAGCCTATGGCAAAGGCTATACAAATCAGCGCCGAAAACAGCGGGGTTATGTAGATATCAGAATCCGCAAGGCCCTTGGTGTAAACCTTAACAAAGGGCACTAACAAAATACCCGCCACCGAAAACAGATATGTGGAGACGGTATGGGTAATCCATTCGAATTTAGAAAAGGATTTTTTTAAGTTTTCGGTTTCATCCTTCGCAAGAATATCTCCAAGGAAGGAGGAAACGCCTATTGTAAGGGAACTCAGAACGCTTTTTATTCCGTTTACTATCATATAATAAACGGCATAAACACTCACATTTGAAAGGGTGGAAAACATGGTTAAAATTACTGCGCCGGATTTTTCCTGCACCACAAGAGCAATCTGATGCGTTATTCCGTTCCATTTCTGTTTTATGGGCTCTTTATCATATTTGATTTTAAGGTTAAGCTTATAATGTTTTTTAACATAAAAAGTCAGAATTAAGGGCCTTGATATAAAAACAAGGGATGAAACGAGCTTTACTATAATCAAATCAAAACCGCATTTAATGAGAATAATAGAAAATAATAAATTTGCAACTATGGTAGCAACTTCAAGCGCAAAGGATACATATTGCTTCTGATAGGATTTAAGAAGCAGGTTGCAAATAATGCCGAAAAAATATCTCGCAAAGCTTGATGCCGCAATAATAATGATGATAGAAGCGGTATAGAGAAAACTGAATTTATCCGAAACTAAAAAAGGATAAAAACCGATAAGTATTAAAACATAGGCGGCAAGAATAAATGCCACAGTTCTGTAAAAACGCTGGGCAGATGCCATTACAGCGCTTATTTTATCCATATCGTTTTCGGCTATGGGGCGGTAAAGATTTGCGGGGATTACCGCGCCTACTCCCAGTTCGCAAAGGGAGATAAAGCCTAAAAAATTTGTTACGGAGTTAATTAGCCCGTTAGCCTCGGAGCCAAAGGCACCAAGGATGAATTTAGGCAGAATAAAACCGCAAACAACGGTAGTAATCTGCAGTATTAAGGACCATACCGTATTCCGTTTAAGATACAGTGAACGATTACTATTCATTATCTGAAAACCACTCGTTTCGGGTAAAAACCCATTTATTTGAAACATCAATGCCAAGGGTGAGCCTTTGCATATTCGCGGAAATTCTTATAAAATTCAGCGCGGCGGCGGCTTAAAAGTTTGGCATCATATTCTTTAGCCTTTTGGAAATTTTCATTGGCGGCTTTAATCTCACGCTCGGTATCTAAATTCTTTATTATAGATGCAATCTCCCGTACATTCTTGCGACTAAACAGCAAATCTTCGCTTATAAGCTCGGGCATACCCGCTATGTTGGTTCCCGTACAGGGCACACCCATACTCATTGCCTCGATAACAGCACGCGGTAGGCCCTCTTGAAGACTCGGCTGAATATATAAATCAATACTTTTAAGCCATTCCATTACTTTATCGTGGGATAACTGACCTACTATATTTACCTTATCTGCAACGCCAAGCTTTTCGGCGACCTTTAACAGATAAGATGGGTCACCCGAGCCTACAACATCGTATCTGAAATTTTCGAGTCCCTGCTTTTTAAGATGGGCAAGGGCTTTTATAACAAACTGTTGACCCTTATAACGCACATTGCAGGCGGCGGCGGTACCTAAAACATAGGTGCCGCTGTGATTTTTTATTTTTTCGATTCTTTCTTCCAAAACCTTTTCATCAAGGTGGTAAAGGGAAACATCGGAGCAACTAACGGTTACGGCTTTTTTTGCGGGGTACCGTTTCTGTAAAAATTCATTTGTTACATATAAAGCATAGGGAGCCTTGCTCGCATTATATTTAGCAATAAAAAATTCGTAGGGCGCCATCAACTTGCCTTTAAGGCTATGATTCCAAAAGGCATCCCAAAGGCAACCCACAACCTCAACCGCATAGGGAATACCCCATTTGCGACAACGGGATAAAACCGAGGTATTTGCCGAGCGGATTATGGCAAAGTCACATTTATCGAAGGTTTCCTTTTCCTTTTTATCGGAAAGCCTCTTTCTTTTCAGCGAGAAAAAGCTTTTAAGGGAGGTATATTTATCGGGTAGAAGAACAACATCAAATTTTTTGGTATCTATTATATGCTTAGAGCGTTGCGCCTCTTCTTGCGGTATAACCCTTCCGCTGTCGGTCATAACAACGGTAAGCTCATCTGCTATTGAGATGTATCTCTCCCAAACCTCAGGAGTAAAGTTGCCGCTGGCGTAAAGATTGCCTTGGGGGTCCTTAAAAATCCTCTCGGCAGAATAATAAAAAAGCAATCGCATGTTGCCCTCCAAATAATGTGGTAGATAGATTAAACTAAGTTTCTGTAAACTGCTTCAAAAAGTCTTTGCCCGTTACCCTCGCCAACAAAGCTGTTGTGGGGGGTAAGTATAACATTTTCCATATCCCATAGGGGATTATCGGGGCTAAGTGGCTCTTCCTCAAAAACATCTAATACCGCGCCGCTTAGGTTTCCGCATTTTAAGGCGCTTATTAAGGCTTCCTCCTTGATAACGGCGCCACGGGAAATATTAACGAGAAGGCATCCATCTTTAAGCTCTGATAACATATCTTCATCGAACATATATCGGGTGCTATCGTTAAGGGGCAGGGTAAGGATAACGATATCCGAAAGCCTTAAGGCCGCTTTGATGTTTTTGATGGGGAAATATTGACAGAATAAATCGCCCTCAGGCTTTACAATATCAACGCCGAGCACTGTGGTACCAAAAGCCGAAAAACGCTTTGCGCATTCTCTGCCCACACTGCCACAGCCTATTATGCTAACGGTTTTACCGCAAAGCTCCAAAATGTTTCTGTGCTTTTCCCATTTGTGAGCCTTTTGATTTTCAGCGAAAAAGCGACTGCGCTTGTATAAATCAAGAACTCCGCAAAGGGCAAACTCCGCCATAGGCGCGCTATATACCCCTGCGGCGTTGTAAAGCTTTATGCCCTTACGGTTTATGTAATCAAGGGGCACGCGGTCAAGACCTGCGCTTGTAAGCTGAATATATTTGAGAGAGGAAAATTTCTCTATATCGTGGTGAAGAAAAAGTCCGTTACAGATAACGCCCTCAACCTCACCGTAATCGCAGGGTAGCTCTTCGCTTTCGTTTTGCATAAAAACGATTTCGTTGCCAAGCTCTGCTATGGACTTAAGATTTTCCTCGGCGCACCTAAAGGCGCCTGTAATAAGTAGCTTCATAAAATCTTCCTTACTTACAGATTGTATCAACAATGGACCTAATCTCCAAGGTGTTATCCTCGAAAAACCGCTTGTCCTTCAAAGAAAGGCTACTAAGATACTCCCGTATCTGCTTTACTCCGTTTGTGAATATCTCTGATAAGGTATTATCATCAATTGCGACGCTTAGATTGCAAAAGCTTCTTGAAAGTATTACACAGGAGGAGCCTAAGCGGAAATGCTCGGCAAGGATTTTTTCGCTTTTAAGCATACCTGTACCGAGAGCGGCTATTCCGCCAAAGCCGAAGCTTAAATTTTTCTCCTTGAACTTTTCGGCAATGCTCTCCACCATACCGCAGGCCAAGGGCTTAAACATAAACTTATATCCGTAATCAAGGCTTAAATCGTTAAGGCCGATATAAACCTCGTCAATTTTTTCATTTCTTAAAATTTCATCAATATTTTCTACTGCCGATTTAGTTTCGAAAAGGAGCACGGTTTTGCATCTGCCATCTACCGCATTTAAGAAACGCTCAACCTCGGAAGCAGTTTTGAAATAGGGGAGCATTATAATATCGGCGCCCGCATTTATAACATTCTCGATCTCTTCCTCGGTGGAGCAGTAATCCTCGGTGGCATCGTGCACGGGATTTATTCTCACCAGAAGCTCGGATTTCGTTAAAACTCGGCGGATGGCGGCAATATCATCAAGGGTGTGATGATTCTGAACGGTATCCATACCGCCCTGCCGCAGATTCTTGCCGATATATTCCATATCGATAAAAATTCGGTCAACCCCCGCATTTTCTGCGATTAAAGCAACCTTGGGGCTGTTGGTTATATACATCAGTTTCATAACATTTACTCTTTCGTTTTGGCGATTTCTTTTTCCTTTACGGTGGCGCCTATGTTTTCGTTATCCGCATTGGTAAGTACCTTGAAAAAGGTTAAGAAAAGGATTTTAATATCGAGCCACAGCGAAACATTTTCAACATACCATACATTAAGTTCAATTCTTCTGTTCCATTCCACCGCTTTTCTGCCGTTTACCTGAACCCAACCCGTAATACCGGGGCGAACATCAAACATCCTAAACTGCTCCTCCGTGTACTCATCAACGGGCCAAGGGTGATAGGTAAGGGGAGGACGGGGGCCGATAAAGCTCATATCTCCCTTTAAGATATTAAAAAATTGGGGGAGCTCATCAAGGGAGGTCTTGCGGAGAATATTGCCGATTTTGGTAATTCGCGGGTCCTTGTTATCTGAATAAACTCCGCCTTTTTCGGCATCAAGCACCATACTTCTGAATTTATATATGTAAAAACTTTTGCCTTTCTTGCCTAAGCGCTCCTGCTTAAAAATGGCAGGTCCGCCATCTTCGGCTTTTACTAAAAGAGCGATAATGAGCATTGGCAGAGCCAGAACGATGATTGCCACCAACGATACGGCAAAATCAAAGAGTCGCTTAAAAAAGTTTTTATACATTTTTCCACACCTTAAATCACATATTTTGAAATGCCGAGGGAAAGAAAATGGGTATACTAATTCTATTATATAATATATAAATTATATCACTAAGGCTCATATAAGTCAATAAAACAAAAATACCCCTGCATAAAGCAGGGGGTAAAATTTATTTTTCTATAATTTTTCTAACAGCATAATTAGCCGCCATAATTCCTGCCGAGGCGGGAACAAACATCATACTTGCAGGGGCGGGGTGGGAGCCCTTGGTTTCACCCGTGCTTTCGGGTTTGATAGGGGTTTCATCCGACCATACCGTTACAAGAGATTTTACCCCTCTCTTTTTAAGCTCATATCTCATAACCTTGCAAAGAGGACATTCGTGGGTTTTGTAAATATCGCTTACCTTAAGCCTTTCGGGGCAGAGCTTGTTACCCGTTCCCATAACGCTTATTATGTTAACACTTTTCTTTTCGGCATTTTCCGCCAAAAAAAGCTTTGCAGTAACATTATCAATAGCATCGATAATAAAATCGAATTTTTCAAATGGGATATCGCTTTCAGGTGTTATAAACTCGCAGAAATCATATATTTTAATTTCGGGGTTTATATCGGCGCATCTTGCCTTAACAAGCTCGGTTTTCTTTTCATTAACCGTTGAAGAAAGGGCTATCAGCTGGCGGTTTATATTACTCTCGCTAACACTATCGTTATCGTAAATATAAAGGGTACCAACGCCGCTTCTGGCCAAGGCTTCGGCTGCATAGGAGCCCACTCCGCCAAGACCAAAAACCGCCACGCAGGAGCCTTTCAGCTTGCTTAAATTTTCTTCGCCTATAAGGGCTTTCGTTCTCAAAAAACGCTCATTCATATCAGCATATTCCTAACATTTTTAATAGGTCGGGGATTTTTGCCTCAAAGTTTACGCCATAGGTCATTTCGGGGTAGCTTTCCTTGGTTAATTTGATGCAATCGGCGGTAAAATCCGAGGCAAGCTGAGCCGAGCTGCTTAGGGTTTTACCTCTGAGAATTGCGGCGGTTAAAACGCTTGTGAAAATATCACCCGTACCGTGATACATAGCATCAACCTTTTTAGAGAATATATATTCGATTTTGCCGTTTTCATAGCAGGCGGCGCCCATTTCCTGCTCGTTAAATGCTACGCCCGTGAGCACAATTTTACCGTTGGTGATTTTAGATAGCGCCATTACAAGATTTTCAATATATTCCTTTTCGTAAGGGGCAGATTTATATTCGGTGCCCGTCATAAAACAAGCCTCGGTTATATTTGGGGTGATAACATCGGCCTTAGCGCAGAGCCTCTTCATCTCCAAGGGGAAATCAGGAGCAAAACCGCCGTAGAGAACTCCGTGGTCTGCCATAACGGGATCCACCACAAAGATGGTATCATCGTTTTTCATATAGTCCACAGCCTCGCCCACAAGGTCTATCTGCTCTTTTGAGCCTAAATATCCCGAATAAACGGCATCTACCGTTATACCCTCGCTCTTCCAATGCTTTGCTACGGGGATGATATCCTCCGTAAGATCGCGGAAGGTGTAATCCTTGAACCCTGCCGTGTGGGTAGAAAGAACTGCGGTGGGAATTACTGCGGTTTCAATTCCTGCGGCGGATATAAGGGGTAGCGCAACGGTAATAGAGCACTTACCGAAGCAGGAAATATCGTGAATTGCGGCTACTCTTTTTTGCATAGATAATTACCTCTTGTAATTTATTTTTAACGAGTATATAATAATTTTGATATTATTGAAATAGTCAGAATAGGAGTTTTTTATAATACCAGATGAAATATGTAATCGATAAAAATTCTAAAACACCCATATATGTTCAGCTTTACGAGCAGATTAAAAATGATATAGTAAATGGAGTTTACGGGTATAATACCAAGCTCCCATCAAAGAGATTTATGTCAGAGGAACTGCAGATAAGCGTTATAACCGTGGAGCACACCTATGTTATGCTCTGTGATGAGGGATATGCAGATTCAAGGCAGCGGAGCGGTTATTTTGTTACGTATAGCCCCGATGAATCCTTTTCGGTCCCCTCGAGCCGCCGCAAAAGCCTGATGCCTCATGGGCATATTACATCTCTTGATGATACCTTTCCTTTCTCCGTTTATGCCAAAACCATGAGAAAAATATTAAGCATCTATTCAGAGGATATTTTCACCAAATGCGAGGGTAGCGGATGTATAGAGCTTAAAACTGCAATCTGCAGATATCTTTCAAGAAGCAGGGGAATATCGGTAAGGGAGGAACAGCTTGTAATAGGCGCGGGAGCCGAGTATTTATATGGGATTATAGTGCAGATGCTTGGCAAAAAACGGATTTATGCTGTGGAAAATCCCTCATACGAAAAGATAGAGCAGGTTTATGGAGCAAACGGGGTTGAAATCGAGCTTTTGCCCTTGGGTGAGAACGGTATTAAAAGCGAGGCTCTTTCGAAAACTAAGGCATCGGTGCTGCATATAACCCCCTACCGAAGCTTTCCGAGCGGAGTAACTGCCACCGCCTCTAAAAAGAACGAATATATCAGGTGGAAAAATAAGTCAGAAAATAGAATAATCGTTGAGGATGATTTCGAATCTGAGTTTACCCTGCGTGCCACCGCCGAAGAAACGGTTTTTTCTCTTTCAAAGGGCGAAGGGGTTATATATGTAAACACCTTTTCAAAAACCATTTCGCCCGCCGTTCGTATCGCTTATATGATACTGCCCGAGAATATGATAGAAGCATATAAGAAAACCGTGGGATTTTATTCCTGCACGGTGCCCTATTTTAATCAGCTGGTACTCGCTCAGTTTATCGAAAACGGCGATTTTGAGCGCTCGGTCAACCGAGCCAGAAGAAAGCTTAGAAAATCTGTTGAAAAATAAAAAGCAGCAGTCCTTTGGGACTGCTGTTCTTTTATTTCTTTTGGATATTTTTAGGGCAGAATTCTGCTAAGGGACACCTTTCGCAATATGCCTTTCTCGCGGTGCAGATATCCCTGCCGAAAAGCACGGCCCTATGGCAAAAATCGTTGGATTTATCGGGTGGGAGAAGCTTTCTCATAGCATCCTCCACCTTCTTAGGCTCGGTGGTATTAACCAGTCCCAATCGGTTGCAAAGCCTTATAAAATGGGTATCGGTAACAACGGCGGGTTTGCCGTAAACATCACCTAAAACAAGGTTTGCCGTTTTTCTGCCAACTCCCGAAAGGGAGGTAAGCTCCTCTATTGTATCGGGCACCCTGCCGCCGAAATCGGTAGTTATCTTCTTGCCTATTTCGATAAGGTCGCGGGCCTTGGTTTTATAAAGACCGCAGGTTTTAATAAGCTCCTCAACCCGCTCTAAAGGGGCGTTTCCCATAGATAAAGCATTGGGAAACTCGGCAAAAAGGGCGGGTGTCACCATATTAACTCTCGCATCGGTGCACTGAGCCGAAAGCCGCGTTGCAATAAGCAACTGAAAGGCATCGGTGTAACTTAGCGAACAGATTGCATCGGGATAGAGCTTTTCGAGAGCCTCAACGGCAAGGAGGGTGATTTCTTGCTTTTTCATATTACTTTGTTATATCCGCAAGCTTAAGGTCGCCCGGTTTAATGTAGCCCAGCTTTCTCATAGCCTCGGCAACGCCGAGGGTTACAACTGCGGGGAGAATAAAGTGCATAACAACGATTTCTAAGAGGGCTATCACGGGAGTAACTCCTGCCGCTGTCATAGCCTCAAAGGCGGAGAACTGGCCTACAAGACCTGCCGAGCCCATACCCGAGCCCACGGGGGTGCTTACCATCTTAAGAAGGGCAGAGGATAGGGGAGCTAACAGCGCGCTTGAAATAATGGGGGGAAGCCACAATATAGGCTTTCTTACAAGGTTAGGCATCTGAATCATAGAGGTGCCGATTCCCTGAGCTATA
Source organism: Clostridia bacterium (assembly GCA_017465085.1). GTDB lineage: Bacteria > Bacillota > Clostridia > Oscillospirales > Acutalibacteraceae > UBA737. The sequence continues at coordinate 68,080 of JAFTWW010000001.1, read as the reverse complement.
AGTCCGCCAAGCTTATTTTCACGGTAACTCATAACCGCAAAGCCCACCATATGACAGCAACAGCCTATGGTGGTAGCGCCTGCGGCAAGGCCCGTTATACCCATAGAAATGCCAATGGCGGCGGAGGAGATGGGCAGGGTTAAAAGTATGCCCATAATAACCGAAACTAAAATACCGCCGATAATGGGGGATTTATCAACATTTATATTAACAAGCTGGCCAATCCATTTCATAGCGGCGGATATATAAGGGCCAACAAAATATCCTGCGGCACAGCCTGCAAGGATACAGCAAAGGGGTGTTAAGATTATTTCGAGTTTCGTCTTACCCGAAACAATACCGCCCACCTCTATTGCAACATAGGCGGCGATAAATGCGCCGAGGGGCTCGCCAGGGGCGCCTACCGTAAAGGCTCCGATGCTCATATTCGGGAAGGCTCCCACCATACCGCAAACTGCGGCGCAAACGGTGGTAAGGGGTGAGGATTTAAGCTTGCAGGCAACGCCCACACCTATTCCTGCGCCCGTTACGGTTTTGGCAACACTGCCCATAGCCGTAAGATATTGACCTACGGTGTTATTACCAACAAGGGAGCCTATCTGGCAGATAATCGTGCCGATAATAAGCGTTGAAAAAAGGCCGTAAGCCATACCCGAAAGTCCGTCTATAAAAAGGCGGTTAAGATACTTTTTAATCATTTTTTCTTCATCCTTTCTCTTCAAAGAAGAATAGTTCTACAAATTTGTTGTAATTATAGCACTTTTGAAGCCCTATTACAAGAAAAAATGACAAATTTATAATATCTTAACAAAATAAATTAACGCTCATAATTGAAACTTAAATATTTTTGTGGTAAAATAACCTTTGGTGATAATTATGACAAAGGTTTATATAGTCAGGCATTGCGAGGCTTTAGGTAATGTTATCCGCGTATTTCAGGGTACCAGTGATTTCGATATAAGCGAAACGGGCGCCAAGCAGCTTGAATATTTAGGAAAAAGATTCGAAAATGTTCATATCGATAAGATATATTCAAGTCCCTTGATCCGCACCGTTAAAACTGCCGAGGCGGTAGCGGGGGATAAGGATATAAAGATAATAAAGGATAAAGGTCTTATCGAGCTTCACGGCGGCGTTGTGGAGGGCAAGCCCTTTAAGGAGGCGTTTGCCGCCTATCCCCATTTAGCTAAGCAATGGGATGATCATCCCGAGGATTTTCTTCCTGCCAATGGGGAGAGTATGCGTAGCGCTTATAACAGAATCTGGGAAACTCTGCTCAGGCTTGTGAGAGAAAACAATGGCAAAACCATTGCGGTTGCCACCCACGGCGGTGTTACCCGTTGTCTTATGTGCCGCCTTAATTTCGGGGATATCAAAAAATTAAAGGATACCCCTTGGAGTGATAACACGGCGGTAAGCCTTGTTGAGTTTGATGATGAGCTTAATCCAAGGATTGTTTATATGAACGATAGCAGTCACGTGCCCGAAAAATATATGCCAAAGAGAAACAGAATTTCAAGCTTTATTGGAGAGAAATAATGATAATAATGTCAGTCGATTTAGGTAAGGCAAGAACGGGTATCGCCATAAGCGATAAGGGCGAGGGCTTTGCCTTTCCCAAAAAGGTTATAACTGAATATAATACGGAAAAGCTCATAGATAAAATCTGCGAGAGTGCAAGGGAATATGAGGCCGAGATGATAGTTGTGGGCAATCCTAAAAATATGGATGGCTCAAGCGGTTGGCGTGCCGAGGAGTGCGGTCAAATCGCCGATAAAATAAGAGATAAATCGGGTATTACCGTTAATATGTGGGATGAGCGGTGCACCACCGTTTCGGCTCACACCTATCTTAATATGAACGATACGCGGGGCAAAAAGCGTAAAGAAACGGTGGATGCCGTTGCCGCCACCATTATTCTTGAGGATTATCTGAATTACCGAAAGAATAATAAGTAAATTGTTAAAATTTTATCGAATTAACTATTGTTTTTTCTGTCGAATAATGATATACTTATTTTGTATGAAAACTTGAAAGGAGTACATATATGAACTATTCACATGAAGTACAAAATATGTGCCCTCTTGCTAAGGGCGCATATCACGGTCCCGCTCCCATTCCGGAGGAGGGCAGATGGGTACAGGTTAAGGAAGTAGCAGATATTTCCGGTCTTACCCACGGTATCGGCTGGTGCGCACCTCAGCAGGGCGCTTGTAAGTTAAGCCTTAATGTTAAGGAAGGCGTTATTGAAGAGGCTTTGGTTGAAACCATCGGCTGCTCGGGTATGACTCATTCTGCCGCCATGGCTTCCGAAATCCTTGTTGGTAAAACCCTTCTTGAAGCGCTTAATACCGACCTCGTTTGCGATGCTATCAACACCGCTATGAGAGAGCTCTTCTTACAGATTGTTTACGGCCGTACTCAGACCGCTTTCTCAGAGGATGGTCTTCCCATCGGCGCAGGTCTTGAGGATTTAGGTAAGGGCCTTCGTTCACAAACAGGTACCACCTATGCTACCAAGGTTAAGGGCCCCCGCTATCTTGAGCTTGCTGAGGGTTATATAACCAAGTGCGCTGTTGATGAGAACGATACCATTATCGATTACAAGTTCGTTCATCTCGGCAAGATGATGGAAATGATTAAAAAGGGTATGGATGCTAATGAGGCACTCGAAAAGGCAAGCGGTCAGTATGGCCGTGTTGACGATGCCGTAAAGCTCATCGATCCCCGTGAAGAATAATTGATGGAGGTAAACTTTTATGCCATTATTTGAAAGCTATGAAAGAAGAATAAATCAAATAAATGCAGAACTCAATAAGCACGGCATTTCCTCCATTGAGGAAGCAAAGGAAATCTGCGATAAGGCTGGCGTTGATGCTTACGGCATCGTTAAGGGTATTCAGCCTATCTGCTTTGAAAATGCCGCTTGGGCTTATGTTGTAGGCTGTGCTATCGCTATTAAGGATAAGGTAGCTTCTGCTGCTGAAGCCGCTGAGAAGATTGGTCTTGGCCTTCAGTCCTTCTGTATCCCAGGCTCCGTTGCTGATGACCGTAAGGTTGGTCTCGGCCACGGTAACCTTGGCGCTATGCTTCTCCGTGAGGAGACCAAGTGCTTCGCATTCCTTGCAGGTCACGAATCCTTCGCAGCTGCTGAAGGCGCTATCGGTCTTGCAAAGAGCGCAAACAAGGCTCGTAAGGAGCCCCTTAGAGTAATCCTTAACGGTCTTGGTAAGGATGCTGCTCAGATTATTTCCCGTATTAACGGCTTTACCTATGTTCAGACCAAGTTTGATTATTTCACCGGCAACCTTGAGGTTGTTAAGGAAACCGCTTATTCAAACGGTGAGCGCGCTAAGGTTCGTTGCTATGGCGCTGATGATGTTCGCGAAGGCGTTGCTATTATGCATAAGGAGGGTGTTGATGTTTCCATCACAGGTAACTCTACCAACCCCACCCGCTTCCAGCACCCCGTTGCAGGCACCTATAAGAAGGAATGCATCGAGCAGGGCAAGAAATATTTCTCTGTTGCTTCGGGCGGCGGTACAGGCCGTACCCTCCACCCCGATAATATGGCTGCAGGCCCCGCTTCCTACGGTATGACCGATACAATGGGCCGTATGCACTCTGATGCTCAGTTTGCAGGCTCCTCCTCCGTTCCCGCCCACGTTGAAATGATGGGTCTTATCGGAGCAGGTAACAACCCCATGGTTGGTATGACCGTTGCTTGCGCAGTTGCAGTTAATGAAGCGCTGAACAAATAATCACAGATTATTTGTAATTAAATTTGCCTTATGGCAAATGAAATTCACACTGTGAATTAAATGCTAACGCATGAAATGTGCCGCATCTTTTGGATGCGGCACATTGTTTAACAGCGATATATTCAGGCAAATTTTATTTCATGCAACGTAAGGTGCATTTCATGAAGAATTCATTTCATGCGCATAGCGCATTTCATTAAAAGGAGAATAGAAATGTCTGATAATTTTTTGGTAGATTTTTCTATTGAATTTGCGACAAAGATTGTAAATCTAACCGAGCAAATTCAAGGTAAAGGCGTTCTTAAAAATCAAATTCTAAAAAGCGGAACCAGCATAGGTGCCAATATTCATGAGGCAAATTATGCGCAAAGCAAAGCCGATTTTGTTTCGAAACTTCAAATTGCATTAAAGGAATGCTATGAAACTGAATATTGGCTTAAACTTTTTTCGAAAACCGATATTATTGATAGAAATGTATATTCCGAGCTACAAAATGATTGCGGTAAAATCAGACGAGTTTTAATTTCTTCTATAAATACAACAAAAGAAAATTATAAATTGTAAATATAATAAAAAATATAGACACATCATTTTGGAGTTTTCCTCTATGATGTGTCTATATTTTTGGTGTGCTTTTATTTATTTTCAGTTAAATATTCTGGTTTGATTTTGGCAACAAGGACAGGTAACAACCCCATGGTTGGTATGACCGTTGCTTGCGCAGTTGCAGTTAATGAAGCATTAAATAAATAATCTGCATATAATGCAAAATAAAAGGACTTGGGAATTTTCCCAAGTCCTTGACATTTTTGAATGTTGTGTTATAATATAAGTGAAATAAGGCAAACCGATAGACGGTTAGCCTAAGAAATGACGAATAACCGCTTGTTTTCTCAGGACAGGGCGGTTATTTTTTTATGCTTGTTATGTAACCTGTGGCTACAATCAGGACTAATACTATTAAAAAATAATACTCCATAGCATCACCCCCTTAAATAAAGAGGGCAAATGCCCTCTTTGGTGAGGGCTAACCGCCTACCGTTTTGTAGGTTTACCTTATTCCAAAAGAAATTATATCACATTTTCCTGTTTTCCTCAACACATTTATATATTTTATTTTATTATTGATTTTGATTTTTAGTTGTGGTAAAATTTACTTGCGACGCAAACTGAATAGTATTTATCACCATACGGATAATACCTTGGTAAAAGGTGTTACCCTTTTCTCCGTATGGTGAAATTTCGGTTTGCGTCGCAACAAACTGAGGGAAAACACTTTTTCGGCGCACCCCTCGGGGTGCGCTTTTTTAATTTAGGGAATGACCTATGAGTCGTGCGGATAATGTAAAATAAAGGATTTGGAGAATTACTTTAGGTCCTTTGTTGTTGATTTTTAATTTTTTATGTGTTATTATAGTTGTGCTACACGAATTTAATATTCTCTACACGGGGGATAATATCTTGGTAAAAGGTGTTTTCCTCTTATTCCCGTGTGGAGTTAATTCGTGTAGCAACGACCGAGGGCAAACACTTTTTCGGCGCACCCCTCGGGGTGCGCTTTTTAATTTGGAGGTATTATATGTCGGAAGTGATTTATGAAGCAAAATTCTCGGAAAAAACGGCAACAGATATGCCCGAGAAACCCGATTTATCTTTATATGATACCGAAGCGCAGGAGTTTATAAATCTATCTATTGCGTATGCAAAAAAATCCAAATCCGATATCGTAATTTCAAAGGAGAATAATGCTATCCGTTCGGTTATGTGCATAACCATAGGTATGTTTTTCGGTGGCTTCAAAACTGCTTTTTTGGAGTTCGCAAGGAAATCAGAGGATTTTTTGATCCTGCCTATAAACGAGCACCCCAATTTCACCTTAGAGATTATCGCAACCTACAATATGAAATGGAATAAACCCATTAAAATTAAAACGGCTTGAGGTTTAACCTCAAGCCTTTTGTTTTATACCATAACCTTTTCTTTTTGCTCTTTATCTTTCTTCTTGAATTTTGCCGCTATCAACATAGGGATATACATAATAAACATTACTACGGGTAGAAGTATGGGGAAGCCCCAGAGGTGACTGCCCAGGTATTTTTCGAAAAGGCCTAACGGGTTGCCTGTTTCGGGTTCCATAAGGAACATAAAATTGGTGTCGCATAAAAGGTTTATAAAATATATGGGTATTGCGAGGCTAATAAGCAGTAATATACATTTGGGCATTGCTTTTATATCGGGGAAAATATCTCCGCCTGCTATTAAAATAATAGGATAAATTACCAAGAGCATATGTATGGTAAAGCTGTGAATATGGAAGAAATTCATACAAGGAAGCACTGTCCAATTAGGGAACAGGAGCGCAAGCATTGCCCCAGGGATGCCTAAATAATAAAGGAAATAGCGGACAATTTTAGTAGGCTTAACGGTATCAAAGGTAATAAGCACAACACTTATTCCGCAAAGGTGAAAAGGCAGATGCCCTACGCCGAAATCTCCTACGGCTATTGCCACAATATTTTTAATCATTTCACTTGCAAAAACAGCTGCACCTAAAATAATACGCATTTTATTTTTGCCATTGGTATCAAGTTTTCTGTAAATTATTATAGATGCGGTGAGTACCGCCGCAAAGGCTAAAAGCCACAGTAGATGAGTAGCGCCGAAGGTGGAAAATCCCACGCCCTCGGGTATAGTTTCTTTAGTCATAAAAAACATATAATAACCCCCTTAAAAGCAATAATACCATAAATCGACAAAAAAGTCACTATTATATTAAACCGTTTTTATCGTAGTATCTCAGCATCAGCTCTACCATAAGGTTATAACTTAATACCCCGTTTTTATCTCCGTTTGCCTTAATAAAGGTATCGTTAACGGCCTGCGAGCTTTCCATAACCTCACCGCTGAAGCTATCCCAATATTCGCCCCGCTGTTTAATATCCCGCAAAACGCCATCACTTAAATTGCCGTAAGCATCACGCCAAAGCTCCTTATCGGCTTTATAAAGGGCGTTGGAGCAATAGATAAAGGCGGCAAGATAGCCCGAATATTTGTAATCCGCCTGGGAGCTGCCTGAACAGGCAAGGAAGCCAATAAAGTTACATTCATTCTCCCTAGCAAAGCCTACCGTGTGGGCAATTTCGTGGGCGGCGGTGTGACCGAGCTCGCTTGCGGGAACATCGGTGTTAATACTCGCCTCACTAAGCCAGGGGCAGTAAACCCCCGTATATCCCGTATAGGACCAAAGGTGAGATAGGGCCACCGATTTAACCCGCCACACCCCCGTGGTCATAAAGGGATATTCTTCCTTTAAGGAATCAAAACAATCATCGGCCAAAAGCAAAAGCTTGTTTTGTGAAACCGAAAGGGTAACGCACCCATTTTCATCCTCGGGCAGAACCTCTCTTGCCTTTGAAGCATTAAGGGCTAAATCGCAGGTCACCTTATAAAGATCATCAGCGGTATATTTGCCATCGGGTAAATCGAGAAGCTGCCCTATAGGCTTTCTCGAAAAATTCGCTCCATCCATAACCATAAAAATAAGAAGCAACAGGGATAGGCAGAAGGCTATAAATCTGAAGCCTCTTTCTAAATTCTTTGAAGGTTTTTGGGATTTGACTATTCGTATTATCCAGATAACAAGTAATATAATTAAAATAGGAATGCCCAACAAAACCACAGCTTCGGTAAGGGAGAAAGGCAGAATTGACACAAGCCACTGGAAAGGCAGAGAAAAAATCTTAAAAATGCCGAGGGTAATTATATTCTCGGTAAATTCGGGAAAATGGGGCAAGATAAAATACATAAGGGCGGCAATTAAAGCGGGAATAAGGGCTAAAATCCATTTAACCCATAGCTTTGATTTATTCAATTCTATCGCCTCCCTTCAAAAAATATTTTATTTTGTAAAGGCCTACTTGTCAATGAATTTATAAAAATTAAATAAATACTCAAAAATTGGTAACATTTAGGAGTTATAATTACAATAGCAAATTTTCGGGAAAGGGGACATAATATGCCAAAAAAGCCAACTATCTGTAAGGCCGCAAAAATGCGCAGAAAATCTATGGAATTGATTTACGAAGCCTATAAAAAGCAGATATACAGCTTCTGTCTTTTGTTAGCAAATTCCGAAGAGGCCGCAAAGGAAATAACCAAAAGGTCGTTAAGCGAGGCTTGGGATGAGTTAAAAAGCTATACACCCTCAGAGGATGAGGATTTTTATAATCTTGTTATTAAAAAAGCCGCCGTAATGTGCCTTGAAGTGTGTCCCGTTGATTGTAACGCCTTCAAAAATATTAAGAACGAAGCGTTGCTTAAAATTGATATAGAGCGGGAAAAATATACGGGCAACGCCGCGGAGGGCTATAGCCTCTATAAAACTGCCACCGCCAAAGCGTCCAGGGAGAATATGGCGCTTATTATCCTCTTCTTTGCAGGTAGGCTGGATTATAAGTCCATCAGCAAGGTGCTTAATATCCGCAAGGGAGTTTTGAAGGGCGTTTTTGAGAACGCCGCCGCAAACCTTTCCCGCGCGTTGCAAAAGGTGGATATAAATGGAGCAAGAATCCATACCCCCACCGTAAATCAGTTAAGGTCCTTTTACAGAGAGTATGCAAAAACAATAAGCTTCCCCGAAGAGCTCGATAAAGAGTGCCTTTTGGATATTAAAAAGAAATCCAAATTTAGATTATGGTAAAATTAAAAGCCTTGAGGTTTAACCTCAAGGCTTTTTTTGTTTATTCCGCGTTAGCGGATTTAATTCTTCAGGCTTTGCATCGGTGCAGGGATTTTACCCGCTCTATCAATAAACCTTTTGGGGCTGCTTTCAAGATTTACGCTCATAATGGGAGCCGAGCCCAAAAGTCCGCCGAAATTAAGCTCTTCGCCCGCTTTTTTGTTAACTGCGGGTATAACTCTAACGGCAGTAGTTTTAGAGTTTACCATACCGATAGCGGCTTCATCGGCAATAATTGCCGAGATAACCTCTTCGGGTGTATCACCTGGGATTGCTATCATATCAAGTCCCACCGAGCAAACGGCGGTCATAGCCTCTAGCTTTTCAAGATGCAGGTTGCCCGTTCTCACAGCCTCTATCATACCCTCATCCTCGGAAACGGGGATAAATGCGCCTGAAAGACCGCCAACGGAGGAGGATGCCATAACGCCGCCCTTCTTAACCGCATCGTTAAGTAAAGCCAAAGCGGCGGTGGTGCCGTGGGTACCGCAATGCTCAAGGCCCATCTCCTCTAAAATTCTTGCAACCGAATCGCCAACGGCGGGGGTGGGGGCGAGTGACAAGTCAACTATACCAAAGGGAACGCCCAACCTCTTAGAAGCCTCACTGCCTACGAGCTGACCCATACGGGTTATCTTGAAGGCGGTTTTCTTTATGGTTTCGGCAACCTGACCTAAATCCCCATCGGGACAACGCTTAAGCGCCGAGTGAACAACACCTGGGCCCGATACGCCTACATTTATAACACAGTCAGGCTCGCCTACGCCGTGGAAAGCGCCTGCCATAAAGGGATTATCCTCGGGAGCGTTGCAGAAAACCACTAACTTTGCGCAACCGATACAGTCACGGTCGGCAGTTCTTACAGCCGCTTCCTTTATAACCTTGCCCATAATTTTAACTGCATCCATATTGATACCCGCTTTTGTGGAGCCGATATTAACGGAGGAGCAGATGTTTGTTGTAACATCAAGGGCTTCGGGAATGGAATTTATAAGCCTTAAATCCCCTGCGGAAAAGCCCTTGTGAACCAAAGCCGAATAACCGCCTATAAAGTTAACGCCCGTGCTATCGGCAACGCGCTGTAGGGTTTTGGCAAACATAACGGGGTCGCCGCCCGATGCCGCCGCTACCATAGCGATAGGGGTTACAGAAATTCTTTTATTTATTATGGGAATACCGTATTCGCTTTCAATATCCTGCCCTGTTTTAACAAGATTACCTGCAAGGCGGGTCATTTTCTCGTAAATCTTATCGCAGGAGGCTTTGGCATCCGAATCGGCGCAATCAAGAAGGGAGATGCCCATAGTGATGGTGCGGATATCAAGATTATCCTGCCTTATCATATTTACGGTTTCCATTATATCCTTAAGGTTGATCATATATCCTCCAAATTAAATGCGATGCATAGAGTTGAAGATATCCTCGTGCATAACGTGGATTTCAAGGTTAAGCTCCTTGCCTAAAGCCTGCAGCTTGTTTGAAAATTCACTAAATGAGCAGGAGAGCCCGCCGATATCGGTCAGCATAACCATACAGAACATATCCTGCAAAACAGATTGAGTGATATCTATTATATTAACATTATATTCGGCGGCGGTGGCGCTGATTTTTGAAATGATGCCAACGCTATCCTTGCCAATAACTGAAATTACTGTTTTTTTCATTTTTTATTCCTCACCTTTGTTTTCCTTGCTTTTTTCTATTTCGTGGTTAGCGCCCTGAAGCACTACCCTCATACTTCTCACAAGTAACGCCATACAAATTGCGGCGCCGCCTGCAATATAGAAAGGCATATAGAATATACCTGCAATAATCATAATAACACTTGCCAAAAAGCAACTGTTGGATATTGCAAGAAGATGGCCCGCGTTATCCTCATGGAAGATGTGGCCGCCTAAAATGTTTTTAAGCAGCTTGCGAAGGGAAATAAGCACAATAGCCGCAAATGGAACGCAGGGGTAGGTTGCAAGCATTATGGTGGCGAAAAGATCGGTAGAGCGGCCGCGCACCTCAACATACCATTTTGTAATCCAAGGCAGAGCCACCGTAAATGCCACCAAAAGCAGCATAAATATATATGTTACGATAAGGGCTATTTTAGCAGACCTTTTATAATTGTTCATCAAAGTCACCTCGCAAAATATTACAAATAACATTATACAACAAATATATTCCTTTTTCAAGTCGGTGAAAGGCATTTTTTGGCGGAGTATATTAAGATTGTCAGCTACGGCTGATAATTTATGACAGGAGGTCACCCATGAAGAAAAAGGATGAGTTTTTCAGAAGCTCTCTTAAAGCCCTGCTTAATGAGGAGTTATCCGAAGCGGAAAAGCAATCTCTTAAAGATGAAGGCTACACACTAAAAAAGCCAAAACGGAAGGCCGCAGTTATGATAGCGCTCTACAAGAAGGCATCTAATGGGGACCTTGCTGCCATAAAGGAGCTTCGGAGTATTGTGGGCAGCGGCGCCGAAGCGGAGACTAACAATAGGGCGGTGACCATAATTGATGATACCGCCGATTAGGGTAACCGAGGTGGTGGGTAAGGGCTACGGTGAATACTGGAACTGCAAAAGCAGATACCGTGTTCTGAAAGGAGGCAAGGCCTCCAAAAAAAGCGCCACCACCGCCCTTAATTTCATATACCGCATTATGAGGTATAAGGAAAGCAACCTGCTTGTAGTAAGGCAGGTTATGAACACCCACAGAGATAGCACCTTCGCTCAACTTAAATGGGCCCAAAGTAAGTTAGGCGTTGCGCATCTGTGGAGTAATACCGTTTCTCCTATGGAGATGACCTATATTCCAACAGGTCAGAAAATTCTCTTCCGCGGCTTTGATGATGTTCTCAAATTGGCCTCTACCACGGTACCGAAAGGGTATCTCAACTTTGTGTGGATAGAGGAGGCCTTTGAAATCGAGGAGGAGGCGGATTTTGAGAAGCTTGACCTATCGGTCCCAAGAGGCAGTCTGCCCAATCACCTCTTTAAGCAAACCACCCTCACCTTTAACCCCTGGAGTAGTGAGCATTGGCTCAAAAAAAGATTTTTCGATACGCCTGATCGGAACACTGCAACCTTTTCAACCAACTATCTCATAAATGAGTTCCTGGATGAAACCGATAGGGCTGTTTTTGAAAGAATGAAGACCGCCAACCGAAGAAAATACGAGGTGGCAGGGCTTGGGAACTGGGGTATATCCGAGGGATTGGTTTTTGAAAATTGGGAGATAGGGAAAAAGATTATATCTGAGAAGGAGCGGTATAAATGGAAAAGCTTTTTCGGCCTTGATTACGGCTATACCAATGACCCCACCGCCTTTATCGCATTTATGGCAAATCCTATTGATAAGGAGCTCTATATCTATGATGAGTTCTATAAAAAGCGGATGCTTAACTGCCATATTGCCGAAGAGATAAAGCGAAAAGGTTTTTCTAAGGAGCGAATCAGAGCCGATTGCGCAGAGCCCAAATCCAACGATGATTTAAGAAGACTTGGCATATCAAGAATTATGCCCTCCAGTAAGGGAAGCGATAGCATACTAAACGGAATAGCGGGAATATGTGAATATCATATTTTTATAGATCCTGCCTGCCGAAATACCATCAAGGAGTTTTCTTCCTATGTTTACGACCCTAAAAACCTTAAGAACGGTATGCCGCTACCCAAGGATAGCGATAATCATCTTTGCGATGCGCTGAGGTATGCTTTCTTCGATGTTAAGTTTTTTCATCCCGAAGAGGATGAGGAGAAAAGAGTAGAGGAAGGCGGAATAACCGCCAAGGATTTTAACAAAGGATGGGATATATGAATTTTTTTAATTTGTTGTGCTTTAGTACTACCTTTTTTGTCATAGGCTTCCTTACGGGATATTTCTTTGGCGGAAAGGGAAGAGGCCTACAATGTATACGGGGCCTTAGCGACCAAAGTAAGCTTAGCCGTCAGTATAAGAATTTTTTAACCTATGACGGCACAGTTCAGAGTGACTGAAATAGGAAGGAGCTAGTATGGAAAACGCAGAAGCTAAGTTAAACGAAATACCAGAATCGGTTGACGGAAATAATGCTTCCGCAGACGAGGTTACCATGCCCGATACTGCGGACAAAGATATTAAAATTCCTATAAAATTCAATAAGGAAGAAAGAGAGCTTTCTTTAAGCGAGGCGGGTAGCCTTGCGCAAAAGGGCCTTAAATACGATATGATAAGCCCTGATTTTACAAAACTTAAGGCTCTTGCCGAGAAGGATGGCAGGAGCGTCAGCGAGTTTTTAACCTATGTTGAGGAAAAACTCAATGAGCTCAAACGCAACGAAATCCTCTCAAAGTGCGGCGGCAATGAGGAGATTGCCGATAGGCTTATAGCTATGGAAAATAAGCTTTCGGGGGATGGCGGTCAGATGGAAGAATTAAGAGAATTTTTTCCTGAGATTGAGGATGCCGCATCTCTGCCGCAGGAGGTACTGGATAAGGCAAAAGAGAAGGGCAGTCGCCTTCTTGATGAATATTTAAGGCACCTTTATTCCTTAAAGCTGCTTGAAAAGGAAAAGCAGGAAACAAAAAAGGATGTTAACAAGCATACCTTAGGCTCCCTTAAAACACAGGATAGCGGTGAAAGCGACCCCGTGAGAAATATGTTCTTAAAGGGAATCTGGGGTTAGAAATTAAATTATAAGGAGAATTATTATGTCAATAAATTCTATTGAAAACGCGGCAAGATATTCCGATGAGCTTGATGCTCTGTTTTCACAGAAGAGCGCAACGGGCTTCTTTGCCGATAATGCTCTTGCCACCAAATTTGTTGGTGCAAAAACAGTTATTATTCCCGATGTGGATTTTCAGGGCCTTGCGGATTATGACCGCGACACAGGCTTCTCCCGCGGTGCCATTACCGTAAGCAATGCTTCCTATACAATGGCTATGGACCGCGCCCGTTCCCTGCAGATCGACCGCGAGGATATGGATGAAACGGGTATAGCAAACCTTGCAGGCAAGATTTTAGGTGAATATGTTCGCACCAAGGTTGTTCCCGAGTGCGATGCTTATGTTCTTTCAAAGCTTGCAGGGCTTGCGGCCTCAAGAGCCAATCTTGTGAAGGGCGATATCAATAAGCCCTTTGAGGCGCTTTGCAGCCTTATTAACGAGGTGCAGAATATCGTAGGCTTTGATGAAGAGCTTGTAGCCTTCCTTGATAGCTCTATGTATGCCGCCCTTGTTAACTCTGCGGAAATTTCCCGTATGATTACGGTGAACGATTTTAAGCAGGGTGAGGTTGACCTTAAGGTTAAGGCCATTAACGGCGTTGCTATCATTCCCGTTGTAAACGAGAGAATGAAGACAAGCTATACCTTTAATAATACAGCGGTAGGCGGCTTTAAGCCTAGTGAGAACGCCCGTGAAATTTATATGCTGGTTTGCCCCAAGAGCGCGGCTCACCTTGTTAAGAAGACCGAGCAGATGCGCATCTTTACACCTGAGCAGAACTTGGATGCCGATGCATATAAGTTTGATTACCGCATCTATTACGATGTGTTTGTAAAGAAGAGCGGCCTTGATAGCATCTGGGCATGGATTGCTCCTAAGGTAACACTTACCGAAGAGCCCGAAAGCATTACCGTTACCGAGGGTAATATTACCGAGGCTATCTCGGTAGAGGCTACCTGCGATGGCGGTGAGGTTACTTATCAGTGGTATTCCTGCAAGGATGAAAACGGCTCGGGCGCCGTTAAGTTAGCTGATGAAACCAACGCTCAGCTTATCCTTGATGAAGCGCTTGAGGCAGGCTCTTACTACTATTTCGCAAAGATAATGGTTGATGGTATTCCTGCTAAGGAATCTGCAGTTGCTTGTGTAACAGTAGAGTAATATTTTTATGGGAGCCACTTTGAAAAAAGTGGCTCTTTGCATAGCCAAAACATTCAAATGCTTTGGCTAAGGAGGAAATTTATGAAATCAGATCCAAAAACGATATTCAAAGAATATTTGAAGGGCGCAAGCTTTAAGGAGACTCTTGGCAACAAGGGGCTTTTTGAACAGACCAAAATCAACGAAAGATTTTATGTGGGAGATCAGTGGTACGGCGCAAAATGCGGTAATGACCGCCCCTTAGTGCGATACAATGTTATCAAGCGTATTGGGGATTACAAGATGTCCCAGATAATCTGCGCGCCCATATCACTTAAATATTCGGCTTTGGGCGTCGCCTCGGATGCTCAGTCCAAAAATAGTGTAAAGCTTAAAAAAGCAGAGCTTTCCAAAAATAAAGATATAAGCTTTTCGGGTGGTATCGGCCCCGATGAAATAAATCTGATTATGTCGGTTATGGGAGATTACCGTGTATCCACCGCCAATCGAATAGGGCTTGACAGCCTTATGGCAACGGCGCTCAAAAAGGCATTTATCAGCGGAACGGGTATTATTTATACCTATTGGGATAATGGTGTTAAAACCGATGCCTCGGGTGATATAAACTGCGAGGTTTTAGATGTTGAAAATGTGTTCTTTGCCGATCCTTATAATACCAATCTGCAAACCCAGCCCTATATTATTATAGCAAGTCGCGTTGATGCCGCGGCGGTAATAAGGGAGATAGGGGATGGCGGTACTGCCGCCAAAAATATCAAAGCGGATAATGATGGCAAGGTGTTGGTATTAACCAAGTTCTATAAGGATTATTCCTATGAAGGCGGCGGTAGGGTTAGATGTGTTAAGGTTACCGAAAACTGTGTGATCCGTAAGGATTTTGATACCCGCCTTACCCGTTATCCCCTTGCAAGTATATGCTGGGAGGAGCGCGGCGGCCTTGCCTACGGTCAGAGCGAGGTAACCTATCTTATACCTAATCAGATTGCCATAAACCGAATGATTACCGCAAATGTGTGGGCGGCTATGACTATGGGTATGCCAATGATGGTGGTAAACGGTGATACCGTAACCGCCGAAATAACCAATGATCCAGGTCAGATAATCAAGGTATATGGCACCAACGAGGATGTGGCAGGGGCCGTGAAATTTATTACTCCCCCTGATTTCAGCTCTTGCTTAGGGGAGAGTATTAAGGACCTTATCACCAATACCTTAACACAGAGCGGCGCTAATGAGGTGGCTCTCGGTGATACCAGAGCCGATAACGCCGCCGCCCTTACAGCCCTTATGGATGCGGCGGTTTTACCCTTGCAGATATTAAGGAAGAGATATTACAGTTTTCAGGAGGAGATTGCTCTTATATGGGCAGATTTCTGGTTTACACATTACGGCAACCGTAACCTTTGTATTGAGGATGAAAACGGCGTGTGGTATCTGCCCTTTGATGCTCATAGGTATAGCGCCGTTTCGGTGATAGCGCAGGCAGACGTCGGGCAGATTAAGGCTAAGGATAGCGAAACCGCTAGTGTTCTTAATCAGCTTTATGAAAAGGGCATTTTAGATAAAAAGCAGTATGTTAAGAGGTTGCCCGATAATCTTCTACCCGATAAAGAGGGCATACTTTCATTTTTGAAAGAGGAGGAAGAAAATGAAGGGATATGATTTTTTTGAAGAGTCTATGCTCCTTTTAGGCTACACCGATTCAGAGGGTAAGCTTCAGGATACAACGGGGCTTAAATCAAGAGCGGTGGCGGTGATAAACCGAATACTCTGCGACCTTGGAATAAACCTTTCAATCAGGAGGCTTTCAGATGAAATAGAGGTAACGCAAAAACAGAAGGATGCCGTAATTTACGGCGTTGCTATGCTACTTGCCTTTTCAGACGGTGATGGCGGAAAAAATAAGCTTTTTGCCGATATTTATAACTCAAAAAGGGCGGCTGTTAAGGGCGGAAACGATAAAATAAGGGATACGCTTCCCGTAGGCTATGGGGTGTAGTATATGAAATACGGTAGTATAAAGGAAGCAGACAGCAAGCAATTCCGCATTCCATATCTGAACGGCGGAATAAATCTCAACGATGAGGAGTTTATAGAGGATAATCAGTTAAGCAGTTGCAGTAATATGTGGTTTAAGAACGGGGCGCTCAGAACAAGGCTTGGCATAGGCGCGGTCGAGGGTAGCGTGGTAGGAAGATACGATGAATATTCCCAATGTATTATTCCTTTTAAGATGACCGATAGCTCGGTGTATCTTGATGGTAAGCAATATGCTATAGCCTATTGCCTTGATGGCGATTATGTATCCTATGAGCTGTTAAGGGTATTTCTCGTATCGGGTGAGGGAGAAATCAGAGAAACCGCGCCCATATACCTTCGCAGAACAAGCGAGGAGCTCTTTTACCGCTTTTCAAATGCGGTGTTTTTCAGCGCCGCATCAAGTGATGGCGGCGGAATATATATTTTTATGACCGTATGGCAGAAGGATGAGGAGTATTATAGGATATACGAAATAAATTCCGATTTGAGCGGTTGGCAACAGATTTATTCAAGCCAGTGCTATACGCCAATTATTTATATGAACGGTAGGGGTGCAAGCTATCCCGAAAACGATAACGAGCTTATATACTACTCGGCAAAGCCCACCGAGCCCGAGGCGCTTAATATGCTCAACCCCACCTTTAAGGCGTATTTTACAAGTGATAATTTTTCCTCTGTATTTAAGCTCCCTGTAACCGAGCTTGATAACAGCTCGGTTATTTGCAGGGTGTATGTCTCGCCCTATGCTTACGGCCAGTGGGCTATAAATGAGGGCGAAACCACATCCACCATAATCTTTAACAGCGTATCCGTGGAGCTTAGCGTTGATAGAGCATCAGGAATACTTACATTTACCTCGGGCGGAGCGCCCTATCCCATACCCTATATGGCTCTATACGGCGGTAACAATATGGAGATAACCGCCCATAAAACCGTCGAAAACGCTTTTGACAGGGTGGTGGGCTCAAAGAGGGTGGTAGGCTATAATTCGAGGCTCTATTTCTGCGGGAATAAATATAAGCCTGATGAGGTTTATTCCGTTAGAACATCCTCTCCCCTTTATTTTCCCATAAATTCCAAGGTTTCGGTGGGTGATAGAACAAGTCCCGTAACAGCACTTGGAGTGGTATGCAATAAGCTTATAGCCTTTAAGCCCAATGAGATATATAAAATAAATGTAACCGTTGGGGATTCTTATACCCCCGAGGGTATTCTCTCGGTTAAAAAGGCGGGCTTTATGCACAACGATACCCTTACCACAACGGCGGTGCACACCTCTATAGGCTGCGATTGTCCCGAAACCCTTAAAAACTGCTCCAACCGCCTTGTATGGCTCAGCTCCACGGGTAAGGTTTATACCCTTGCCACCACAACCTACGGTAAGGAAAATAATATTTTTTCGGTTTCGGCAAATATAGAAAATTTCCTTAAATCCTTTAATAAGGATAAGCTTAAAAAAATCTATGCCGCCGATACCGATGGCTATTATATGCTTGTTTTTGATAAGCGGATAGCCGTTATGGATTATCGCATAAAGGATTTTGGCTTCCCTGCAAAATATGCGGGAGAAAACGAAAACGGCGGCGCAATTTCCTGGTATATGTGGGATTACTGTGTAGAGCTTGATGAGGCAACCGTTACCAAGGTTGATGGCAATGTGCTTTTTGCCTGCAACAGCGAGGATTTGAAATATCAGTATATCTCAAGGCTTCAGGGAGAAAAGGATGTAATTATTAAAACCGATGAAGAGGGAGCTCCTAAGCTTTTTGAATACGGAATCGAAAGCGGCTTTACAACTCGCAGTACCGATTTTGGCCTTATAGAAACCCTCAAAACCCTTGATAGCATATATATGGGCCTTAAGCTAACGGGGCAAACGGAGATATCTGTAATGGGAGAACGATGCGGCGGTGATATCACACTACTTCCCAAAACAGAAAAATATGAGGTAACAAGGATAAATCTACCCATCAAAAGCGCAAACAGGATAAAAATCTCGGCTGTTTCTAAGGATAGTTTTGCCGCGGGCGGCATATTGATTAAGTATAGAAACATATAAAGAGGAATCTGTATGAAAAAAGCCATTGCCCTGTGCCTTATTTTAATTTTAACCCTCTGCGGTTGCTTTGGTGAAACCAAGGAGCAGAGAATTAAGGATAATGATGAGTATCACACGGGATTATGGATTACATACAGCGAGCTTAATAATATGCTATCGGGCGATTTTAAGGTTCAGTTTTCCGAAGCGGTGAATACCTGCAAGGAAAAGGGTATTACCGATATATTTGTTCACACAAGGGCATTTTGCGATGCCTATTATAATTCGGGGCTTTTCCCCAAGGCAACCGCCGCTCAGAATATAGACTTTGATGCCCTCGAATTTATGGTACAGGCGGCGCACGGCCAGGGGATAAGGCTTCACGCCTGGATAAACCCCTACCGAGTCCGTACAAGCGATAACAATATAGAAGCTCTTAATAAAGAAAGCCCCGCTTATAAGTGGATAAGCGAGGGTAAGGGAAATAATGTTTTAATTTGCGAGAGCGGGATATATCTCAATCCCGCCTCCTACGAAGCACGGCTTTTAACCCTCGAAGGAATCAGGGAAATTCTTAATAATTACGCGGTGGATGGCATCCACTTTGATGATTATTTTTACCCCGAAAACTGCGGAGAAGCGGATAAAGCTGATTACGAGACCTACACCGCCGCCACCCCAACGCCCTTAAATATCGAGGAATGGCGCAGGGGTAATGTGAATGCCCTTATAAGCGGAGCCTATACTGCGGTTAAGTTCATAAATAAGGATATCATTTTCAGCGTTTCACCCGCCGCAGATATAGATAAAAACTATGAAAAATTCTATGCTGATATTGCTCTCTGGGCAGAAAGCGGCTGTGTGGATTGGGTTATACCTCAGCTTTATTTCGGATTTAATTACCCCGACCAAAATTTTTGCTTTGATAATCTTCTTGAAAAATGGAAAAAGTATTTAGGCAAAAGCGAGGCGAAAATTCTTATAGGCCTTGCGAATTATAAAATCGGCACCGAAGCGCTACCCGATGCTACCGAGTGGGTATTAGGTGAAGAAATTATCGCAAGGCAGGAGCAAATCTGCAAGGAGGATGCATCCATCCACGGCCATTGCTACTTTTCATATTCTTATATAAAATAAAAAAGGCTTAACGGTTTTCCGTTAAGCCTTTTGTTTAATCGCAAACTTTATTTATCCAACCGAACTTATCCTCTGCCTTGCCCCACTGGATACCCGTAAGGTTATCGTAGAGCTTTTGGGTAAGCTCGCCTATCTGATTGTTGCAAACGGTATATTCCTTGCCCTCATAGAAGAGATGACCGATGGGGGAAACAACTGCGGCTGTGCCCGTGCCCCAAGCCTCCTCTAAGGTGCCGTTTTTGGCGGCCTCGAAAAGCTCGGTTACCGAGAAGAGCCTTTCCTCAACCTCATAGCCCCAGCTCTTAAGAAGCTCTACGCAGGATTTTCTGGTGATACCGGGAAGTACAGAGCCTGTAAGGGCGGGGGTGATTACCTTGCCATTTATCTTGAACATAACGTTCATGGCGCCTACCTCTTCGATGTATTTCCTCTCAACGCCATCAAGCCAGAGCACCTGAGTATATCCGTTCTCTTCTGCTTTCTGGCCTGCTCGAAGGCTTGCCGCATAGTTACCGCCGCACTTGGCCTCTCCCGTGCCACCGCGAACCGCTCTTACATCCTTGGATTCAATGGCGATCTTAACGGGATTGAGTCCCTCTGCATAATAAGCGCCAACGGGTGAGCAGATTACTGCAAACACAGCATTCTTTACGGCGTGAACGCCAAGATGTGGGTCATTGCCGTAAATGAAGGGACGGATATAAAGGGATGTACCTTCACTCTTCGGTACCCAATCCTTTTCAAGCTCAACCAAGGTTTTGATTATATCCAGAGTGCCTTCTTCATCAAGGGTGGGAAGACAAAGCCTTGCGGCAGAATTGTTAAGGCGCTTAACATTCTCCTCGGGTCTGAAAAGCTGAATACCGCCTTCTTTATTGCGATAAGCCTTAAGCCCCTCGAAAACCTCTGCGCCGTAATGGAAAACTGTGGAGGCAGGGTGGGTAGGCATAGGGCCAAAGGGTACTATTCTTGCATCGTGCCAACCCTTATCTTCACTGTAATCCATAAGAAACATATGGTCGGTAAAGATTTTGCCGAAGCCTAATTTGCTTTCATCCTGTGGGCGCTCGTTGGGGCGCTCGGTTTTAGTGATTTTGATTTCATATTTCATAAATAACATCTCCGTGTTAAGATTATATAATTTTAGAAAGTTCTTCTATATCGCTTTCGGTGGTGGAAAAGCCTGTTGCAAAACGAACAACGGTATGCTCCTCATCATATTTTTCCCAAAAACCGAAATTTACCTTCTCTTTTAATTTTTCCATTTTGGAATTTTCAAGAATAATAAACTGCTGATTGGTGGGGGTTTCTATAAAGAAGCGGTAGCCCTTCTCCTTAAAAAGAGCCTTCAGTTTTTCTGCCATATCAATAGCGTGACGACCGATTTTGAAATATAGGTCATCGGTAAACAAGGCATCAAACTGAATACCTAAAAGTCTGCCCTTAGCAAGTAAGGCTCCGTTTTTCTTAATAAGGTTTACAAAATGGTCGGGGGTGTTGTTTCTAGTGAACACCACCGCCTCGCCGCAAAGGGCGCCCATTTTGGTGCCGCCGATATAGAAAACATCGCAAAGTGTTGCGATATCCTTTAGCGTTACATCGGTATCGTAGCTCATAAGACCGTAGCCAAGCCTTGCGCCATCAAGGAACAGGGGAATATTGTATTCGCGGCAAACCGCCGAAATGTTTTCAAGCTCTTCCTTTGAATAAAGGGTGCCGTATTCGGTGGGGTGAGAGATATAAACCATACCGGGAAAAACCATATGCTCACAGTTTTCATCCTGATAAAATGTGGCTATTAAATTTTTAAGATCGGTTGCGTTTATCTTGCCGAGAGTCTGCGGAAGCTCTAAAACCTTATGGCCTGTGTGCTCAACAGCACCTGCCTCATGGGCATGAATATGGCCTGTTTTTGCCGAGATAACGCCCTCATATTTTTTAAGCATAGAGGATATAACCACGGCGTTTGCCTGCGTACCGCCTACAAGAAAATAAACCTTGGCGTTATCTTTGCCGCAGGCCGCCTTGATTTTCTCCTCGGCGCTAAGGCAAAATCTATCGGTGCCGTAGCCAGAGGCGGCTTCAAGGTTATTTTCGCAAAGGGCCCGAATCACATCGGGGTGAGCGCCTGCGATATAATCGCTTTGAAATGATAATTTATTACTCATAATCTGCCTCGCCCATTTCTTCGCTTTCTTCCTTTATAGCCACCATCTTTTTTATGCACTCGGGGCATACATAATGGTTATTATACTCAATAACATCTAAAATTTCCTCGCAAAAAATACAGGCGGGCTGATATTTTTTTAGGATTATGGAATCGTTTTCCATATATATTTCAACCGAATCCACATTATTTTTAATATTAAGCTGACGGCGGATTTCCATAGGAATAACTACTCTTCCCATACGGTCTACGGGGCGTACTACACCTGTTGTTTTCATCCTAACAACTCCTTTTTAGGAATTATACCACCCCTGACATTATTTGTCAATAAAAACCGCCCGAGCCGTTTTGAAAATAACGACTCGGGCAAAAAAGAGAGGTTCTCTTAGAGAGACTTAATAATTATTCTTCACCGTTTTTAATAGCGGCGGCGTGTTCTGCCTGTGTAGCCGCATCATAGGAGATTTCGGGCTCCACATCCTTGCCCTTAATTCTACGGTCAATATAATTCTTTGTAATCTTCATTACAAGGGGTACCAGAACGAGAACGCCGATAAGGTTGGGGATCATCATAAGGCCGTTGAAGGTATCCGAAATATCCCACGCAAGAGAAGAGGTAAGTACTGCACCGAAGATAATGGTGCATACATGGATAATTCTGAAAACAATGGTCGTCTTTGCGCCAAAGAGGTATTCCCAAGCCTTTGAGCCGTAGTGTGACCAGCCTAGAACGGTGGTAAAGGCAAAGAGGAACATAGCGATGGCTACGAATCTCTGACCGATATTGCCCCAAGGGAATATCTGGTTAAAGGCGCCGCCAACAAGAGTTGCATCGGTATAGCCTGCGGCGATTTCACCCGTAGCGGCATTGAATACGCCGCCGTTAAGACCGCCTGAGGTAAGCACTACCAAAGCGGTCATAGTGCAAACAACCATAGTATCGGCAAACACTTCAAAGATACCCCACATACCCTGCTTAACAGGTTCCTTTACGCTGGAGTTGGAGTGCACCATAACCGAGGAGCCAAGGCCTGCTTCGTTGGAGAAAACGCCACGCTTAAAGCCGTTGGTCATAGCGATTATAACACCGCCAAGACCGCCGCCGACAAAGGCTTCGGGCTTAAAGGCGTTAACAAATATTGCCTTAAAGGCGGGGAGAATAGCATCATAGTGAACACCGATAATTACAAGGCTTCCCACAACATAAAGTATAACCATAAAGGGAACTATCTTCTCTGCTACATTGGCAATTCTCTTAACGCCGCCAAGGGTGATAACGGCGGTAAGAATCATTATAACAACGCCGATAATAACATTGTAGAGGGAAATACCCTCAAATACCTCAATAGAGGAAAGAGCTTTGATATCGAAAGCGGCAGAAACATTGGCAACGATTTTATTAACCTGACCCATACTGCCTATACCAAAGGAGGCGAGCATTGCAAAGATACAGAATAAAACAGCTAAAGCCTTGCCTAGCCACTTGCAGTTCTTTTTACCGCCAAGGCCATCCTGCAGGTAATACATAGCGCCGCCCGACCACTCATCATTAGAGTTTTTGCGGCGGAAATAAATACCTAAAACATTTTCGGAATAGTTGGTCATCATACCGAAAAAGGCTGCAACCCACATCCAGAAAACAGCGCCTGCGCCGCCCACGCAGATAGCGGCGGCAACACCTGCTATGTTACCTGTTCCTACCGTTGCGGCAAGAGCGGTGCAAAGAGCCTGAAAGGGAGAAATAACACCCTTTTCCTTGCAGTGACTGATAACATCCTTTTTGAATAAGCTTCCAATAGTGTTCTTCCACCAAAGTCCAAGGCGGGAAACCTGAAAAACCTTAGTGCAAAGGGTGGTGATAATGCCTGTGCCTATAAGGAGGAACAGACCGAAGGCGCCCCATACAACACCGTTGATACTGCCGTTGATTTCGGCAATCCTGTCAAGAATCATTTTTTGACATCTCCTCAAAAAAATAATATAAAAGAAAATCGGACTGCGAAACCGCAATCCGACAAAAAGACAAAACATCCAATATAAATAAAGGAAATATAATCTTTGTCCTTTTGCCTGAGAGATTAACGCCTTCGCGATTTGCCCCTTCGGCACCTGAATTTAATCAGGCTTCTCCAAAGTTCTATCCGCATGCAGTCCTCATCCTTACGGAAACCTGAGAGTGTTACTCCTTCGGTAGCATAGCTTTTCCTGCAAACTTCATTTAGAAATATTAACTTTTTATAGACTGTATTATATCACATATTCTACAAAAATCAACACAATTTTCAAAATTCGTGATTTTGCACCTTTTGCAAGGTAGAAGCAACCGTTTTTTAGTTGAAATTAAAGAAAAAGAGCCAACCTTTTCGGTTGGCTCGATAATTCTAATCTTCCTTTTTCTCCATAACGGCAATAGCGAGGTCATCTAACTGTTTGCTATCTACCTCGGCGGGAGCGCCCGACATAAGCTCGGAGGAGTTTGCAACCTTGGGGAAGGCTACAACATCGCGAAGCGACTCAGAGCCCGTCATAAGCATACAAAGTCTATCAAGACCTATACCCATACCGCCGTGAGGGGGAGCGCCATACTTAAATGCGCCCGTTAAGAAGCCGAATTTCTGCTCTGCCTCTTCATCACTAAGGCCAAGGGCGGTAAACATTCTCTTCTGAAGGTCAGGGTCGGTTATACGGATGGAGCCGCTTGAAAGCTCAATACCGTTAAGGACTAAATCGTAGGCATTGGCAAATACCTTTTCGGGCTCGCTATCAAGATAAGGAATACACTCATCAAGGGGAGAGGTAAAGGGGTGATGCATAGCATCCCATCCACCCGTCTCCTCGTTATATTCGAAGAAGGGGAATTCGGTAATCCACAAGAAATTATACTGCTCGGGGATAATATTAAGGCGCTTAGCCACTGTAAGACGAAGGGCGCCAAGCACCGATAAAACGGTCTTTTTACGGTCGGCAACAATAAGGATAACATCGCCCTTTTCGGCGCCTGTTCTCTCGTAAATTGCCGCCATCTCATCCTCGGTCATAAACTTAGCAAAGGAGCAGGCGGGAGCATCCTCAACCCAACGGATAAAGGCAAGTCCCTTAGCGCCGATGCCCTTGGCCTCCTCGGTGAGCTTATCAATTTCTTTTCTTGTATAAACCTCGGCGGCAGCCTTTGCATTTATAGCTCTGACCGTTCCGCCCGATTTAACCGTATCTGCAAAAACACCGAAGCCGCAGTTTTCTACGATATCGGAAATATCCTTTATCTTCATATCAAAGCGGGTATCGGGCTTATCGGAGCCGTAATCGTTCATAGCCTGCGTGTAGGTAAGGCGGGGCAGGGGAAGAGGAATATCCACATCAAGCACCTCTTTGAAAAGGCGCTTCATATAGCCCTCTGCAATTGCAAAAACATCCTCACGCTCCACAAAGGACATTTCAAGGTCAACCTGAGTAAACTCGGGCTGACGGTCGGCTCTAAGGTCCTCATCGCGATAGCAACGTGCAAGCTGCATATAACGGTCAAAGCCTGAAAGCATAAGAATCTGCTTATACATCTGGGGGGATTGGGGAAGGGCAAAGAAGCTGCCCTTATGAATACGGGAGGGAACGAGATAATCCCTTGCTCCCTCGGGGGTGGATTTAATGAGGGTAGGAGTCTCTATTTCAAGGAAGCCGTTTTCATCAAAATAATCCCTTGTTATCTTGGTAATACGGTGGCGCATCATAATATTATTCTGAAGATTTGCGCGTCTTAAGTCAAGATAGCGATATTTAAGGCGAAGCTCCTCATTTGCCGTAGTGTTGGTAAGGATTTCGAAGGGAGGAGTCTGTGATTCACCTAAAATTTTAAGCTCGGTTACCTCAACCTCGATTTCGCCTGTGGGTATATCAGGGTTAATGGAAGAACGCATACGAACAATACCCGTAGCCATAGCTACATATTCGCTCTTAAGCAGGCCTGCCTTATCAAAAACAGCCTTTTCGGTGTTATCATCAAAGGCGAGCTGAATTATGCCCGAGCGGTCGCGAAGGTCAACGAATATAAGACCGCCAAGATCTCTCTGCCTTTGAACCCAACCGCAAACGGTTATCTTTTCACCTATATTTTCTTTGGTAAGCGTTCCGCAGTAGTGGGTACGCTTAACGCCGTTCATTCTATCAAGTTGCACTTAAATTACACCTCTATTAAAAAACTGAGTTTTCAAGCTCTTCCAAAGCGGCCTTGGTTTTTATTTCAAGCAAAGCCTCGGAAATATCCTTTATCTTAATTTCTGCAATCTCGCCCGTGCTCATACATTTAAGATTGCAAATGCCGCCATTAAGCTCATTATCGCCTAAAACCACCGAGTAAAGCGCACCTATCTTATCGGCATATTTCATCTGCGCCTTAAGACCTCTGCCGCATATATCGGTTTGAGCTTCAAAGCCATCATCACGAAGCTTTGCGCAAATTTCTGTGGCTTTAAGGGCCGCCTTTTCTCCCATAGGAGCAATATAAAGATCGCACTTGGTATCCTCGGGCATAGGGGTATTTTGATTTTTAAGTAAAAGCATAAGCCTTTCAATACCCATACCAAAGCCTAAAGCCGCAACCTCGGGACCGCCCATCTGCTTAACAAGGCCATCGTATCTGCCGCCGCCGCAAACGGTGGATTGGGCTCCGATATCACCCGAAACAAACTCGAATACGGTTTTGGTATAGTAATCAAGACCTCTTACAATATGGGGGTTAACGGTGAAGCTGATGCCCGCGGCGGTAAGATGCGCCTTAACTCCCTCAAAATGCTCGGAACATTCATCGCAAAGATAATCAAGCACCACGGGAGCGCCCTTAGCAATCTCGGAGCAAACGGGAGATTTACAGTCAAGAATTCTCATAGGATTGCGCTCGAGCCTCTCCTTGCAGGTTGAGCAAAGCTCAGCCTCTCTTGAAGAGAAATACTCCTTAAGCGCTTTATGATATTCCGCTCTGCATTTAGGACAGCCTATTGAGTTGATTTCAAGGGAAATCTTCTCCACCCCAACGCCTAAAAGCACCTGACGCGCGAGGGCAATAACCTCTGCATCGGCGGCGGGGGAGGCGGCACCAAAGCATTCAACACCAAACTGATGGAATTCTCTCAGCCTTCCTGCCTGAGGCTTTTCGTAGCGGTAGCAACCGCCTATATAACAAACCTTCACGGGCAGCGCGCCGTTTACAAGGCCGTGCTCAACAGCGCTCCTTACAACGCCTGCCGTAAGCTCGGGGCGAAGGGTTATGGACCTACCGCCCTTATCGAGAAAGGTGTACATTTCCTTTTGAACTACATCGGTAGTATCGCCCACATTACGACTGAAAACCTCGGTGTGCTCAAAAACGGGCACACGTATTTCTCTGAAACCGTAAAGTCGGGCAGTATCAAGCATTTTTCCCTCAACGAACTGCCGCAGATGGCTTTCATCGGGGAGTAAATCGTTTGTGCCTTTAACGGCACGGTTAATTTCTGCCATAAAAACTTAACTCCAAATCAGGATTTTTTAACAATATCGCGCCAATCAAGGTCGCCGCGTTCAAGACCGTGGATAAGCACCTCGGCTGTAGCAATGTTGGTGGCAACGGGAATGTTGTGAACATCGCAAAGACGCAGTAGAACACTCTCATCGGGGTCGTTGGGGCGTGGGTTTAAGGGATCACGGAAAAGAAGAAGGAGGTCTATCTCATTACAGCCTATTCTTGCGGCAATCTGCTGAGAGCCGCCCTGAGAACCGCCCAAAAACTGAATAATATCAAGTCCCGTAGCCTCGGAAACAAACTTACCCGTTGAGCCTGTGGCAACAAGGTTGTGTTTGCTTAAGATTCCGCAGTAGGCGATGCAGAACTGTACCATAATTTCCTTTTTAGCATCGTGCGCTATTAACGCGATTGTCATAAAAATGACCCCCTTATATTATTTTAATTTTATATTTTTTTAGGTTTGGGAAGGAGAATTTTTTCTCCTAAAAGCCTTTTGGCAATCCGTGTAGCCGCCTTAAAGGCCCTCTTTTTAGGATGAAGCTTGTGGTTTACCGATAAAAGCATAAGCTCACTATCGTTAGGAACAACGCCTAAAAGCCTCAGCCCCGAGGCATCGATTATATCATCAATGTTTTTATATGTACCGTTTTTGATAAGCTCAATATCAAAACGGTTGAGTATAAGCCGCGGATCCTTTTCGGTGTGGGGTAAAAGATCACATACAATACCCGCATCCCTTACCGAAACTGGATCGGGATTGCAAACGGTGATAAACTGCGTATCCTTGGGTAACACATTATATAAATAAAAGTCAAGCCCGGCGGGAAAATCGAGAATTACTACGTCATATAAAGGAACGAGCCTTCCGAGTAATTCCTTAAAGGCATCGGGCTCTATTTCTCCCGTGCTCCGCGGAGCAGGGAGAAGACTGATGTTTTCGTTTTTATCTACGGGATAAACCGCATCCTCTATATCTGCGCCCTTTAGCACATCGGATAGATCAAAAACAATGCGGTCATCAAGGCTCAGGAATAAATCAAGGCTTCTCAGTCCCTCATCCATATCCATAAGCAGAACCTTTTTATTAAGTTTTGAAAAGGCAAGAGCAAGGCTCACCGATACGGTGGATTTGCCCGTACCCCCTTTGCCCGAGGTCGTTGCTAAAACAAGGGACATTTTTTCACCTCATTAGTCAATAATTCTACCACAAATAACAATATGAGTCAACAAATAATTACTCTAAAACCACATAAGGAACGGTATCCGCCTTATTATTACCCTCAGCGAAAAAGTAGGCATCAAGCAGGGATTTAACAATAGAACCTGCCGAATAACCTGAATCACCGTGCTCAAGGATTACCGAGATGGCAATCTGCGGATTATCATAGGGCGCAAATACTATATAGGTGCTGTGGTCAGCACCATTATTAGTCTGCGATGTACCCGTTTTACCACCTATTTTAATGCCGTAATCCGAAAATACGGTACTGCCCGTACCGTCAACCGTAACCGAGAGCATACCCTCCTTAACGGCGGCGAGGGTGCTATCCTTAATAGATACGGTATTAACCACCTGTGGCTCCTGCTTTTCATAGGTTTTAGAAAGGTCGTAGGAAACAATCTTATCAATTAGGGTAGCTTTATAGTGGGTGCCGCCGTTGGCAAAGGTGGCGGCGTAGTTGGCAAGCTGTAAGGGGGTGAAGGCGTTAAGCTGACCAATGGAAATCTGTAGCGTATCACCGCCTAAGGTATCACTTGCGGGCTCTACTAAAATTCCCTTTGAGTCATCCACCTCAACACCCGTTAAGGTGCCGAGACCAAACTGCTTGTAGTAATCTGTTAGTGTAGTAGCGCCTATTCTTCTGCCCAAATCAAAGAAGAAATAGTTACAGCTTTTTGAAAGAGCTGTATTAAGATTTATGGTACCGTGATAGTGTAAGCACTTAGGCTTATAATCGGAAAAGTAATCATATACCTGAACGCACTTTATAACATCGCCCTGATGGTAAAGCCCCTTTTCTATGGCGGCGGTGGCAACTATTGGCTTAATGGTTGAGCCTATGGGGTAAACACCCTGAAAGGCTCGGTTGGTAAGAGGCTTTCTCGGGTCAGCCACCAACTCATCAAACTTTTCTCCAAGGGTAGCCGAATCATAGGTGGGATAGTTGGCGGCGCAGATTATTCCGCCCGTATCAATATCTATCATAACGGCGCTACCCGCAACAGCGGTGCCGCCTCTTGAACGCAGATCTTCGATGGTGCTTTCAAGGGAATCCTGAGCGGTGCGCTGAATGCTTCGGTCCAGCGTGAGCATAACGGTTTTGCCCGCAATAGGCTCCTTTGTAACCTCTTTTTCTATAATGTTGCCATCGGCATCAAGATAGTAGGTTATTTCACCATCTATACCGCGAAGATACTCCTCGGCGTAATGTTCAATTCCGCTTTTTCCCACCTTATCGTTGAAGGAATAGCCCCTGTCCTTATAGTTTTCTCCCTCGGTCCAATCCTCTTCGTAAATAGGACCTACCGAGCCGATTATATTAACCGCAAGGGAGGTATCAACATATTGGCGAAAGGGGCAAACATCCACCGTAACGCCATCAAGCATAAAGCCCGATTCGCTTATTTTCCGCATAAGCTCGGTGGGGATATCCTCGGCAAAGGTATAGGGGTAGGATATGGAGAAGCTCGCTATCTCCATACTGTATCTCACTCCCATGATCTTTCGCTGACTCGGCTTATCGTAATCCTGAAGGTCATATTTTTGCACAAGCCTTGTAAAGCAGTTTTCGGCGGTGGCATAATGGTTAAGACCTAAAACCTTAATAAGCTTATCGGTGGATTCCTCTGCCTTGAAACCGAAGGGCTCGGTTGTTTCTATGGGGAGCTTGTCCGTAAACTCGGCTTCGTTTTCATTAAATAAATTGACAAGAGATAAAATCACGTCGTTGAGATTATCCTTAACATAAGCTTTGTTGAAAACTACATTATATCCGTCACGGTTGACGGCTATCTGCCTGCCGTAGCTATCAATTATCTCTCCTCTCGGCGCCTTAAGCACGGCAGTTCTCACAGAGGTGCTTCCTGCAACGGATGAGTATTTTGATGCATTAACAACCTGCAGAGAGTAGATCCTTGCAGTATATAACAGTAAAACAATTACAAGAATAACCGATAGTACCGTAATGGCGGTCTGCCTGTCACGCTTAAAGGGCATAGAGTTCACCTCGCAAATAGAAAATTATTTAGCCGAAGCCACAGCGTGAAATCCTTATTTCAAAATCTGATTCGGTTTCGAATGCTTTGGCTAGTGTTATTGATTTATAAGTTGCTTGAAAAGCAACCTTTCAAAATAATAGAAGGGAATTATAAAAACGGTGGTGTAAACTGCCGAGGGCAGAGCCGATCTTAAAAGAAAGCTCATACTATCGTTAACGCTCATATTAAAGGCGTAAAAGATTAGCCATCTTGTTCCGAACAGAAGCAGGGAGCAGATAAGGCAG
Source organism: Clostridia bacterium (assembly GCA_017465085.1). Lineage (GTDB taxonomy): Bacteria > Bacillota > Clostridia > Oscillospirales > Acutalibacteraceae > UBA737. Next base: position 37,339 of record JAFTWW010000001.1, on the reverse strand, counting down.
ATTACAATTGCGGCGCGAATATTGTTGTTAAAAAAGTATCTCGATGTAACCGAAACAAAGAGCGCGGCAAGGAAGAAGACGGCGGTGTAAAAGATAGAGCCGTTTGCCGATGCGGAATCCATAAATATTCCGAGGAATAACCCCGTAAAGCAGGAGCTCCATTCGGTAGCAAACATTGAAAATGCAATGAGTAATGCAAAAACCGAAAAGGGATTGGCGCTACCTATGCTAAACGGTCGGAAGCCTGTATTGTGGGCAAAGGCTAAAATTACAAATATAAGGAAATTAACCCATATAGCGAAAAGCTTTTCACCCTTGGCGGTCATTTATTTATCCTCCTTTGAAGGATTTATTCCGCCCTGACCGTCAAATTCGGTTATAACCATAACCTCTCTTATATCCGAAAAATCCACAAAGGGCTCAACATCGGCATAAATAGAGGTGTTGTACTCATCAGAGCCTATGGCAGAAACTGAGCCTATAAGGAGGCCTTGGGGGAATATGCCCTCACCCGAGGTTACAACATAATCGCCTATGGCAACGCTGCAGGAACGGGCAAGGTTATAAAAACGGCAAAGCCCATCATCTGCTAACTGTGAGTTGCCCGAAATGATACCCGAATCACCCGTGCGGTTATCGAGAGCGCCTACGGTAAGGTCGGGATTAAGAATGGTGGTAACCTTGGATGTGGTAAGACCAACCTCCGTAACAAAGCCTACAAGACCTGCTTCGGTTATTACGGGGTCGTAAAGCTTAACATCCGACATAGAGCCTCTGTTTATAAGAAAAGAGGCAAAGGGGTCATCGTTATCGCGGGATATTAAATTGCCCGATGCGAATTTGAAATCGGGGTGCTGTTCTTTAAGCTCAAGAAAGCCTTTAAGATTTTCGTTTTCCTGCTTTATAGCCTCGTAATCCGCCATCTGTTCGCGAAGCTCGTTCAGTTTATCTTCAAGCTCTGAGTTTTCGAGCATAAGCTCATTGGAGCCCGAAATGCTCTTGCCAAAATCTGAAAACAGATTTGATATGGAAGTGGCAAGAGAGCGGAGCGGAGCGGTAACCGTTCCTAAAACATTGGCGCCCGGCGCCATACTCTTGCCTAAAATTCCGAAAACGGAAGATATTATGCAAAGACAAAGAAAAACGCTGATAATAATCTTAAACTGCCTACTGCGAAAGAAAAATCGCATTTTATTATCTCCTTGGATTTTTTATCTGAAACGGCGGCCGCGGCGGAAAACATAGTTGTTAAAGCCGCTATCGCCTTCAAGTCGCTTCTGTGTTCCTATAACAACGCAGTCCAGCGGATTGGCCGCTACCGATACGGGCATACCCGTTTCCTCTGCAATAAGCTCGGCAAGACCGCGTAGTAGCGCTCCGCCGCCTGCAAGAACGATGCCGCTATCAATAATATCGGCGGAAAGCTCGGGGGGAGTCTTTTCGAGGGTGGTGCGGATAATATCAATAATCTGCGAAACCGTATCCGCCATAGCATTTCTTACCTCTTCGGAGGAAATGGTGATGTTCTTGGGCAAACCGTCAACAAGGTTACGGCCTCTGATTTCAATTGATTTTTCATCATCATAGGGCTTGGCAGAGCCGATTTCTATCTTTATCTGCTCGGCAGTTCTCTCGCCTATAAGAAGATTGTGCTTCTTCCTTATGTAGCCGATTATGGCTTCATCAAGGTCATCGCCTCCGATACGAAGGGATTGGGAGGTAACGATATCTCCAAGGGAGATAATGGCAACCTCACTGGTGCCGCCGCCGATATCAACTATCATATTGCCCGTGGCTTCCCATACGGGAAGACCTGCGCCCACAGCCGCCGCCATAGGCTCTTCCACAAGGTCTATATCGGTAGCGCCTGCCTGCTTGGCTGCATCGTAAACCGCGCGGCTTTCAACCTCTGTAACTCCCGTAGGAATACAGATAACCATTCTAACCCTTGAAACCATAGAGCCTTTAAGAGCGCCGTGTATAAATCTTTTAAGCATTGCCGCGGTAACGTCAAAGTCGGCAATAACGCCGTTTTTAAGAGGACGAACGGCAATTATAGAGCCAGGTGTTCTGCCTATCATTTCCTTGGCTTCCTTACCTACCGCCCTTACAGCATCGCTTCGCATATCGTATGCTACAACCGAGGGCTCCCTCATAATAATACCCTTACCCTTAACGCAAACAAGGGTATTGGCGGTGCCAAGGTCAACTCCTATATCTCTTGTGAACATAATATTTTCTCCTAACTTTCAGGTACTATCAGTTTAATGGCAGAGTGAATGTTTTCTATCCTTATCTCATCACTGCCCTCGGCGAACTCACCGTCAAGGGTCCAGGAAACATCCTTGCCGCCCGAAACAGTGATAGCTTTTGTGTGGAAAAATTCAAGCCCCTTACGGCCTAAATCCTGACGGATAATTCCATCGAGGATGGATTGAAACTCGGTAAGGTTTGCAGGGTTTTTAATAAGAACAACCTCAAAGAGCCCATCATTAAGCTCAACATTGGCATCGTTAAATTTAACGATGCCGCCTACCGACATTGAGTTAGATATGGCACCAAAAAGGAAATCTCCCTCTATCTCACGGTCATCGGCGGTGAACTTAAGGTGAATGGGCTTGATATTGCCAAGGCTTTTTATTCCCTCGAAGAAATATGCAGCCTGACCTAAAACATTCTTAACATCCTGCGGAGCAGAATATGAAGCCTCGGTAAAGGCGCCGAAGGAGGCGGTATATGAAAAATACTTATCACCGAATTTGCCTATATCAAGCTCCACCATTTCTCCGTTAACAATATCTTTAGCGGCAGAGGGAATATCCCTTGCTATATGAAGACCTGCCGACCACTCATTAAGGGTGCCCGAGGGGATGTATCCTAAGGTACACTCAACACCCGATTGCATGAGGCCTGTTATAACCTCGTTTAAGGTGCCGTCGCCCCCGCAGACTACAACGCGGTCAAATTCGTTCTGCTTTATCTTAGCCGCTCTTACGGTACCGTCACCCCGCGCCTTAGTGGGATAAACGGTAACATCAAAGCCGCCTTTTGAGAGTATTTCGGTAACCCTCAGCAGTTGGCCACGCATTTTTTCTCTTCCCGATTTGGGATTAACTATCAAAAGAAGCTTTTTATTTTCCATAGCTGTTCTCCTATCGATAATTTATTGGCAGGGTTGCGGCGGCGTTAAGATCGGCGCCTGCCGTATTGCCGCTTAAAAACTCGTAATATCCCTGCACTCCTACCATTGCGGCATTATCTCCGCAATATTTAAGCTCGGGATAATAAAGGGTGATACCCTCTTTCTCACATTCCTCTTCCATTCTTCTTCGCAGTTCACTGTTGGCGGAAACACCCCCTGCAAGACAAAGGGTTTTATGCCCCTTATCCTTTGCCGCCTTTAAGGTGTTTGTGATAAGCATATCGCAAACACGTTCCCTTACTGTTGCGGCGAGAACGGGAATATCTATCTCCTCGCCCTTTTGGGTGGCATTGTGAACAAGATTTATCACCGCAGTTTTAAGTCCCGAAAAGCTGAAATCGTATTCGCCTGCGGGGGATTTGGGATAGGGTAGGGGATATTTCTTGAAATCGGAAACGGTGGCGATTTTATCCAGCGTTACACCGCCGGGATATTGGAGCCCTAAGCAACGGGCGGTTTTATCGAAGCATTCGCCTGCCGCATCATCAAATGTAGCCCCTATGGGCTCAAATTTTGTGTAATCCCTTACCTCAGTTATAATGGTATTTCCTCCCGATACCGTAAGGCACAAAAAGGGAGGCTTAAGTTCTTTGTTGGTTATATAGTTTGCCGCTATATGTGAGCGGAGATGATGAACGGGAATAAGGGGAATATTAAGGGACATCGCAAGTCCCTTAGCAAAGTTAACGCCCACAAGCAACGCCCCTATAAGCCCCGGAGCAAAGGTAACGGCTATGGCATCAAGCTCATCATAGGTAACGCCTGCCGCCCTTACCGCCTCATCACACACGGCGCTTATGGCCTCGGTATGCCTTCTTGAAGCAATCTCGGGCACAACTCCGCCGTAAATGCGGTGCTCTGCTATCTGGGTTGAAACTATATTTGATAAAATTTCCCGCTCTCTCGTAACGGAAACAGAGGTTTCGTCACAAGAGGATTCAATACTAAGTATTATCATCTAAAATGTAAACCTTCTTGTCATAATAATCGCGTCTTCCTTAGGCTTTTCATAAAAGCCTTTTCTCACTCCCGCATTTTCAAAGGAAAATCGGTTGTAAAGGGAAATGGCGCTTTGATTAGAGGCTCTCACCTCAAGGGAGATAAAGGAAAGCCCTCTATCTCTTCCGTAATCAATGGATTTATTCATAAGCAGCGTTCCTGCCCCTGATTTGCGGAAATTTCCGTTTACCGCTATATTGGTAACATAGCCTTCATCAAGAATACAGGTAAGCCCCATATAGCCAATGGCGCCGCCTTCCTTTTCGGCTATGAAAAACACCGTATCTCTCTCCATAGATTCTTTAACAGCGTTTTCGGACCAGGGCATAGAAAAGTTTTCCTTTTCAATTTCGGCTATCTCGTCTATATCATTTTCGTTAGCAATTCTAACAGAAATCCCGTTCATAAGCCCGCCGTAAAGAAGGTTATCAATGCTATCCATAATTTCATTACGGCATTTTCTGTAAACGCCCAAATCCATACCGTAGGGATCGGATATGCCACCGCCTAAAACCGAAACCTTATCACAGCTTACCCCTGCCGAAATTAAGGCATCGGCGTGGGAATAGGTCATACAGATAAACATATCGGCATCAAGGTCCGAAGAGGATAAACCCTTTGAAATGTGGTTTTTTATATCAAATCCCAGCTCTTCCATAACGGTAGCTGAGTTTTCGCTGACCCTATCTCCTCCAATACAAAGCCCTCGGCTCTCTACGGTGAGATCAGGTATAAGCTTTGATTTAAGATAACCCTCCGCCATGGGAGAGCGGCAGGTGTTACCCGTGCAAACAAAGATGATTTTCATATATTATCCTTTGGCCTCAAGCCAGTTTTTGCCCTTGTTGGCATCCACCGAAAGCCTTACCTTAAGATTAGCGGCATTTTCCATTTCTTCCTCTAAGATTTTGCAGGCCTTATCGGCATCGGCCTCTTTGCACTCAACAATAAGTTCATCGTGCACCTGCAAAATAAGCTTGGCCGAGGGAAGCTCTTTTTCGAGCCGCTCATAAACCCTTATCATAGCAATCTTGATAATATCGGCGGCGGTGCCTTGAATGGGGGCATTCCGCGCCACTCTCTCGCCAAAGGCTCTTAACATTCCGTTTGAGGAGGAAAGCTCGGGCAGATAACGCCTCCTGCCGAAAGCGGTGGTAACAAATCCATCAAGCTTTGCCTTTTCTATAACCTTATCCATATATCTTGCAACGCAGGGGTAGGTGGCAAGGTAGCCCTTGATATATCTATCCGCCTCGGCGCGTGAAACGCCTATATCCTTTGCAAGTGAAAAGGCGCCTATGCCGTAAACAATACCGAAGTTAACCGCCTTGGCCCTGCTTCGCATTATGGGAAGCACCATATCTACGGGTATATCAAAAACCTCCGATGCGGTAAGGGTATGAATATCAATACCCGAATTAAAGGCCTCTATCATAGCCTTATCCTCGGCAATGCTTGCAAGAACTCGAAGCTCTATCTGAGAATAATCGGCATCGCAGAGCACAAAGCCTTCCTTGGCAATGAAGAATTTTCTGAGTTGCCTGCCTTCTTCGGTTCTTACGGGAATATTCTGCAAGTTAGGCTCAAGGGAGCTTATTCTTCCCGTTCTCGCCTCGGTCTGATTAAAGGTGGAATGGATTCTGCCATCCTCTGCCACCGCAGATAAAAGACCATCGCAATAGGTGGATTTAAGCTTGGCAAGCTGGCGGTATTCAAGAATCAGCTCAACAATAGGGAAATCATACCTGAGGGATTCAAGCACATCTGCATTAGTGGAATAACCGCTCTTGGTCTTCTTTTTGGCGGGAAGACCTAATTTCACGAAGAGAATTTCACCCAACTGCTTTGGAGAATTAACATTAAATTCTGTTCCTGCAAGATTAAAGATTTCCTTTTCTATTTCGGCAATTCTCTGCGCCAATTCCTCGCCCTTGGCTTTAAGCCCCTCGCAATCGGCAAGGAAGCCTTCGGTTTCCATATTGGCAAGCACCTTGGCTAAAGGCACCTCTATTTCCTCTAAAAGCTTAATTTCATCATTTTTAGAAAGCAACTCATAAAGGGCATCGTTTACAGCCGAAAGGGTAATGGCAGATTTAATTAAATCGTTTGCATCTCCCTCGGTCTCGGGGATAATTACCGAATATTCGGCGGCAAGACGCTCCAGAGAATAATCATTTGATGAAGGGTTGCAAAGGTAACCTGCAAGAAGAGTATCAAAAGTAACGTTTTCTATATTCTCAAATCGCTTGCAAAGCTCCTTGTAGCCGTAAACCCTCTTCTTAGTTTCCTTAGAGGAAAGAAGAGCGCAAAGCTCATCGCGGCTAAGGGCAAAAGCCTTGCCTTCGCTTACCATAGCGCCCGTATCGCCCTCAATATAGATATCGGCAATGCGGGGCATCTGACCGTTATACTCGCAAACGGCAACCTTTTTTGCTTGGGCCTCTTTTTTCTCCGCTTTTACGGAAACGGGCTTCAGGTTCATTCTCTCAATAAGCTTGAAAAGCTCAAGCTCCACCATAAAGGCCGAAAGCTTATCCTCATCAACCTGATTTTTGCGGTATTTTTCAAAATCCGCATCAATGGGAGCCTCGAGGTTAATAGTGCCAAGCCAACGGCTTAAGTACGCGCTATCCTTACCATCTTTTAGCTTGTTTCTTATACCCTCTTTAATCTCAAGGGAATCAATATTTTCGTAAATGTAATCAATGCTGTGATAACGGGAGATAAGGTCGGTAGCGGTTTTTTCGCCAACACCTGCAACACCTGGGATATTATCCGAAGAATCCCCCATAAGAGCCTTAAGTTCAATCATTTCTTTGGGGGTTATGCTGTAACGCTCAAAAACCTTTTCGGGCGTGTAGTTAATAACCTCGGTCTGTCCCATCCTTGTAGCCGCTAATAAAACCCTTGTGTTTTCCGAAACTAATTGCAGGGAATCGCGGTCACCCGTAGCAACAACACATTCGTTTCCGCTCTTTACCGCCGCGGCGGCAAGGGTGCCTAAAATATCGTCCGCCTCAAAGCCCTCGCACTCAATGCAGTGGTAGCCCGCAAGCTGTAACCATTCTTTAACAAGAGGGAACTGCTCGCGAAGCTCATCGGGCATGGCGTGGCGACCTGCCTTATAGGCTTCGTACTTTAAGTGACGGAAGGTGGGCTTTTTAATATCAAATGCCACGGCAACGCCATCGGGTTGCTCGTTTTCCATCAGCTTAAATAGAATATTGATAAAGCCGTAAACGGCGTTCGTGTATTTTCCATCCTTGGTAGAAAGGAGCTTTATTCCGTAAAAAGCGCGGTTGATAAGACTGTTGCCGTCTATGGCTAATAGCTTCAATATTTTCACCTCGTAATATAATTTTGGCATATATATATTTATATTATCATATTTGTGTTAATTTGTCATCAATAAAATTTTAGAAATTGACAGTTTTTTTGTTTTGGGTTATAATCACCTTGTTATGAGGATAGGAAACTTGGAATTCAGTGGTTTTGCAGGCTTAGCTCCTATGGCAGGTGTTGCCGATAGAGCTATGCGTGAAATATGCGCTTTGCACGGCGCGGCGTTTACCATAGGTGAGCTCGCCAGTGCAAAGGGAATTTCTCTCGGGGATAAAAAATCTGCCGAGCTGCTTTTTTGCGAGAAAAAGGGAGTCCCAACCGCCTGTCAGCTATTTGGCTGTGAGCCCGATATTATGGCGTTTGCGGCGCAAAAAGCCCTTAGCTTCGAGCCTGATTTTATCGATATAAATATGGGTTGTCCCGCGCCTAAGGTTTCGGGTCACGGGGGTGGAAGCGCCCTTATGAAAAACCCTGAGCTAGCGGGCAAAATAGTTGAAGCGGTGGTGGGCGCCGTGGATGTTCCCGTAACCGTAAAAATGCGTTCGGGCTGGGATAAGGATAGCCTTAATGCGCCTGAGCTTGCCCTTATTTGCGAGCAGGCAGGAGCCTCGGCCATAACCGTTCACGGCAGAACGAAATCGCAGATGTATGCGCCGCCCGTTGACCTTCAGATTATCAAAAAGGTAAAAGAAACGGTGAAAATTCCCGTTATTGCAAACGGTGATATAACCGATGGGAAATCTGCCAAAGAGATGCTTGAAATAACGGGTTGTGATTTTCTTATGGTGGGCAGAGCCGCCCGCGGCAACCCATTTGTTTTTGAGGAGATAAACGCCTATCTTGAGGGCAGAGAATATACCGAAAAAAACCTTGAAGAAAGGCTCAATGTGTTTATAGAGCAGATTGAGCTTATGCTCAGGTACCGCAATCATCACAAGGGTATTCTGGAAACGCGAAAGCATGCCGCATGGTATATGAACGGTATAAAGGGAGCCGCATCCCTAAGAAGAATGTGCGGTGAGATATCAAGCTTTGATGATGTTTTGCGCCTGTGCGAAACGGCTTTGGAATTAAATAAGCAAATTTAGTATTGCCAATTTTCAAAATAGTGATATAATCTTGTGTAGGAGTGATATATATGTCAGGACATTCTAAATGGAATAACATTAAAAGAAAAAAGGAAAAAACCGATGCCGCAAAGGCAAAAATCTTCACCAAAATAGGAAGAGAGATTTCGGTTATAGTTAAAGCAGGCGGTCCTAACCCTGCAGAAAACAGTAAACTTAAGGATGCTATTGCCAAGGCAAAGGCGGCCAATGTGCCCAACGATAATATCGAGCGTATTATCAAAAAGGCGGCAGGCGAATCTGGCGGTAGCGATTATGAAGAGTTAATCTATGAGGGCTACGGTCCCTCAGGCGTTGCCGTTGTGGTAGAAACCCTTACCGATAACCGCAACAGAACAGCAGGCGAGATGCGTCACTATTTTGATAAGTGCGGCGGTAATTTAGGCCAATCGGGCTCGGTTATGTTTATGTTTGACCGCAAGGGCATAATCGAAATCGAGGGTGAGGGCCTGGATGAAGATACCGTTATGGAGGCGGCCTTAGAGGCAGGCGCGGAGGACTTTAATTTTGATGGCGATGTTTTCGAAATCACTACCGAGCCTAATGATTTAGGTCTTGTTCGCGATGCTCTTGAAGAAAAGGGCTACGCCTTCCTTTCTGCCGAGGTACAGTATGTTCCTCAGACTATGGCTACCATTGATGATGAAGAGTCTGTTGTAAAAATGGAAAAGCTTATTGATATGCTTGAAGAAAATGATGATGTTCAGAACATCTGGCATAACTGGGATATGGCCGATGAGGAGTAATTTGCAAAGGGGTTGTTAATCAACCCCTTATTTTTAGGTGATATTATGGGATACATATATCTTGTCTTTTCGGTGCTGGCAGGAGCTCTTAATGCTTTTGGCAGTAAAAAGCAAAGCAATTTTACATCTACCGTTACTTCGGCGGCCTTTTCGAGTTTTATGAGAATGGCGGCAAGCGTGTTAACGGGAGCATTACTCATTTTTGCAACCGAGGAGACCTACGCTCTGTCAAGCGGGGCAACTGCCTTGTTAGCCCTCGCTTCTGCCGCAGTCTTTTCGGCCTATGTTATATTGTGGATTTTCTCGGTAAGGCGCGGCGCCTTTATGCTCTCGAGCGTTTTTGTTATGATGGGTGTGGTGGTAACCGTAGGCCTTAGCGCTGTATTTTTTCAAGAAAAAATAACGGTTCTGCATATATTAGGCTTAGCGGTTTTGATTGCCGCATCCCTTGTAATGTGTTCGTACAGCTCGGAAATTAAGGGTAGGATAACAGTTACTTCTATCATAATACTTATCTTGTGCGGTGCTTTAAGCGGAATTTACGATTTTTTACAGAAGCTTTTTGTAGCAATGGTGGATAATGCCTCTTCGGCGGCATATAATTTCTATACATATTTGTTTACAGGCATTATATTGGGAATTTTTACCATTGTTTTTAATAGACCCGTGTTTAAGGGTGAAGAAAAGCTTTCATCTGTATTTAAGAATACGTTGCCTTACGCGGTATTGATGGGGATATCAACTCTTTTGTGCTACTATCTTAAAACAATTGCGGCAAAATATTTGCCCTCCGCAGTGATTTATCCAATGTATCAGGGGATTATACTTCCGCTTATGAGTGTGGTAAGCGCTGTGTTCTTTAAGGAAAAAATCACCGTAAAATCGGCAATTGGTATAGCCCTTGCCATAGTTTCGGTGTGCCTTATCAATATGTAGTGGTTTAATTAAAAATTTTTGAATTCTTACAAAAAGCCCGAAAAACTGTGTAGATACGCGGTTTTTCGGGCCTTTATGCAATATAAACAAGAAAAATGTCGCTTTTTTGCCACAAAATGTAGTTGACACCGACCACAATATATGCTAAAATCAATCTTGCTAAAACACATTATCTTGATGAAAACAGTATGAAAAGGCCGATTTTTCAGCCTTAGGAGGAGAAAACTATGAAGATTATCAAGCGTAGCGGCGCAGAGGTTACCTTTGATCCTAAAAAAATCGTTATAGCCGTAACCAAAGCCAACGAGAGCGTTGTGCCCAGCGCCCGTATGTCCGAAATTCAGATTAAGAGAATTGCCGAGGATGTTGAGAGCGCTGCCGCTAATATCAATAGATCCTTAAGCGTGGAAGAAATTCAGGATATGGTTGAGGATCAGATTATGAATCAGCGCGCCTTCGAGGTTGCCCGCCGTTATATAACCTACCGTTATAACCGCGCCCTCGTTCGTAAGTCCAATACCACTGATGATCAGATTTTAAGCCTTATTGAGTGCAATAACGAAGAGGTTAAGCAGGAAAATTCCAATAAAAACCCCACAGTTAACAGCGTTCAGCGTGACTATATGGCAGGCGAGGTAAGTAAGGATATTACCAAGAGAATTTTGCTTCCCAGTGATATTGTTGAGGCTCACGAAAACGGTCTTATCCATTTCCACGATGCCGATTATTTTGCTCAGCATATGCATAACTGCGACCTTGTTAACCTTGAGGATATGCTTCAGAACGGCACCGTTATAAGCGGAACCCTTATTGAAAAGCCCCATAGCTTTTCTACCGCATGTAATATTGCAACCCAGATTATTGCTCAGGTTGCCTCCTGCCAGTACGGAGGTCAGAGCATAAGCCTTACCCACCTTGCTCCCTTTGTTGATATCAGCCGTAAGAGAATACGCGTTCAGGTTGAGGCAGAGCTTAAGGAAATCGATGAAAATGTTACCGCCGCTCAGATAGATAAAATTACCGAAAAGCGTCTTTTAGAGGAAATCCAGAAGGGCGTTCAGATGATTCAGTATCAGGTTGTAACCCTTATGACCACCAACGGTCAGGCTCCCTTTGTTACCGTTTTTATGTATCTTAATGAGGCTAAGAACGAGCAGGAGAAGAAGGACTTAGCTCTCATTATCGAAGAAACCTTAAAACAGCGTTATCAGGGCGTTAAGAATGAAAAGGGCGTTTGGATTACCCCTGCATTCCCCAAGCTTATTTACGTTCTTGAAGAGGATAACATCCGCGAGGGCACTCCCTATTGGTATCTTACCAAGCTTGCAGCTAAGTGCACCGCTAAGCGTATGGTACCCGATTATATTTCCGAGAAGATAATGCTTCAGAACAAGATTGATAAAAACGGCGATGGCCATTGCTATACCTGTATGGGTTGCCGCAGCTTCCTTACTCCTTATGTTGATGAGGAGGGCAAGCCTAAGTATTACGGCCGCTTCAATCAGGGCGTTGTAACCGTAAACCTTGTTGATATCGGTCTTTCCGCCAATAAGGATATGGATAAGTTCTGGCAGATATTTGATGAGAGAATGGAGCTTTGCCACAGAGCTTTGCAGGCAAGGCACGAGCGTCTTACAGGCACCCTTTCCGATGCGGCTCCTATTCTCTGGCAGCACGGCGCTTTGTTGAGACTTAAAAAGGGTGAAACCATCGATAAGTATCTTCACGGCGGATATTCCACCCTTTCCCTTGGCTACGCAGGTCTTTGGGAGTGCGTATACAGCCTTATCGATAAGAAGCTGACCGAAACCGAGGGTAAGGAGTTAGGCCTTCAGATTATGAAGAAGCTTAATGAATATACTGCCAAGTGGAAGGCTGAGGAGTGCATAGATTACTCACTCTACGGCACACCCCTTGAGAGTACCACCTATAAGTTCTCAAAGTGCTTACAGCAGAGATTTGGTATTGTTAAGAACGTTACCGATAAGAACTATATCACTAATAGCTATCACGTTCACGTTACCGAGCCCATTGATGCATTTGATAAGCTTGCATTAGAGGCTGAATTCCAGGCTCTTTCCCCAGGTGGCGCTATCTCCTATGTTGAGGTGCCCGATATGAAGAACAACCTTGATGCTGTTCTTTCGGTTATGCAGTTTATCTATGACCACATTATGTATGCCGAGCTTAATACTAAGAGTGACTATTGTCAGGTATGCGGCTGGGATGGCGAGATAGAGGTTAAGGAAGATAGCGATGGAAAGCTTATCTGGACCTGCCCCAACTGCGGTAACACCGATCAGGATAAAATGAATGTTGCCCGCCGCACCTGCGGATACATCGGAACACAGTATTGGAATCAGGGCAGAACTCAGGAAATCAAAGAAAGAGTTCTCCATCTGTAATAAAAATAATATAGGGGAGGGGTTAGCCAAAGTATTTGAACCCGAACCAGCCTAAAAGGGCGGTTTTAAGGTATCTTTTGGCTCATTGTCGCCCATAAGCGATAGCTTTATGTGCTTCGCATCACCAAAATCTACTCATAAAATCGCACCTTTTAGGTCGCAGAATTTTGTGATAAAAGGATTTTTGGTGGGGCGAGGCAAAAAACACAGCAAATCCTGTCGGATTTGCGAGTATTTTAACAAAGCCACAGCACGAAATCCTTATCCCAAAATCTGATTTGGGTTTAAATGCTTTGGCTATCCTCCCTTTTTCTTGGAGAAAATTATGCATTACGGAACAATAAAAAATTGCGATATAGCAAACGGACCGGGCGTTCGCGTTACCCTTTTCGTTTCGGGCTGTACCAATAAATGCAAAAACTGTTTTCAGCCTGAAACCTGGGATTTTAACTACGGCGCCCCCTTTACCGAGGAAACGGAAAACCAAATAATAGAGATGCTAAGGCCCCCCTATATAACGGGACTTACCCTCCTTGGCGGCGAGCCCTTTGAGCCCTCTAACCAAAGAGCCCTTGTTCCCTTTATAAAAAGGGTAAGAGAGTTTTATCCCGATAAAAATATATGGGCGTTTACAGGCTTTACCCTTGAACGACTTAAAACCGAGGGTGACCACCCAAATTGTGAGGTAACAGAGGAATTTTTATCCCTTATAGATGTGCTGGTTGACGGTAGATTTGTAGAGGAATTAAAAAGCCTCGCCCTTCGTTTCAGAGGCTCCTCAAATCAGCGCCTTATCGATATGAAAAAAACCCGCGAGAGCGGAGAAATAGTAATGTGGGAAGATGATCCTGTTAATTTTTAGAATATGAAGCACCGAGAAATTTCTCGGTGCTTTTGTTCTACATAGGACTTGCCCTGCATACCATTTATCAGGTGATAAAAATGAAAACTCCACAGTTCGAAAGCGCATTATCCTACCTACCCGAAAGGATAAAAAGAGCGCTTATATTCCTGCCCGATAATCTGAAACCGAGGGTGCAGGAAATAAGAATAAGAGCAGGTCTGCCCGTAGCCTTAACGGTGGGCGGAAGAACGCTTTTTGTAAGGTGTAGCGGAGAGCCCTGCGAGGAGCTCTTATCCGATTTAATAAGGGCAGAAAAAGGGGAAATAGAGGAGATTTTCCTGGGGCTATGCAATAAATCGGTCTATGCCCATTTAGGCGAGATTAAAGAGGGCTACCTTGTTATGCCCTACGGCAATCGCGCGGGTATCTGCGGCACCTTTACAGAAAGCGGAAATCTTCGGGATGTTTCATCGGTAAATATAAGAATTGCCTGTCAGATAAAAGGCTGCGCCGAGGAGCTTGCAAAGGAGTTTACGGGCAAGGGATTGCTTATTGCAGGTCCTCCGGGCAGCGGTAAGACCACAATCCTAAGGGATTTGGTACGGATTATTTCAAGGGGTAATGGCGGGAAATGTAGGCGGATAGCAGTTATAGATAGCAGGGGAGAGCTTTCGGGTAGCAGTATGGGGCTTAGCTTTAACGATTTAGGTGAAAACACCGATATTTTAATGATTAAAAACAAGGCTCAGGGCATAGAGATGGCGGTGCGCACCCTTTTCCCCGAGGTAATAGCCTTTGATGAGATAGGTACGGCGGGCGAGCTTCAAGGGGTAATGCAAAGCTTTAATGCAGGAGTCGGCGTTATAACCACCGCCCACATAGGCGCGGCGGAGGACCTTATGCGAAGAAGCGTTACCAGGGAACTGCTTTTATCGGGCGCCATTGAAAAGATAGCAATATTATCATCGGGTAAATTGGGGGAAATCAAAATTCTTCATACAAAGGATGCAATAGCAGGTGTTAATACTTAAAATTTCGGGCCTTGCATTAACCCTTTCGGCAAGCCTGCTTTTCGGATTTTATAAGGTTTCGTGTCTTAAAGCAAGGAGAGATGGCTTAAGGGAGCTCTGCTTAGGACTTAAAAATTTTGAAAGCAATTTAACCTTCGGCCTTAAAGAACTGCCAAGGCTATTAGCCGAGTGCTTTTCCCACCTTGATTTTTTAGAAATTAAGGGGTGTGGGGTGGAAATTAAGCAGGGTGTTTTATCGCAGGAGGATAGCGCAATTGTAAACGAGTTTTTTTCTTGCGCGGGGGGCCTCGATAGTGATGGGGAGTCGGAGAGAACAAGGCTTTATATATCCCTTCTTGAAGGACAATTATGGAGAGCGGAGGAAAACCTTAAAAACGAGGGAAAGCTTTGGCGTACGCTCAGCCTTTGTATCGGTGTAGGCGGCGGCATTCTATTCTTATGACGGAGGAAATAAAGTGGATGTTGATTTTATATTTAAGATTGCCGCAATAGGCATAATTGTTACGGTGTTAAACCTTTTGCTTGTGCGGTCGGGGCGGGAGGAGCAGGCTATGCTTACCACACTTGCGGGGCTTGTGGTGGTGCTTTTAATGGTGGTAAATTCCATAGCCGAATTATTTGAAAGTATAAAAGGCTTGTTCGGGCTGTGACCGAGCTTTTCCTTAAAATCACGGGCCTTGTTTTAGTAACTGCCACCACATCTGTTTTGCTCAAAGGCTATAGACCTGAATTTTCCTTTTTAACTTCGGTTTGCGCCTGTGTTACAGCGCTTTTGCTTATTGTAAATGCCCTTGCGCCCTTTATAGATTACCTTGATGGCATATTAAAAAGGGGCAATGTAGATGCAGGGTATTTTACCGTTGTATTAAAGGCTCTGGCAATATCCTACATAGCCTCCTTTGCCGCCGATACCTGCAGGGATTACGGACAATCTGCCTTAGCTCTAAAGGCAGAGCTTGCAGGTAAATGCGCTATATTCGCTCTTTCAATACCCCTTATGAAAAGTGTGCTTGAAACAGCCCTCGGGTTTGCAGATTTATGAAAAAATTAGTATTTATAATTTTGTTTTCCTTCCTTCTTGCGCTACCAGTTGCCGCGCAGGATACGGATTATTACAAAGAACAGTATGAGATGAGCGGGGTAGAGGAAATAAAGCAGTATATCGATGAGGATTCTTTGGATTTTCTCGAGGAAAACGGACTCGACCCCCAAAATCCCACCTGGGTAAATTCCCTTAATACCAAAAATATTTTTTCTCACATATGGGAATTTGTAAAAAGCGGAATGAGGGTGCCTGTTAAGGCGGGCGCCGCCATATTGAGCGTTATTCTTATAACCGCCGCTATAACCTCCTTCGGTGATGAGCAGGGGCGCTTTGCTCCCGCCCTCTTTGCCGCAACTCTTGCGGTGGCGGCAATTCTTTCGGCAGATGTGTGGGAGGCGGTTTATGTTTCGGCCAAAACCTTAAAGGGCGCCTCCTATTTTATGCTTTCCTTTATCCCCGTTTTTGTAGGTATTGTAAGCCTTTCGGGGCTTACCGTAACTGCCGCCTCAATGGGAGCCCTGCTCATAGGCGGAGCTCAGGCGGTATCTTCGGTTTCTTCATTTTTCGTTCTCCCCTTGATGGGCGGATATCTTTCCTTAAGCGTTTGCTCCACCGTATCTCCAATGCTTTCAGGTGCAAATATCGCGGCAACCATTAAGAAGATTGCCTTTTGGGTGTTATCCTTTATAACCACCCTTTTTTTAGGGATTCTGAGCATACAAACGGCGGTAAATTCTACGGCAGATAGTCTTTCTATGCGAACGGCAAGGTTTATTTTAGGCACCTCCGTTCCTGTGGCGGGAAATGTGCTTTCCGAGGCGCTTGCCACCATTACCGCATCTATGGGTTTGCTTCGCTCTTCTGTGGGAATATATGGGGTGGTGGTTATGGCGGTTATGTTTTTGCCCGTTATTGCCGAGCTTATTATGTGGAGGATAACAATGATGATTACAGGTTTTGCCGCAGGCTTTTTCTCTCTTTCCAAAATATCGGGGCTTCTCAAGGCGGTTGATGATATGCTTTCATTACTTATAGGAGCCGTTTTACTTGTGGCAGGAATGTTTATTATATCCCTTGCTGTAGTTATAACCGTGGGTAAGGGCTGATGGAGGGCATTTCTTCTTTTGTTTTAGCCTTCTGTGTGGGTTGTGTTGTTATCGGGGCCATAGGTCTTATCGTGCCCTCAGGTAGTCTTCAAAAGCCCTTAAAATATATATCCTGCCTTGCATTTCTCTGCATCGTTTTGGGCGGAGTTTTGAGTATAAGGGGGATTGATTTTGATATGGAAAGCGGCGAACAGCCTACGCTTGAGCATAGTAGTGCCGAAACACTTGCAAGGCAGACCTTTGCCGAGGCCCTACGGCTTAAAAACATTGAATTTGATAAAATAGAAGTTTTTACGGATAAAAGCGATGAGGGCGGCATATTTATTACTGAAGTGGTGGTTTATACAAAGGCTTCCTATGAGAGCGTAAAGGAGATAATAAGCAGTGACGGAGCATATAATGTGAGGGTAATAAATGAATAGCTTACTTGAAAGGCTAAGGGGAGGGGTAAAGAGCCCCAAAGTCCTTTTAATAATAGGCCTTGCGGGGATTTTGCTCATCGGTTTATCATCGGTTTTTCCTGCGGGTAAGGGAACCGAGAACAATAAAACGCAGGAGTTTTCGGCGCAGGAATACTGCATAGAGCTGGAAGAAAAAATCGAAAAAATAGTAACCGATATAACGGGGGATAAAAGCCCCACCGTTGTGGTAACCCTTGGTAGCGGAATAAGGTATTCCTATGCCGATTCTATCGAGGCAGATTCATCGAGCCAAACGGGTGAAAAAACCGAGCAAAAGAGCGAAAGCAGTAATAAAACCTACATAACCGTTAAGGCTTCCGATGGGGGCGAGGAGCCCCTTGTTATCACCTGCCTTATGCCCGAAATCAGAGGGGTTGCCGTAATATGCAACGGCGGAGATAACGAGGCAAACCGAGAAAAGATTGAAAATGCCGTAACTGCGGCTCTCAATATAACATCAAAAAGAGTATTTATTACAGGAGGAGCAACTTATGAAAAAGGGTAAGGTTTTTACAAAGGGTCAGGCCGCAGTGGTGGTTATGGTTTTGGCGTTAGGCGCGGCTGTGTGGCTTAATATGAAATTTTCTTCCAATGAAAAATATTTAGGTCAGGCAACCTTTGTAAGTGATGATGAGGTGGAAAACGAAACCGTAGCAACGGGCGCGGATGCCGAGAAGACCGATTATTTCGAAGAGGCGTTGAACGAAAGAAAAGATGCCTTAGAGGCCGCCAAGGAGCAGGTTGAGGAGTTACTTGATACCGAGGCGTTAACACAGGGCGAAAAAGATAAGGCCTTGGCGGCAATAGAAAATATAGCGCTCAGAAACGAAAAGCAGACCAATATCGAAACCCTGCTTAAAGCCAAGGGCTTCGAAAAAGCGGTGGCAGTTTTGGGTGAGGATAATATAAATATCGTGGTAAAATCCGATGGCCTTACCACCGCTCAAACCCTGCAAATTCAGGATATAGTCACCTCTCAAACGGGTATTGCGCTTGGCAATATAAAAATTGTTACCATAAAATAGTTGTGATTTTTGAAAAAATATGATATACTATATCTAACAATGAAAATAAAGATGAAAATCTTGGAGGTATAAACTATGCAGGAAAGAAAATCAGAGCTTTCTGTAAGCACCGAGGTTATTGAGAAGATGGCAGAGCTTGCCGTTAGCGAAATAGATGGTGTGGTAGGCGTTGTTAAGAGAAGCGTTGATCTTAAAAACGCTATTAAATCGGGTAGCGCCTTTAAGGGCGTTAAGGTTGAAAGCATCAACGGCGCCGTTGCAATAAACGTTTATGTCCGCGTTGCCGAGAATGTTAAGGTGCGCGCCGTTGCAGAGGCCATTCAGGCAAATGTTAAGGATAAAATCCAGACTATGACAGGCACCGCAGTAACCAAGGTAAACGTTATCGTTGCGGATGTTGAATTTGAGGCTGAAAAGCAAACAGAGGAAACTGCAGAAGAAGAATAAAAAACATTTCCCGCCCCCAAATGCAAGGGCGGGATTTTTATTTTATATATTATAAAATAAATCTTGAAGAAAACGGAGCATAGTAGTATAATGTAATCTGTATAACAATGTTTATAAAATGTTTACAAATTTATTAACATTGTCTGTTACTATACAAAAAGTATATACACTTGAAATTATAAAACGGAGGAATAACAATGATTGAAGTTACCGGACTGAGTAAAAGATACGGTAATCACCTTGCGGTAGATGATGTTAATTTTTCTATCAATAAGGGTGAAATTGTAGGTTTCTTGGGCCCCAACGGCGCAGGTAAATCTACCATAATGAACATAATTACCGGTTATCTTTCTCTCACTCAGGGCGAGGTTACGGTGGATGGTTACGATGTAACCGAAAATCCCGAGGAGGCCAAAAAGAGAATAGGCTACCTTCCCGAGATACCGCCACTTTATGTTGATATGAAGGTAAGGGAGTATCTTAACTTTATCTATGATCTTAAGAAGGTAAGATTCCCCAAAAAGCCCCATATCGATGAAATTTTAAGGCTGGTTAAGATAGACCATGTGCAGAATCGCCTTATCAAGAATCTTTCAAAGGGTTACCGTCAGAGAGTCGGTTTTGCGCAGGCTCTTGTGGGCAACCCCGATGTGCTTATTCTTGATGAGCCTACCGTTGGTCTTGATCCCAAGCAAATTATCGAGATAAGAAATCTTATTGCAAAGCTTGGAAGAAATCACACAATTATCCTCTCCTCCCATATTCTTTCGGAGGTGCAGGCTGTTTGTGAGCGTGTAATTATTATTAACCGCGGTCAGATTATTGCCGATGATACGCCGAATAACCTTTCTAAGAAGCTTTCGAACGATCATTCCTTGGTTGCAAGAATAGTTTGCGAAGAGAAGGAAATGTATAAAGCGCTTAATGCCATAAACGGCGTTAAATCCGTAAATTGCCTGGGCTCTAAGGAAGAGGGCACCTTTGATTTTGCCATCGTTCCCGAGGAGGGCGTTGATATCCGCGAGATAGTTTATAAGCGTATAGTTGAAAGGGGCAAGACCTTACTTTCCCTTTCAAGCAACGAGCTTTCTCTTGAGCAGATATTCTTAAGTCTTACCGAAACCGATAACGATGTGGCAAGAAGAAAATTAGGCGCTGGGGAAGCCGAAGAAAACAGCGCAGAAGAGGCCGCAACAGCGGTTGAGATAGAAATTATTGAGGAAAGCGAGGAGCAGGAATAATGGTAGCAGTATTCAAAAGAGAATTAAAATCATATTTTACCACCCCCGTTGGCTTTATCATTCTTGCGGCCTTTTATTTCTTCTTAGGTCTTTATTTTGAGATGATTTACAGCTATGGCAGTCCCGATGTTCCCTATGTTATCAATGTTATGTATTCCATAACCATATTCGCAACCCCCATTATCACAATGAGGCTTTTAAGCGAGGATAGAAGGCAGAAGGTTGATCAGGTGCTTTTCACCTCCCCCGTTACCTTAACGGGCGTTGTTATGGGCAAGTTCCTTGCGGCCCTCGCCCTTTATGCCATAGCCTTTGCGCCCACCGTTATTTTTGAAATAATCGTGGCAAGCTATGTATCGGTTAATCTGCTTTCCTTCCTTTACTCCCTTTTCGGAGCCATGCTTTTAGGCGCAACCTTAATAGCGATAGGAATGTTTATCTCCTCTCTTACCGAGAGTCCTGCCCTTGCGGCAATTCTTTCCCTTGTTATCAATATAGTAGTTCTCTATATGGGAAGCTTTGCTTCAATGGTTTCGGCTGAGTGGGCGGCAAAGATATTTGAAAGCGTTGCATTCTTAACCGTGTTTGAGAATTTCTCCACCGAGATTTTCTCGATTCCTGATGTAATTTACTTTTTAAGCATAACCGCAGCCTTTATATTCTTATCGGTTCGTTCGCTTGAAAAGAGAAGATGGGCTTAAAGGAGGTGGCAGATATGTTGTTTAAGAAGAATAAAGATTTAGAAACACAGGTAGTTGCCACCGAAAAGGTAACTAAGCCTAAAAAACTAAAGAATCAGGCGCTCTTTAAAAAGGGCGGTTACTCCCTTTTGATCACCGCTTTAGTTCTTGCAGGAATTATTGTTATAAATGTGCTTACCTCCGCCCTTGCAAATCGAGTTAATCTTGAGTTTGATATGTCGGTAGGCAAAGCCAACACCATAAGTGAAGAGAATGTTGAGTATATCAAGAGCGTTGAAAAGGAGATAGATATTACCGTTTGCGCCGATAAGGATACTTATGAGCAGTATCTTGCAAGCTATGCTACCACCCTTTATAATGCTACAGGCTCTTCCGAGTATTATGCTCAAACCGTTAATATTCTTGATAAGTACGGTGATTATAACGATAATATTACCGTTACCTTTGTTGATCCCCAAAGCACCGAATTCCTTGAAATCTCAGCCAAATATACCTCTGTTACCCCCGCTTACGGTGATGTTATCGTAAGCACCGAGCATAACGGTAAAGAGAGATTTAAGCATGTAACCTTTGAGGATATTTATGAGCTTTATGATGAGGGCGGCTACGCGGCCTACGGCTATAGCCAGTATCAGATAGTGGGCAACAACATTGAAACCGCTATCACAGGCGCTATTGCTTATGTTGAAAGCGAGAAGGATAAAAAGGTTGGTATCTTAGCAGGCCACTCCTCTTATGATTATACCGAAAAGTATGTATCCCTCTTGAATGATAATAACTACGAAACCGAGGTTATAGAGGATACCCTCGTTACCTCCATTTCGAGCGATTATGATCTGATTCTCTTAATGGCTCCCACCACCGATTTTATCGCAGAGGAGCTTGATGCCATAGCAGAATACCTTGATAATGATGGTAACCTCGGTAAAGGCCTTATCTTCTTTGCCGATGCCACCAATCCCGCGCTTCCTAATCTCTATGAGTTCTTAGCTCAGTGGGGTATTTTCATCGAAGAGGGAATCCTCTTTGAAACCGATGATTATTATCGCTTAACCGATGATCCCTCAACCCTTAGAATTTATATGCCCGATGGCGCAACCCAGTGCGTTACAGGTACCAATGTTCCTATGACCGAAACCGAGCCCATCGAGGAAAATGTTGAGGTTGAAACGGTTATGAATACAACTAACACCGTTGTTAATGCCCCCTTAGGCTCTGCCGCCGATTATTCGGATTATACCGAGGATGATTTAGGCGAGTATTCAGGTGTTATTGAAGCCTGCAAATCAGATACAAATGATGATGGCGATGAGATAAACAGCTATATTTATGCATTTTCAAGTATCGGATATATTCAGTCCGATTGGGCAGAATATGATACCCTTTATAATAAAAATATCTGTCTTGATGCCGCAGATACCTGCGCAAATGTAGGCGATGCAGGTATAAGCTTCGTTTCAAAAACCATTACCAACGAAAGCTTTGCCGATAGCGTTACCGCCGCAGGCTCTGCCGTTATCAGACTTATCTTTATGATCCTACTCCCCATTGTAACTATTGCGGTAGGCGTTTATATCTTTATCAGGAGAAGAAATGCTTAATGAGTGATTTTTTTGAAAATGAACAGGCGGCGGAAACCAAGGAGGAAGCTTTAGAGGAAAGCTCGATTTTCACCGATCCTGCAAAGCACGAGGATAAAAGGGTTGCAGTTCCTAAGAAAAAAAGGCTCAGATCCCTTATTTCCGCAGGTCTTGCGGTAGTGATTTTAGCCGTAGGTACCTTTGCGGTTATTAAGCTTATTCCCGAAAAGGAAGAAGAGGAGCAGGGCACCGAAACCCCCTCTATCGAAGTGGTAAGCTACGAAACAGATGAAATTGAATCGGTTAAGGTAACCGATTCCAACGGCACCGTTAATTTCCTTTCAAAAAGGGAGGAGGTAGTGGTAACCGCGGCCGATGAGGAGGAAGGCACCGAGGAGGAAACCGAAATCCAGACCAATTGGTATATGGAGGGTTATGACCCCGATGTGTGCAGTACCTCAAGAATTGAAGATGTGGTAGCGGTGGTAGCAAAGCTTTCCGCCCTTATGACCACCGATAAGAAAACCCCTGCTGAGTGCGGTTTTGATGCGCCTGCTATAACGGCTCAGGTTAAAACCCGTGAGGATGGGGAATATACCCTTTATGTAGGCGATGAATCTCCCGATGGCTCAGGCACATATGTTATGACCACTAAGAACGATACTATTTATATCGTTGAAACCTATACCCTTAGCGATTTAACCTTCAGCGTGGAGGATTTTGCCGAAGATTCCTATATTACTGCGGCAACCTTCAAAACGGATGTTTCGGAGTATAAGGATGATGAGGGCAACCTTACCACCTTCGATTATGTTAAGCTCTCGGGCAAGAACTATCCCACCGAGCTTGTGATAGTTCCCAATACCGATGCCTATGCTCAGTATATCTATTACTCGGTGACCTCACCTATGAAGCGTTATGCCGATAACGTGGGCGATATTACAACTATGTTTACTACCACCACCACCGTTGCGGCAGGCTATACCTATGATATCAGCGAGGCCTCCCTTAAAAAGTATGGCCTTGATAATCCTGATGTTGTTGTAACCCTCTCGGTTGCAGGCGAGGTAAAAACCTTTAAGATTTCTAAGGTTGATGATAATTACTGCGCCGTAGTTACCGATGAAAGCAAGAATATCAAAAAGGTTGCTACTGCATATATAGATATAGTTAACAGCAAGGCAAGTGATTTCTACTATGCCCCCGTGGCTATCTATTCCGTTTTAGACCTTGCTAATTACTCTGTAACAACAGGCGGCGAAACCTATAGCTTTGATGTAACCGTTAACGAGGAGGATGCAGAAATTCCTTACGGCATCACCCGAAACGGCGAGGAAATTGAGTACGAATACTTTAAGAATTTCTATTATAGCTTCGTAGGTCTTACCTGCTCCGATTTTGGTACCGAGAAGCTATCTGCCGCTCCCGATACCACGGTTAAGCTTACCTTCTATGATGGCAGGCAGCCCGTTGAAATTAAGTTTACAAAGTATAGCGCCACCAAGTATCAATACAGTATAGATGGCGTGGATATGGGCAGAATAACCTCCTCTTCATACAATAAGTTTATTAAAAACCTGAAGCTTGTAGCAGAGAATAAAGAGGTTAAGGAATAAAAATATAAAATCCTGAGCGGTAAGCTCAGGATTTTTATTATTTATGTATTAGATGCTTAAAATTTCCGTAGGTTTCGTTGGCGGTTTCATAGAAGGAGAAGGTGTTATCATATTTGCCGATTATATCCTTAAACTCCACGATCTGATGCTTATCAACAACACAGATGAGCACATCCTTCTGTGTATCCGTAAAGGCTCCCTTGGCGGCTATCTTGGTGGCGCCCCTTTTAAGCAGATGTGTTATATCTGAAATGATTTCATCAGAGTGAGTGGTTATAACGGTGAATTTATATGCGGTCTTACTGCCCTTTATGATGAGGTCGCCCACGTAATAGGTTACAAAGCAGTAGGTTATGCAAAGGGCAATGGGCTTATAATCAAGAGTACCGTTTTTTGAGTAAACAAAAAGGGAAATTACGGCAATTGTAAAGTTCATAATGAAGGAAACAATAAAGAAATTAGCCGCAGGTCTCACTTTGCCTATGTATTTTGAAACTATTTCCATTCCTCCGCTTGCCGAGTTGTTTTTAAGGCAAATCCCCGCCACAATTCCACTTAATACTCCGCTTATTATAACGGGAAATATTGTATCGTGTCCCCCTGCGTCATATTGAAGTCCTTTAAGCTCCAGCCTCTGTAAAAGCAAATAGAAGAAGGAGTAAACAAGGGTGAACACAAGGGATTTTACGGCATAGCTTCTGCTTATAAGAAAGAAGGCCAAAATACACAGCGGTATGTTTATTATAAGGGACATATAGCTTATGCTGAATCCCGTTTTATACTGAATCATCGTTGCGATTCCGTTAAGCCCCGCAGGCGCAAAATCGTTTTCTATTATGAAAACGTAATAGTTAATTGCAAGAAGTAGGGCAAGGGCCGAAATTATAATATAAGAAAATATATGTTTGAGCTGTTTTTTCACGAGTAAAATCTCCTTTTTGCTATTTACTTTTTCATTATAATATGGTAGATTATATTTGCAAAACGAAAGATTTTGAACTTAATCATCAATTTTCTTGATAGGTGGAGATATTATGGATATTCGCAACATCAAAACATTTGTAAGGGTGGCGGAGCTAAAAAGCTTTACCAAGGCCGCAAACGAGCTTAGCTTCGTTCAATCCACCGTAACTATGCAGATAAAACAGCTTGAAAAGGAGCTTGGTTATCCGCTTTTTGATAGAATAGGCAAGCGGGTTTCTCTTACCTATCTCGGCGAGCGGTTTTTATCCTATTCCTATGAGCTGCTCGATGTTTTGGGCAGAGCATCGGAGCTTGATATGGATAATGAGGATATAGGCGGAGTTTTAAGAATAGGCGTTTCCGAATCTCTGCTTTTTGGTGTGATCGCAGATATTCTGCCCGATTTTAAGAAGAGATATAAAAACCTTGATATAAGAATTAAAACGGGGCACACCCCCGAGCTTATTGAAGAGCTTAAGCAGAACGGCTTGGATATGGTTTATGTTTCCACCAATTTTAATACCGATCCCGATCTTAAATGCTGCTATGTGCGAAGAGAAAAGCTCGTTTTTCTTTGCTCAAAGGAGCATAAGATGGCAAAAAGAAAGAAGGTACCCGTAAAGGAAATTATGGAAGAAGAATTCCTTGTTACCGAACGGGAGGGCATCTGCTATGGAAGGCTCAGAGAGCTTGCCGCCCATAACGATACGACCTTTTCTCCAAGAATAGAGCTTGATAGTGTTTATGTGATCTCAAACCTTGTGGAAAAAGGGGCGGGTATAGCCTTTTTGCCCGAACATTCGGTTTCTGATATGCTAAAAGAGGGAACACTTAAAATTATTGATGTTGATACAACGACGCAGGTTTATTACAGCCAGATATTTATGCACAAGGGCAGGTGGATAGCGCCCTTTATGTCGGGCTTTATTGAGGCGATAGAAAATCTAAGAAAAGCTGATTAAAACAAAACTCCTGAGAAGGTGCGATGTCCTTAGAGGAAAATTTGAAAACCCTTTCGATTCTTGTTAAGAACCAGCATCCCATTTGTAAGTACAAATACAGTTGGGCGGTAGCCCAAACCCACTAACAACAGAAAAGAGAAGATTCGTATGTTTGCAACGAGTCTTCTCTTTCTTTTTGTCTGTTAAGTGATATGCTGACTATCATCAGCGTGATATTTTATTTTGAAAATTCCTCGCCTATGGCGAGATATTTCAAAATAAAGTGATATTAAGTCCTTTGAACTTAGTGATATTCTATTCGCCCATAACTCGCGTAGCGAATATCACTCGGCGTGAGCAGAATATAACTGTGAAGCAATATAACTCGCCGTAGGGAATAGAGTTGCGTGATACTCCAAGCGGAGTATCACGCTAAATCTCAGGAGTTTTCGAATTTGTATTCAAAATCTAAAATTCTTATACTATCGCTATCAATTTCCACCGCCTTTTTGTATTCTCCGAAGCCGATAAGGCGTATGCTCTCGTAGGCCTTGGCAACGCCGAAAAGGGCAAAGAGAATACAAAAAGATAAAATTAGGCTTATATAAAAGCTTTTGAAAAACAGTTTCATAAATTCTTAAATTCCTTTATGTTAAATTATTAAGGGTGCTTACAAGGGCGTTACCGAGCAGCTGCGCCGAATAAGAAACCTCCTCTAAGGTGTTGGCATCGGTGCCTATTTCTATAAGCATAGAGCCCGTTGTAAGACTTTGATTGTAATTTTTGGAAACAAGGCTCATAGAACGGGCAAGGGAGGGATACATAACCTCTAAATTCTGCTGTAGCCGTACGGCAAGCTTAAGGTTTTCCTTCCAATTTGGGAAGTTGGTAACCGAGCCCGATTGCGCACCCATAACAAGCATCACCTGAGCCGCCTTCTTGCCCTCAATTTCGGCGGTGATTTTTACCTTATCTGTATCGTTCTGAGCTATGGCATCACGGTGCAGGTCAAGAACGATTTTAATACTTGGGTACTTTTCAAGATATGAGCAAACCGTTTTTGCCGAACGGGAATAACTGCCCGAATAGGCGGGGTAATCGTGCATAGTGGCATCGTGAAGTGTTGCTATTCCCGCCGCATTTAATTTATCGGCTACAATTCTACCGAGATTCACCATATTTTTAGCTTCATCTGTGGAGCGGGACCCATCTAAATCTGTGTAGTAATCCCTGTTTTCGCTCATAAAGGATTCGGTGGTGTGGGTGTGCATTATGAGTACTTGGGGAGCAGAGCCCTTCTCCACCTTGAACTTAAGGGGAGATGATAAAAGATTTTTTATATCAATATTTACTCCCGTGCTGTTTTTTATATAAACATTATTGTAGGATGTGTTGGCGGTATATGGAGTTATAAACTTTTCCACTATCTTGCCAAGGGTATTGCCCGAAGCCGCCGCAGGCAAGCTTTCGGTGTTCTGCTCGGCTTTCTCTTCGCTCGGAGGAGTTTCGACCGTTTCCTCACTTACCTCATCCTTAACCGCTTCTTTCGGCACGCTTTCCGATGGAGTAAGGGGTGTATCGGTGGCAATAAAAACATCAGCCTTGCCTGCAGGGAACAAAATATTAAAGGCGCCCGTAAGGGCCACCGCAATGCACAGCGCTCCCACCGTAACAAGCCTCATTAAAGCAAATCTGTATTCCAGAATAAACCACCTCGCATTCCAAAATAATTATATGAAATGCGAAGCTTTTTTATGTCAGCGCGGCAAGAGTTTTGCTATCGAGATGGGGGTGTAAAAAGCGGTTAAGGGCAAGAGATAAAAGCTCGGCGGCTCTATCGATAAGCAGGTCGATATCCTTAGGCGTTACCATCATATTCTCACCCTCGCCGAAATCTATCACCGTTGGCATACCTATTGCAATAACGGGTATTCCTAACGCCTCTTCATTAAAGGCTTTGCGGGTGTTTTTAACCCCTGAGCCCGGGGAGATGCCCGTGTTTGTGAGCTGAAAGGTAGAGCAGAGCCTATCGGTGCTTCCCGCCGCCAAGGCATCTATAACTATTATTGCATCGGGCTTTATAAAATCTATCGCCGCCTTAACCGATTCCCGTGTTTCTATGCCCGTTTTTCCCATAACTCCTGGGGCTATAACCGAAACAGAGCCTAGGTGCGAAAGCCCCGTATTAGCTTTGAACTCTTCGCTTAAATGCCTTGTGGCAAATATAGCTCCTGATGTAAGGGGTCCCAAGGCATCGGGGGTTATATCGTTGTTGCCGAGACCTACAACAGTAACGCTTTCAGGTCTTTTTTCAAAAAGCTTTTCGAGGGAATCAATAATTCCATCGCAAAGCTCCTTGGTATCGGTGATTCTGTCAAGTCGGTCAAAGCTTAAAGTGATATATTTTCCCTTAGGCTTGCCTAACATTTCGGAAATCTCATCGCTTAAAACTTGAGTGAGCTCAAAATTCACTCTGCCTTTTTTATAGCTTTCTATTACACAACCCTCGGGAATCTGTTTGATATTGGCAGTGTTTTCACTTATTAGGTCTGTTCTTAATCCCATATAAAAACCCTCTTTCGTTTTTATTCTTAACAAAAGAGGGATAAAATATAAAAAACGGCAGGAAATTTTCCTGCCGTTTTGCGTTTTATTCTTTGTTTTCGTATTTTGCGATGATGTTTTTAATTCGGTCAACGGGATTGAGTAGACTGCTTATAGAGTTATCGTTGTTAAGGGTATCAACAAGCAGGGCAATATATTTTGCCATATTAACACTGCAGTACCACTCGCGTGAGAGAAGCTCGGGAGTCTGATAAATAAGGTTGGTGGTAAATACCTTATCAATAAGACCGTTTTCGTAGTATTCATCGAATTTCTCAAGTCCGTCAACAAAAAGACCGAAGGTTGAGAAAACGAAAATTCTGTTGGCTCCGCGTTCTTTAAGCTTTGATGCAATATCAAGCATGGATTCGCCTGAGGAGATCATATCATCAACAAGGATAAGATCCTTGCCCTTGATATCGTTGCCTAAAAATTCGTGGGCTTCGATGGGGTTTCTGCCATCAACGATTATGGAGTAGTTTCTGCGCTTGTAGAACATACCAAGCTCTAAGCCTAAAACAGAGGAGTAGTAGATACATCTTCCCATACCGCCTTCATCGGGGGAAACTATCATGGTGTGGTCGCGGTCAAGCTTGATATCGGGAACATTCTTAAGTAGCGCCTTAATCATCTGATATGTTGCCTGAACATTATCAAAGCCATCAAGAGGGATAGCGTTGTTAACTCTCGGGTCGTGAGCATCAAAGGTGATGATGTTCTTAACACCCATACCAACAAGCTCCTGTAAAGCCATAGCGCAATCCATAGATTCTCTTGCGGTTCTTCTGTGCTGCCTGCCCTCATAGAGCATAGGCATAATAACCGTAATTCTTCTTGCCTTTCCGCCAAAAGCGGCAATAACACGCTTTAAGTCTTGGAAATGGTCATCGGGGCTCATGGGAACAGTTTGTCCATACATCTTGTATGAAACATTGTAGTTAAAGCAATCGCAGATAATAAAGGCATCAAGGCCGCGTGCCGTATGATTAAGAACTGCTTTTGCCTCACCCGTGCCAAAACGGGGGCAGTTGGGGGTAATAACGAAGGATTGGTCACCCTCAATACCTCTCCACTGTTTAAGATAGTAGTCAACCATCTTTGAAATATCTTCGCAGCCCCTCATACTAACAATGGCTAAATCGCCGTAGGGAGTGTGCTTAAAGTCTATACTGGACATAAAATTCTCCTCCGCTTTTATATTCTGCTTCTATTGTAACATATTTTGTCGTACTTAGGAAGAGTTTTATTGAAAAAATTTATATAATTTTTTAATAAATAATTTTTATACTTTTATAACCATTTTACAAAAAATAAATTGATATAGTACAGATTATATGCTATAATTAAGATGTATCATAATGCGACAAAATGTCGCATTATGAATTTCGTTTACAGGAGATGCATAATATGCCGAAAGTAACACTAATAGCTTACACTCCCGATCCTGCCAAAACCGTGGCAGCTGCCGCAAAGCTTTGTTATAGCTCTGCGGGAATAGATGAACTAAGAGATGGTCTTGATAACGAAAAGGCGGCCTCCTTTGTGGAGATGCTTTCGGATTTAGGTCACGAAAGTCCCACTGAGCACGCCAGCTTTACCTTTGGTATTGAGGGCGTTTCCCGCTCCTTCTTAGCCCAGATAACAAGGCACAGAATAGCCTCTTATTCGGTTAAAAGTCAGAGATATGTAAGCGAAGGCTGCTTCGAGTATGTTACACCTCCCGAGGTTGAGCAGGATGAAGATGCTCTTAAGATTTACGAGGAATCTATGAAAGCGGCGCAGGATGCCTATGATAAAATAACCGAGATATTAACACTCAAGCACAAGGCGGCATTTTTAGCCGAGGGCAAGGATGAAAAGGCGGCTTCAAGAATGGCGCAGAAAAAATCCATAGAGGATGCTCGTTTCGTTCTTCCCAACGCTTGCGAAACCAAAATGGTTGTTACAATGAACACCCGCTCACTGCTTAATTTCTTCCGCCACCGTTGCTGTACCCGCGCTCAGTGGGAGATAAGAGATGTGGCAGATCAGATGTTAAGGCTTGTAAACGGGGTAGCTCCCGAGCTCTTTAAGAAAGCGGGTCCTCCCTGTGTTGCAGGTCCCTGCCCCGAAGGCAAAATGTCCTGCGGAAGAGCGAGAGAAATGAAAGTAATTTACGAGGAACTTAAAAACAATGGGTAAACTTATAGTTATTGAAGGGCTTGATGGTTGCGGTAAATCAACTCAGCTAGAGCTCCTTCCAAAAGCCTTAAAGGAAAAGGGAATCGAGTGTAAAAGCGTATCCTTCCCTCAGTATGAAAGTGATTCCAGCGCCCTTGTTAAGATGTATCTTGCGGGCAAATTCGGTGATAAGCCGAGTGATGTAAACGCCTATGCCGCCTCGGTTTTTTATACCGTTGACCGCTACGCCTCCTATAAAGAAAATTGGGGCGAGTTTTATGAAAAGGGCGGCACGGTGGTATCGGGCAGATATACCACCTCCAACGCCATTCATCAAACCTCTAAATTACCGAGGGAGCAATGGGAGGATTTTCTTAATTGGCTTTATGATTTCGAATATAACAAAATCGGTATTCCAAAGCCCGATAAGGTAATCTTCCTTGATATGCCCGTTGAGGTTTCTCAGAAGCTTCTCTCTAACAGATACGAGGGCGATGAGGATAAGAAGGATATCCACGAAAGCGATATTGAATACCTTAATAACTGCCGCCTGGCCGCAAAGTTCACCGCTGATTATTCGGGATGGACCACCATTCCTTGCGCAAAGTGCGGTGAGCCACGCTCTATTGAAGATATCGCGGCAGATATTTTAGAAGAGGTACTTAAATGATTTATGTATTTTTAGCAGAAGGCTTCGAGGAATTAGAGGCAATGGCCCCTATCGATATTTTAAGGCGGGGTAATGCGGAGGTTAAAACCGTAAGCGTTACGGATGATAAAACCGTAACGGGCTCCCACGGTATCCCCGTAATCTGCGATATTACCGCCAAGGAAATAACAACCGATAATTTGCAGGGTGTAATACTGCCGGGCGGTATGCCTGGCACCTTAAACCTTGAAAAGAGCGACGCTGTGCAGGAGCTTCTCGATTATTGCAGCAGTAATAATCTCCTTATAGCCGCTATCTGCGCCGCGCCCTCGGTATTAGGCCATAAGGAGCTCCTAAAAGGCAAAAAGGCCACCTGCTTCAAGGGCTTTGAAAAGGATTTAATCGGAGCCTTCGTTTCGGATGAAAAGGTTGTGGAGGATCAAAACATCATAACCTCCTGCGGAGCAGGCGCCGCCTATGATTTCGGCTTTAGGATTTTAAGTTTTTTGGAAAAGAATAATGAAAAAGCGGAGGAAATATCCGCTTCGATGAGATATTCGGGGTAGTGTGAATATGGAAAAAAAGGCAGTTAAAAAGATAGTGATTATTTCGGCTTTAGCCGTAGCGGTTTTGTGCCTTACCTTTGTGGCCCTTATCGGTTGTGATTTTTTGGGTATCGGTATAGGCAAGGGTAAGAATATAGAGCTTGATGTTGAAAAGGGCTCATCCACCACCGCTATCGCAAACGAGCTTAAAGAGTCGGGAGCCATCAATTACCCCTTGGCATTCAGGGTTTATTCACGCCTTAAAGGGTATGATGGAATGTATAAATACGGCTACTATGAGTTCAAAAATGATGTGGGATACTCTGCTATTGCCGATAAATTGATGTATGAGGGCGCAAAGGCCAAAACCGTTACCGTTACCATCCCTGAGGGAACGGGTATAAACGATTATACCAAGAACGTTAACGGCGAGGATGTTGTGGTACCGGGTATTGCAACCCTGCTTGAAAAGAAGGGCGTTTGCGAAAAGGCCGATTTCTTTGAGGCGCTTAAAAATGCAAACCTTGATTACAAGATTTTAGAAAACTGCAACAGCAAGGATACCTATTATTCACTCGAAGGCTATCTCTTCCCCGATACCTATAATTTTTATGCCTATGATTCTAAGGAATGCGCCGCTTTAGCAGTTGAAAAAATGGTAGCGCAATCACAGAGCAAAATCAGTGATGATATGTATAAAAAAGCTGAGGATTTAGGCTATTCTATGAACGAAATTCTCACTATGGCTTCTATTATTCAGATGGAGGCAGGTAACAATACCTCCGAGATGAAGGATGTTGCCGCAGTATTCTATAACCGCTTAAATAGCCAAAGCTTCACAACTCTCGGCTCTTCTCCTACCTGCTATTACGGTGAATCCTTTGCGGAGGATGATGGAAGATACAACACCTACAATGTAATAGGTCTTCCTCCCGGACCTCTTTGCTCGCCCGGTATCGATGCCATTAAGGCGGCTCTTGACCCCACAGAAAATTCACCCTATTATTATTTTGTTACCGATAGCAAGGGAAATTTCTATTTCCATAAAACAATAGGGGAGCAGAACGCAACCATAAACAAACTTAAACAAGGAAACAACTGGATTTATGAATACTTCGATTAAGGTGCCCGAGCTTTTATGCCCCGCAGGTGATTTAATCCGCCTGAAAACCGCTGTTGATTTCGGCGCCGATGCGGTTTATATCGCAGGGGAGGAGTTCGGCATGCGCACCGCCTCGGCAAATTTTAATAATGAGGAATTAAAGGCGGGCATAGAATACGCCCACAAATTCGGCAAAAAGGTGCATATCACCTGCAATACAATACCTCACAACGATGAGATGAAGCGTCTCCCTGCTTTCTTAGAAACTGTTAACGCCTTAGGCGCAGATGCTATTATAGCAGGGGATATAGGCACAATAGGTCTTGTTAAAAAATATGCCCCCCAATGCGAGCTTCATATTTCGGTGCAGTCAGGCATAGTAAACAGCCTTACAGCCAATGCCTTTTATGATATGGGAGCCAAGCGCGTAGTTTTAGCGCGTGAGCTCTCCTTAAAAGAAATCGAGCAGATAAGAAACGAAACGCCAAAGGATTTGGAAATAGAGTGCTTTGCCCACGGAGCGATGTGCGTATCCTTTTCAGCAAGGTGCCTGCTTTCGAGTTATATGACAGGCAGGGATGCCAACCGCGGTGACTGCGCTCAGCCTTGCCGTTGGAGCTACTCACTTATGGAGGAGAAGCGCCCTGGGCAGTATTTTGATATAACCGAAACCGAAAAGGGTACTTATATTCTCAATGCCAACGATATGTGTATGGCGCACCATCTTGATAAAATGGCAAGCGTGGGTGTTGATAGTATAAAAATTGAGGGCAGAGCCAAAACCGAGTATTATGTTGCCGTTACCGCCAACGCTTACAGAGGCGCCCTTGATAGCCTTAAGCTGAGCAATGGCGAGTGGGAGCTGCCCTTGTGGGTAGAGCAGGAGCTTAATAAAATGAGCCACCGCACCTATTCAACGGGCTTTTATTTCGGTGCCCCCGAAAACGCTCAGACCTATGAAAATGCAGGTTATATAAGGGATTATGCCGTAGCCGCGGTAGTGGATTCCTATGAGGATGGCCATATTTCAGCCACGGTTAAAAATAAGTTCTTAAGAGGTCAGACCCTTGATTGCTTAGAGGCAGGCTCCGTTCCCTTTGCTGTGCCTACCGATATTCTTAAAAACGAAAAAGGCGAGGGTATTGAAACCGCCAACCATCCTATGATGAAGGTAAAGATTCCCTTCGATAGAGAAATCAAGGCAGGTTCGATGCTTCGTATGAAGGTGGATTAACTAAATCGCCCCAAAAACCTTAAAAAATTAAGTAAAATCCTCAAAAATAATTTTTATGAAAAGAAATTTCAAAAAGTGTTGATTTTCAAAAAAGTATGTGTTATAAATACCTCGAAAAAACGGTTTTTAACCGGAGGTGCTTATTATGCGTTTTGATGATTTGCGATGTAATAAACCTTTACCCGAAAGTTTGCGACAACGAGTGGAAAACTTAATGGAAGCAAACGAAAAGGCAATAGTTGCTATTGTTGGCGATATCTTGCTTGACTCACAATACGGGGAATCGGCGTTGGTCTTAACAGACCGTCGTCTTTTCTGCGTTGAGTCAGCAGATTCCGACAATAGCTTTTTTATTGCCTATGGGGATGTTAAGAGCGCAGGTGTTACCCGTATGTACAGTAATGCGGTTTTTGCTGTAAATGATAAGCGGGTAATGCGGTTTAGCTTCTCCATAGTAAACCTTATGGAATCCGTGGCGGAGCAGTTAAACCTTATTGCCGCGGGCGAGGATTCGGGTGAGGCAATAGGCCGTGTGGTAGCAGGCGTTGAAAAGCTTATCTGTTGCTGCCCCAAATGCGGAAGAACACTTATCCGCCCGGGCGCTGACTGTGTTAACTGTATGGGCAAGGGCAAGCTCCTTAAGAAGCTGTGGACCTATATTGCTCCGCAAAAATGGGTACTGCTTTTATGCCTTTTTATGTCGGGACTTGCAACAGCTTCCCAGTTAGTTCCCCCTTATATAACAAAGCTTCTGGTTGATGAAGTTTTACCCAATAATAACCGCCGCTACCTTTATATATTGGTGGTAGGACTTTTCCTGCTCTATCTTATGCAGGGCGTTTTAGGCTCTGTAAGAGGCTATCTTGTGCGAAATGCAGGCAACCGCATAACCTCAAGGCTCAGAAGCGATGTTTATGCCAAGGCGCAGTATCTGCCTGTAGCATTTTATGATAAAACAAGCACGGGCTCAATAATTTCAAGGATAAGCGGCGATACCTCCACCATAAACTCCTTTTTAATGACCATAACGCAGGAGGCAATAGTGCAGATATGCACTATGGTGGGAATTGTTGTTATAATGATAAGCCTTAACTGGAAACTAGCCCTCCTTTCCTTAACCCCCGTTCCCGTGGTAGTTCTCCTTTCCCGATATTTCGGTAATAAGGTAAGGCCTATTTATCAGAGGATATGGCGTAAATGGGCAAAGGTAAGCAATATGCTCACCGATTCGCTGCCTGGTATCAGGGTAATTAAATCATTTACAGCAGAGAAAAGAACAATAAATAAGTTCGATAAATATAACGAAACCTGGTTTGATGAAAATAAAAAAGCCGCCGCTTTAGGTACTATATTCCCTCATATATATACAATGCTTATGTCCTGCGGCTCACTTGCAATCTGGGCATTCGGCGGAAGCTGGGCTATGGATAATGTCGGCGGGATGACGGTAGGATTACTTGTTTCCTTTATATCCTACGCATCTATGTTCTATAACCCTGTAAGATTTTTTGCAAATCTATCGGATAGCTATCAGCACGCCCTCACCTCCTGCGAGAGAGTTCTTGATATAATAGATGCCGATCCCGAGGCAAATTTCGGTAAGCGTACAGATATTAAGAATTTTGCGGGTAAGATTGAGTTTAAGAATGTTAATTTCTCCTTCGATAAAACCACCAAAACCCTTGATAATATTAACCTTACCATTGAGCCGGGAGATATAGTGGGCATAGTAGGTACAACGGGCTCGGGCAAGAGCACCCTTATTAACCTTTTTATGCGTATGTATGATGGCTACGAGGGTGATATCCTTGTGGATGGCGTTAATATAAAGGATATTGAGCTTGAGCATTACCGCTCAAGGATAGGCTTTGTTCAGCAAGAGCCGCTAATGTTCCACGATACCATATTTAATAATATCGCATTTTCAAATCCATCTGCCTCGGTAGAGGATGTTATAAACGCGGCGGATATCGCCAATGCCCACGGATTTATCTGCAATATGCCCGATGCCTATGATACGGTCTTAGGTGAGCGCGGAACGGGACTTTCGGGCGGAGAAAAGCAGAGGCTTTCCATTGCCCGCGCGGTTATGAAAAATCCTTCTATACTTGTTTTTGATGAGGCTACTGCCTCGGTGGATAGTGAAACCGAGCACTTAATTCAGGGCGCTATCGAGGGACTTATTTCAGGCAGAACTACCATTATGATCGCCCATAGGCTCTCAACCCTTCGCAAAGCCAATAAGATTGTTGTGGTGGATAAGGGCAGAATTATCGAGTGCGGTACTCCCGAGGAGCTTATGGCTAAAAAGGGTAAGTATTACCGATTAGTAGAAATTCAGGGACTTGCAAATAACAAAAAATCTGATATTATTGAAATGTAGGTGATTAAATGTCACGCATATATATAGAAAACGATAACGCTAAAATAACAAAGCGGGAGGATATGCTGCTTGATGTGGAGCTTTATACGGGCGAAAGATTAGAGGGGCTCACACCCCGTTGCCTGTTTCCCATTTCGGGAGCCCACGGTTATATAACATTGCTAAAGGGCAGAGCGGAGGCGGCAGTGATACGAAACCTTAAGAATCTTATGCCCGAAAGTAAAAGGGCTGTAGAGGAAGTTATTTATCAGCACTATTTTATTCCTAAAATAACCGAGATAATAAGCGCGAATGAAAAGAATGGCGTTTTAAGGCTGGAGGTAGATACCGATAGGGGAATATGCTCCTTTGAGGTCACCGATTATTACCGCAGTATTACGGTGCTCTTCGATAGAAGAGTACTTATAAGGGATACCAACGATAACCGCTATGAAATCCCAAACCTTGATGAGATAGATTACCGAAGCATTGCAAATTATATTTTATAGAAATCAGGAGAAAGGTTAAATGAAACTAATTTTAGCTATTGTAAACAACGATGATTCCGCCCTCGTTTCAGGGGAGCTTACGAGAGCGGGTTATTCCATCACCAAGCTTTCCACCACAGGCGGATTCCTGCAAACAGGCAATACAACGCTTCTTATCGGCACGGAGGATAATCAGGTAGAGGAGGTAAAAAGCATTATCCGTAAGCACAGTATAACAAGAAAGAAATTATCTCCCACGGATTCTTCCTTCGGCAGAGGAATGATGCCAACCGATGT
The DNA here is from genome assembly GCA_017465085.1 of Clostridia bacterium. Classification (GTDB taxonomy): domain Bacteria; phylum Bacillota; class Clostridia; order Oscillospirales; family Acutalibacteraceae; genus UBA737. The sequence continues at coordinate 140 of JAFTWW010000001.1, read as the reverse complement.
TTCGGCAGAAACCGAGGTTAAGGGCGCCACAGTTTTCGTGCTTAGTGTGGATGATTTTGAAAGACTCTGAAAAATAATTATATTCCGTTTTTATGTCAATACTTAAACTGAGGTGTTGATGTGAAAACGGATATTTTTTT
>JAFTWW010000015.1 GCA_017465085.1 Clostridia bacterium | reverse complement strand
GAACTAACGGAAAGACCTCCGTTACATATATGCTTAAAAAAATAATAGAAACCGCCGGTTTTAAGGTAGGTCTTATAGGCACGATCCAAAATATGATAGGCGAGGAGATAGTGGCTTCTCATAATACAACTCCGAATGCTTATGAGCTTAACTCACTTTTCGCTCTTATGAAAGCTAAGGGCTGTACCTATGTTATTATGGAGGTTTCGTCTCACGCACTTCATCAGAACAGAGTTTATAATCTCGATTTTGAGGTTGCAATTTTCACTAATTTAACTCAAGACCATCTTGATTACCATATAACAATGGATAATTACCTTGATGCCAAGAAAAAGCTTTTCCGTATGTGCAAAACAGCGGTAATTAACAGCGATGATGAATATTCTTTAAGACTTACTGAGGGACTTGACTGTAAGATAGTAACTTATTCACTTGGAAACAACTCAACCTACAGCGCAAAAGGTATTAATTATAAGCCTGCAAGCGTTGAGTATGAGCTTGTAAGTGATACTTCAATTAATCATATAAGCGTAAAAACAGGCGGTAAATTCACTGTTTATAACTCTATGTGTTCAGCAATAGCCGCTTTGGAAGCAGGAATACCGATAAAGACAGTAACAGCAGGCTTGTCCGCTCTTGAAGGTGTAAAGGGAAGAGCGGAATCTGTTCCTACAGGCAAGGATTTTACGGTTATTATTGACTATGCTCACACTCCCGACGGACTTAAAAATATACTTTCAACCTTTAAGGAATGTGAAAAGAACAGATTGATAGTTCTTTTCGGATGTGGAGGGGACAGAGATAAAACTAAACGCCCGATTATGGGTAATATAGCGGTTCATAATGCAGATTATGTTATTGTAACAAGTGATAATCCGAGAACCGAAGACCCTCAGGCTATTATCGACGATATACTCGTAGGTATGGCTGGAACAAAGACCCCGTATAAGGTTATACCCAACCGTATCGAGGCTATAAAATTTGCTGTTTCAAATGCAAAAAAAGATGATATAATAGTTTTGGCAGGCAAGGGTCACGAAACCTATCAGATTTTAAGAGAGGGTACAATCCACCTTGATGAACGCGAGGTTGTTGCCGAGGCTTTGCAAGAATTAAATTAAAAGGGTGATAAAAATGAGAGACTTTACTCCCGTAATCGCAGCACTGGTTGCTTTTGCAGTAACGGCGCTTTTAGGGTACATAGTGATACCCTATTTAAGAAAGCTGAAATTTGGGCAGACTATACTTGATATAGGTCCTAATTGGCACAAGGATAAGCAAGGAACCCCTACTATGGGCGGAGTTATGATAGTTGCGGGTGTTGTGCTTTCTGTGGCTGTTGCTTTTGGATATTCCGCTTTAACAGGCGGCAGATTTGTTTCTGAGCTTCAAACCTCTTACCGCCTCGTGGTTTTGCTGGCAGGATTAGGTCTGGCTCTCGGTATGGGAGCAATTGGATTCTTTGATGATTATATAAAGGTTGTTAAAAAAAGAAATCTCGGTCTTACCGCAAAACAGAAAACCTTTTTACAGCTTTTGGTGTCCGCAGGTTATCTTGCAACCCTCGAACTTGCAGGAATGAACACAACATATATTCCTTTTATAGGGGATGTTGATATTTTTCACGGCGCAGGACTTCTTTTCTGGCCGATTGCGCTTATGTTTATTTACGGCTTCACCAATGCTGTAAACCTTACTGACGGTATAGACGGTCTTGCATCTTCTGTAACCTTGGTTGTTTCCTGTGCGTTTATGTTGGGGTCCGGCTTCCTTTATAATATGGGAATGAATACGCTTTCGGCTGCTTTGGCAGGTGCCTGTGTAGGCTTTGTTGTATGGAATGCAAAGCCGGCAAAGGTGTTTATGGGGGATACCGGTTCAATGTTCCTTGGAGGAATGGTTGTAGCGATTTCGTTTGGTATGGGAAGACCGATTTTACTGATTTTAGCCGGATGTGTGTATTTATTGGAGGCTCTTTCGGTTATGCTTCAGGTGGCATGGTATAAGAAAACTAAAAAAAGACTTTTCAAAATGTCTCCCATTCATCATCATTTTGAGATGTGCGGTTGGAGCGAGAGCAAGATAGTATTTATATTTTCTTTGGCGGCGGCTGTAGGCTCTGCTATAGCGTTGCTTCCTATTTTATTTAATTTATAATTTCGAAAGCGGGGTATAGGTATGGCTGAGTCTGCAAAGCGCAGGCAATCAAAGATTAAAAGGGGAGGAAGACTTGACATAACCTTTTTATCGTTAGTACTTATTTTACTTACGATAGGGCTTGTAATGCTTTTTTCCGCAAGCTATGCCTATTCTTTAGCTTATTATGATAACAGCTATAAGTTTATAACCCGTCAGGCGGCGTTTGGCGCTGTCGGAGTTGTTGCAATGCTGGTTTTTTCAAAAATCGACTATCATATTTGGCGTAAATTTGCTTGGATTATTTATGCGGTAACGATAATTATGCTTGGAGCTTTGCTTATTCTTCCGCCTATGGTAAGCGGAATGGATGTTAAACGGTGGCTGGTCATAGGTCCTATAAACTTTCAGCCCTCCGAGGTTGCCAAGATTGCGTCGGTTTTGTACCTT
>JAFTWW010000014.1 GCA_017465085.1 Clostridia bacterium | reverse complement strand
TTTATCCCGAGGGTATAGAAAAAGCGCCGCTTAAATTTGCCATCGTTAAACGTAATCGGTGGATGATAGAAAAATCCGATTTTGTTATAACCTATGTAAATAGGGTTATAGGGGGAGCCGCTCAGTTTAAGGAATTATCAGAGAAAAAGGGTAAAACCGTTATAAATATTGAAATATAAAAAGGCTTGAGGTTTAACATCAAGCCTTTCAATCTCCTATATAATCTGTATCAAAGGTAATAACACAACAGTAGGTTTCGTTTATTTCCTTTGCAAGCACACCGATTTTTTCGTTAAGCTCCTTATCGCTTAATTTCAAATCGGAGGGCACCACCACATCAAATATAAGGTTGGTGCGGTTTTTTGCCATAGGAGTCATACGGAAATCGTGGAGAGTCATACGCTCATCGATGGTTTTAATAGCATCGCTCATTCTTGCTCTTGCCTCTGATACCGCATCGTTATCGGTATCAATGGGGTCCATATGAATAACTAATTCAACGCCCGTTTCTTCGAGCACCTTTTTTTCACATATATCTATCTGTTCATGGCACTCAACTATGTTTATATTATAGGGCACCTCAACATGAACGGAGGCAAGCTGCCTTCCCGGGCCGTAGTTGTGCACTATAAGGTCGTGTATTCCCACAAACTCCTCAAATGAGGAGATAACCTTTTCTATATCCTTTATAAGCTCCTTATCGGGAGGACCGCCTAAAAGCTGATCGGTGGTATCCTTGGCGGAGGTCAAACCTGCGTAGATAATAAAAACAGAAACGAGAATGGCCATAACCGCATCAAGATTGAAGGGCAGGGCAAAAATACGGCTTAAAAGGCAGGAAACGAGAATGGCAAGGGTTGCTACAACATCGTTAACCGAATCCTTAGCCGTTGCAATAAGCGCCGAGGAATCTATCTTTTTGCCAAGTTTTCGGTTGAAGAAGAACATCCACAGTTTCATAAGGATTGATATAGTAAGTATTATAACGGTCCATATATCATAAACGGGGGCGCCGCTTCTGCTTATAAGGGTTTTAATCGAGTTTATAAGCAGGTTGATGCCAACTATTAAAATAAGCACCGAAATAATAAATGCCGACATATATTCAATTCTTCCGTGGCCGAAAGGATGGTCGCGGTCGGCAGGCTTACCTGCCAGCTTAAAGCCGATAAAGGATATAACTGATGAGCCCATATCCGAAAGGTTATTAAGTCCATCAGCGATAATGGAAATACTCGAAACTATAGCCCCTATGATTATCTTCATAAGGCACAGAATGATATTGCAAACTATTCCCGTAACCGAGGCTAAATTTCCGTAGGCGTTACGAACGCTTTTATCCTTTACATTACCGCTATCCTTAACAAAAAGTTTAATAAGCAGTTTTGTCATATCAAAGCTTTGCTCCCTTACTGCCCTTAGCGCCAAAGGAAACTCCCGAAAGAATATTGGTTTCTATGGTGAAGGTAAGGTTATCGCGGTTGCGTTGCCTTTTGAATGCAATATCAACAAGGCGGTCAAGCATATCGGTGTAGCTAAGGCCCGTAGCCTCCCACAGATAGAAAGCAAGGGAGCCTGGGATGGTGTTAATCTCATTGGCATAAACCTTATCGGTTTTGGTATCGTAAAGGAAATCTATACGAACAACACCCGAGGCGCCGATAGCCTTGAATATATCGCAGGAAAGAGCCTTGATTTCGTTTGCCTTTTCTTCGCTTATCTCGGCGGGAATTTTTCGGCCTAAGGAAGCCATTCCCTTACTGCCTTCGCTCTTGCCGCCACCTTTATATTTATCATCATAGGAAAGAATTTCATCGTGCATAATGGGCTCTTCGCAAACACTCGCTTCGCAATTATCCGCATCGCCTAAAACCGAGCAGTTTATCTCCCTTAAATCCTCTATTGCCTTTTCGGCTAAAATACGGTCGGTAAAGGAGAAGGCTAAATTTATGGCATCAATTAGCTCATTTTCATTCTTAACTTTGGAAATACCAACGCTTGAGCCCAAATTAACGGGCTTTATAATAAGAGGATAGCCGATTTCTTCACTTATCCTTTTTGTAAGAGCATCCTTGTTGAGCGCATATTCACGGGCCCTGAAGGTAATGCAATCTAGCACGGGAAGATCGGCGCTTTTAAGAACATCCTTAAACACCGCTTTATCCATACCCACAGCCGCCGAGATAACATCACAGCTTATATAGGGAAGACCTAAAAATTCAAAATAACCTGCAATGCTACCATCCTCACAGTTGGTGCCGTGAACAATGGGGAAGGCAAGGTCAACGGCAATATCTTTCTGCTTTTTGAAGGGCTTATTATCGAGGAAGCGGATAACAATACCCTTGCCCTCTCTTATAAGGGTAACGGGCTTTGCTTCGCTTATAAGCTTGTTGATATCGGAATAGTTTTCAATATCAAAAAGATTATCGCCTGCATACATAGAGCCGTTTTTAGCCACATATACGGGGGTAACATCATACTTTTCTCGGTTTATGGAGCGCATAGCCTGAACTGCCGAGATAATAGAAACCTCGTGCTCAACCGAGCGGCAACCGAAGAATACTGCAATGTTTGTTTTCATATAAAAGACCTCTTTTAATTGAGATAGTTATCGGGTAAATCGTTTTCTATAAGGAGTACGCTGTTTTCATCCGCAAAGGAAAGATATATATCAAGGGCCTCCTTAAAGCTCTTTGCAATATAAACCTTTTCCTTATCAAAGGGGGTGGTATCAATAGCCTCTTTTAAGGGCTTTGAGCGGTTTTCGCCCACAAGGATTATTATATCACAGAATTTTGCGGCTTCAAGACCGAGATTAAAGTTGCATTCGTATTCCTTTTTACCAAGCTCAATAAGACCGGGTGTGATAATAACCTTTTGCTTCCCCTCAAAGCTTCCTAAAACGTTTACAGCCTCTATACAGCCCTCGGGGTTTGAGTTATAGGCATCATCAATAAGCAAGGAGCCTTTATGGAAGGCCTTAAGCTCCAAACGGTGCTCGGTGGGTTTAAGAGAGGCTATGGCAAAGGCTATATCCTCGGCGCTCACGCCTAAAATATGGGCAAGAGCGGCGGCGGCTACAATATCGGCAACCGAGTGCTTACCCAAAAGCCTTGTGGTAACCGATATCTTACTGCCATCAAGATGCAGGTTAAAGGAGGAGCCATTGGCGCTGTATTTAATGTCAGAGGCAAAGTATTTAGTATTTTCACCGAAGGGGATAACATCGCATCTACCTTTAAGCCTCTTGGCAATTTCCTCGCTATCACCGTTAACAAGGCAGGTACCGCCTGTTTTGGCTACCGCATCTGCAAGCTCAAACTTGGTGGCAAAAACCCTATCAACAGTTTTGAAGGTATCAAGGTGCTGAGGACCTACCGAGGTTATAATGGCGTGATTGGGATTTACTATATCGCAAATCTCTTTTATATCACCCTTTTTCTTGGCGCCCATCTCGCAAACAAAAACCTGAGTTTGCGGTCTTAACTTTTCTCTTATAGTGCGAACAACACCCATTGGGGTATTGAAGCTCTGCGGGGTGCAAAGTGTGTTGTATTTTTCGCTCAAAATTCGGTTAAGTATAAACTTGGTAGTGGTTTTGCCGTAACTGCCCGTAATGCCTATTACGGTAAGGCCCTTCTGCCTTTTGAGAATTTTCTTTGCATCATTTATATAATAACGGCCAAAGCCCCATTCTATAGGCTTGGTAACAAGCCATAAAACTAATGTGAATATGGGGGCTACCACTCCGAAAAGTACCGATATAACAACGCAATAGGTAAATGCTCTGAAATTAAGCTTAAAAAGAATAAAAAGCAGAGCAAAAATAATTATCGCGGCGGCAAAGAGCCTTTTAACGCGGCCCGTAAAAACAAGCTTTTTGATGGATGTTCTTTGCACGTTTATGGCATCCGTGAGCTTCCATATAGCGAAAACCGCCAGAAGAGAGGCCTCGGCAAAATACCTGCCAAATGCAAAGAGCACACTTGATACGCAAAAAACAAAGGTATTGAGCATAAGCTCATTTGAAAAGGAATTAAGCACCCATTTCATATACCTTGATGGGTAATATGAGTTCTGCTGTAGCATCTGCAGCTGCTTTACCTGAGAGAAGATTCCCGCAAGAGCGGAGAAAATTATAGTCAGCGTAACGGCTAATAATTCAAGTTCCATAATAACCTACCTTATTTTATAAAACTTCTGAGTATGGCGTGGGCTTCATAGGGCTTTTCACAGAAGGAGTAATGCCCCGTGCCCTTTATTACACACAGCCCTGCATCAGGAATAAGCTTTTCCAAAAGCCTGGCATCGCTAAGGGGAGTGGCGGTATCGTTCTCACCCCAGATAAGAAGGGTGGGGCAGGAGATGTTGCCTACAATATCCCTTAAATCCGTGTTGACAAGGCTTACCATAGTGTTGCGAAGAACGGGAGGAGCCGCATTGTAATCGGCAGAGCCATAATGGGCGCGCGCCTTGTTAAGAAGCCCCTCGCAGCTGTTTTTAAGAAAAGGCATAGTAAGTATTGCCTTAATTGCTTTGAAGCTTTTGGCCCGCATCTTCTGCTTAAAGCTCTTTTTGGGCACAATGCCCGCCGAATCAAGCAAAACTATTTTAGGGGGATTGAGTAAGCCTGCGCCTGCAAGCTTAAGTATCACCCTGCCGCCGTGGGAGTGTCCGATAAGTATAGGGTTATCAAGACCAACTGCCCTTATAAATTTAATAACAAGGTTGCAGTAATCATCAATGTTCCAAGGCTTTTCCATAGTATCGCTGTTACCACAGCCAGGGAAATTAAGGGCTACCAAACGGCAACGGTCACTAAGGGCGGAGATAACGCCTTTATAAACATCATAGGAGGAGCCCCAACCGTGCAGAAGCAAAACGGGTATTCCGCTTCCCTCATCAATATATTCTAAATTAAGGCCATCAATATTTACCTGCATATTGCCGCACCTGCCCTTGTTTTTATCATAATCGTAATTATTATATCAAATAATTGAGCAAAAGAGAAGAGTTTTTTAATAAATAATATTATTATATCTTTTCGGTAAGAATATTACGGGTGATAGAATGAAGAAAAAATTGATGAAAACAGCGGGTCTTACCCTTAAAGGCATGGCTATCGGTATCGTAAACGGCTGCTTCGGCGCAGGCGGTGGAATGATAGCGGTGCCTTTGCTTAAAGGAACGGGGCTCTCTGTCAAGGAAAGCCATACAAATGCGGTAGCGGTTATTCTTCCAATAACGGTTTTAAGCGGAATAGTATATCTTTTAAGGGATTATGTAAACCTAACCGATGCCCTAGGCTTTATCCCTGCAGGCGTTATAGGCGCGGTACTGGGCACCCTTGCCTTAAAGAAAATTTCTCCCCTGTGGCTTAAAAGAATATTCGGCGGATTTATGGTTTATGCAGGTATCCGCCTGATTTTAAGATGAATATGGGCGCCCTTTTAGCAGGGCTTTTATCGGGAATAATAGGAGGTATGGGCCTCGGCGGAGGAGCGGTGCTCATAATCTATCTTACTGTATTCCTCGAAACCGAACAGCTGAGGGCTCAGGGCATAAATCTGATATTTTTTATACCGATAGCCCTTACGGCAGTAATTATTTATGCCGTAAAAAAGCAGATAAAATGGAAAACAGTTATCCCCATAGCCATAGGGGGTATGATAGGCGCTTTCGCAGGTATATACCTTGCGAATATCATAGGAAGCGAGTGGTTGGCAAAGCTTTTCGGCGGATTTATAGCGGCTCTCGGCATAAAAGAAATATTTTTTACAAAGAAACCTTGCAACAAAGAGGAATGAATGTTATAATAAAAACGAATAAATGTTCGCAAGGAGAGAGCTTTATGTCAAAAACCCCTTTAACCCAAAAACAAAGCGATGTTTATAACTATCTTGTAAAGCAGATGTCAAAGGGTATTCCACCAACTGTAAGAGAAATCTGCAACGCTACGGGAATTAAATCCACCTCCACAGTCCACGGTATTTTAGGCACGCTTGAGGAGGGTGGCTACATAACAAGAAACGCGGGTTATTCGAGAGCTATTCAGATTGATAGCGGCTATGATTCCGCAATGGTTCCCCTTGTGGGCAAGGTAACTGCAGGTCAGCCAATACTTGCGGTTGAGCAGATAGAGGATTATATACCTTATCCCACCAAAAGCTCGGAGGGGCTTTTTGCCCTTAAGGTTTCGGGCCTTAGTATGAAAAATGCAGGAATTTTAGATGGAGATATTGTGGTTGCCGATAAAAATGCCCCCTGCAAAAACGGAGATATCGTTATAGGTATGGATGGGGATGAGGCAACCGTAAAACGCCTTAGCATAAATAAGGATGGAAGTATTGTTTTTCTCCCCGAAAATCCCGATTTCTCACCCATTTACCCCGAAAAGCCTTCGGTGCTTGGCAAGGTTGTGGGAAGCTACAGAAAGTATTGAAAAGGGTAATATAATATGTTAAAATATGTAGAGATTTTTACCGATGGCGCCTGTTCGGGCAATCCCGGCCCTGGAGGCTGGGGAGCCATCCTTCGTTATGAGGGTAGGGAGAAGGAGCTTTCGGGCGGCGAAAAGGAAACCACCAACAACCGTATGGAGTTAACCGCCGTAATTAAAGCTCTTTCTGCTCTTAAGGAGCCTTGCAAAGCAAGGCTTGTCACCGATTCAAAATATGTGGCGGATGGTATCACTAAAGGCTGGGCGGCTTCCTGGCAAAAGAACGGTTGGCGCAAGGCAGATAAAAAGCCCGCCCTTAACATTGACCTTTGGGAAAAGCTTTTAGAGTTACTTAAAATCCACGATGTTACTATAGAGTGGGTAAAGGGCCATGCAGGCCATCCCGAAAACGAGCGTTGCGATGAGCTTGCAGTTAACTTTTATAAATCCTTGTGAGGCAATTTAATGGAACGGAAAAGAAAAATTAGATTTTTGGTAGAGGGCGCCCTTATAGCCGCCGCTTACGCAGGACTTACCCTTGCGGGTATAGGCTTCTCCTATGGAGCGTTGCAGTTCAGAATAGCCGAGATTTTAACGGTGCTTCCCATATTTACCCCTGCGGCTATACCCGGTCTTGCAGTAGGCTGCTTTATAGCAAATATAGCCTCCTTTAATGCGGCAGATATGGTATTCGGTACCCTTGCTACATTGTTGGCGGCGGTTGTTACCTATCTGCTCAGAAATGTTTGTATAAAGAGAATACCGCTTTTATCACTGCTCTCCCCCGTAGTATTTAATGCTGTGATAATAGGTCTTGAGCTTTATATGCTCAGCGCTACCCCATGGGGCTTTGGCTTAACCGCTCTCTCGGTTGGAGCCAGTGAATTTATAATATGCGTAATTCTCGGTATCCCCACAGTAATTTTACTTAAAAAGTATAATATTTTTGATAAAAGCAATCTGAAAAAGTAAGAAGGATGGTGTTCTTATGAATTTTACACCTGTTGATAATACGGGCAGAGTAGAGGGCTTTTGCCTTGTAAAAACCGTTGAGCAGAAAACCTCCTCTAAGGGTGATAGCTACCTTGATTTCACCCTTGCCGATAAGGATGGGGAGATAAACGGCAAGCTCTGGCGTTATACCGCCGAAGAGCACGGCGAATATAAAAATAACGATCTGGTTAAAATAAGGGGTACCGTTTCCCAGTATAACGGCGTAGATCAGTTAAGGATTGAGCGTATCCGCCATTGCATAGATCAGGATAATGTTAATGTTGAGGATTTTATCCCCACCGTAGCATTCTCTTCGGAGGATATGTATAAGGAGCTTTTATCTATTGCCGAGGATTTTGAGGATAGCGATTTAAGAAGAATAGTTACCGCAATTTATGAGGATAACAGAACGGCTTTATTATATTGGCCTGCGGCATATAAGCTGCACCACGCCCTCCGCGGAGGCCTTCTGATGCATACGTTATCCATTGTTCGCTTAGCCGAAATGGTGAGCGAGGTTTATCCCTTTATAGATAGGGAATTGCTGATTTCAGGCGCTATGCTTCACGATATTTCAAAGCTTGAGGAATTTGTGGTAAACGAAACGGGCATAGCCGAAAGCTACTCGGTAGAGGGTAACCTTTTAGGCCATCTTGCCATGGGAGCTTCAAAGATTGATAAATATGCCGAAAAGCTTGGCATCAACCGTGATACCGCCACCCTGCTTAAGCATATGGTTCTCTCCCATCACGGCGAGCCTGAGTTCGGCGCCGCTGTAAGACCTATGTTTATCGAAGCCGAGCTTCTCTCTCAGCTTGACCTTATGGATTCAAGAATATATGAGATGAAGGATGCGGTAACTTCGGTTAACAAAGGCGAGTTTTCCGCAAGGGTATGGGCCCTAGATAACCGTAAGCTTTATAACCACTCTCGCGTGGATTTAGATAAAGAACCAAAATTATTCTGAAAGGAATTTTAACTTATGAAGATTACTAAAGATATGCTTATCGGCGATGTGCTTGATATTGATAGAGGCGCCGCTACCTACTTTTTTGAAATAGGTATGCATTGCCTTGGATGCCCCGCTTCAAGAGGCGAGAGCATTGAGCAGGCCTGCGCCGTTCACGGCACCGATTGTGATGCTCTGCTTGCTAAGCTTAACGCTTTCTTTGCCGATAAATAATGAGGCAGCTAAGCCAAAGACTTACCCTCCTTGCATCCTTTGCTGTGGAGGGTAAGAGCGTTTGTGATGTTGGTACCGACCATGGCTACCTGCTTGCCCATTTTGCTTTATCGGGGAAATATGGCTTGGTTACAGGCACCGATATAAACGAAAAGCCCCTTAAAAACGCGCAGAAGAATTTAGAAAAATTAGGTGTGGGTAATGTGAAGCTCGTCTTTTGTGACGGGCTTTCAGCCGTTGCCCGAGAGGCCGCCGATAACGTTATTATAGCAGGTATGGGTGGTGAGGTTATAGCAGGTATAATTGAAAGAACGCCCTTTTTGAAGGATGGCTCGGTAAGGCTCATTCTTCAGCCCACCACCGCCGCTTTTTATTTAAGAGAATATCTTGCGCAAAACGGTTTCTTGGTGGAAAGGGAAGAGGCTGTGGAGGAAAACCGCAAGCTTTACTCGGTTATGGCGGTAAGCTTTACGGGTGAAAAAAGAACCTTGAGTGATACTGAAAAAAGAATCGGTATTCTTGATACAGGTAAGAAGGATAATATCCGTTACATAGAAAAACAGTATAACATCTGCCAAAAATGCGCAGATGATTTAATAAATGTTGATGGCAAGGAAGAAGAGCGGAATCGGGCTCTTGCTACTGCCATTAAATTAAAAGCAATTCTGGAGGAAGCAGATGGCACTTGATGGCGGTTTTGTAAAAAAACTCACAGCCGAGCTTAATGAGGCTGTGGATTGCCATATTGATAAGGTTTACCAACCATCCCGTGATGAGTTGGTTTTCTTGTTGCGCAAAAAAGGCTTTGCGAAGAGACTTTTGATGAGCGCAAGACCATCTGCCGCAAGGGTTAATTTTACCGAATCAAAGCCCGAAAATCCTGCAGTGCCCCCTAATTTCTGTATGCTCTTGCGAAAGCACTTTTCGGGGGCTAAAATTATCGCAGTTACCCAACCCAAAACAGAACGAATTATAGAATTTTCCTTTGAAGCCACCAATGAGATGGGGGATAGGGTTAATCTTAAAATAATCTGTGAGCTTATAGGCAATCAGAGTAATATTATTATGCTCGGAGCCGATGGCAGAATCATAGATGCTGTTCGCCGTAGCGATATTGAAACGGCTAAACGCCTGATTCTCCCGGGGGCTAAATATGAGTATCCCGAGGCTCAGCCTAAAAGGGATATAACCTTAACTGATGAAGCTGAGATAGTAAGCTTAGTAAGAAATCAGAATGAAATGCCTTTAAGCAAGGCGCTTTTAGCTGTTTGCGATGGGCTATCTCCCCTTATTTGCAGAGAGCTTTGCCACCGCGCCTTCGGCAACGATATCCTTACCACCGAAATCGCCGATGATGAGCCTCTTTATAGAGAAATAAAGCTATTGGCAGATGCCTTGAAAAACGGCGGCAAACCCATTATGCTAACCGATGAAAATTCCGTTCCCAAGGATTTTTCGTTTTATCCCATAACGCAGTACGGAAATCTTTATAAGATTGCGGAGTTTGAGGATTACAGTAGCCTTTTGGATGCTTTTTACGGCGAGCGAGATAGTCTTAGCCGCATAGCTAAGGCATCGGGGGAACTGAATCGCCTTGTGAATAATCTTCTTGCAAGGGCTAATAAGAGGTTGAATCTTCGCCTTAAGGAGCTTGAGGAGTGCAAAAACCGAGAGCACCTGCGTATCTACGGGGAGCTTATAAAGGCGAATTTATATCTTATTCCATCAGGTGTGCCTTGTGTTAGGGTGCCTAACTTTTATGATGAAAATATGGCAGAAATCGAAATTCCTCTGGATGTTGCCCTAACGCCGCAAAATAATGCCGCTAAGTACTTTAAGGAATATAAGAAAAGCTATACTGCCGAGCAATCCTTAACCGAGCTCACTAAAAAGGATAGGGAGGAAATTAGCTATCTCGAAACGGTTTCACAGGGGCTTTCGCGGTGTAAAAACAGCGCCGATATAGCTCAGATAAAAGAGGAGTTAACAATTAGCGGCTATATCAAAAACAGAAATCAAAATGTTAAAAGAAAATCCCCCGCGCCCACAATAGAGGAGCATATAAGCCCCGATGGCTTTAAGGTGCTTGTGGGTAAAAACAATATGCAGAATGATTATCTTACCACTAAGCTATCGGATAAAACTGATATGTGGTTTCATACAAAGGAAATCCACGGCAGTCATGTGGTGGTAAAATGCGGCGGGGAGGAGCCACCCCAAAGCACAATTCTTTTTGCCGCTTTACTTGCCGCAAAAAATTCCAAGGCATCAGCTTCTTCCAATGTGCCCGTGGATTATACAATGATAAAGTATGTTAAAAAGCCTTCGGGGGCAAAGCCTGGTATGGTTATATATACCACCAATAAAACGGTGTTTGTAAATCCCAACGAAGAATAAAGGAGAGAAAAATGTGAAAATCGGCGTATCCACCTCCTGCTTTTATCCGTTGCTCACCGAAAAATCCTTAGAGCTTGTGGGCGAAAACGGTGTAAAGTTGACCGAAATTTTCTTTAATGCTAACAGCGAGCTTGAAAACAGCTTTGTAGCTGAGCTTGTAAAAATAAAGGAGCATTACGGGATAGATGTAGTATCCGTGCACCCCACAATGTCCCTTGCGGAATCCTATGTGCTTTTCTCGGGCTATGAGAGAAGATTTAGGGAGGGTCTTGATTCATATAAGCGCTATGCCGAGGCGGCAGTAAAGCTTGGCGCGAAATATATAATTATGCACGGCGGCAAGCCCAATAAGTTTTTAACAAACGAGGAGTATTGCCATAAGTTTTTCGAGGTGGCAAGAGCCGTTAAGGAAAACGGGGCAACGCTTTTGCAGGAAAACGTGGTTAAATTCAGGGCAGGTGACCTTGATTTTCTTAAAAATATGGTCAAAATCTTGGGTAATGATGCAAATTTATGCCTTGATATAAAGCAATCCATAAGGGGCGGCTACTCGCCCTTTGATGTGGTTGAGAGTGTGGGGGAGAATATCCGCCATATCCACATAAGCGATAACAGTAAGGCTGGGGATTGCCTTCTTCCCTCCAAAGGCACCTTTGATTTCAAAAAGCTCTTTGCCGATGTAAAGAAGAAGGGCTATAACGGCGCCGCAATTATAGAGGTTTACGATTTTTGCTATAAGGATTATAGCGAGGTTTTTGAAAGCGCTCGTTTGGTATCAAGCGAAATAAATAATGTACTTGAAAAATGATTTCATAGATGATATAATACAAAAGATAATGATAACAAAATGAAAAGAGTGTTTTAATGAAGGAATTATCAATAATTTATCTTCTTCAACTCGCGTGGAAAAGGCTATGGGCTCTTATATTAGCTGCAGTAGTTTGCGGAGCAGGTGTGTTCTGCTACTGTCAGTTTATGGCTCAGCCTAAGTATTCGGCAACCGCATCGGTTATGGTCACCAACGGCGCTATAATCGAAAATAATGTGGGATATGAAAAGGTTCAGGCTACCGATATTTCAGCCTCCCTTTCTCTTACAACTACGGTTGTGGATATTTTGGAAACCCCTGATATTTATAAGGAGCTCTCATCCGAGCTTAATAACAGCTATACCTATAGAGAATTGATGGCTATGACCACCGTTGAACGCAAGGGCGATGAAACCCTTATGATCAATGTTTCGGTGGTTTCCACATCACCTGAAGAGGCAGTTAACATAGTAAACGCCTATGTTAAAAGTGTTCCCGATTACATAACGGGCTTTGTTCCTTATTCTCATGTTAAGGTTTCGGCGGAGGCATTTAATGCCAATAAGATATATCCTCGTACCGCGCAGGTTTCTGTTTTAGCAGCTATTTTAGGCGCGGCCGCAGTTTATCTTGTTTTCTTCACAGCGGAAAGGCTTAACAGAGCGGTTGATAGTGAAAATGATTTTGTAACCGAGTTTAAGATTCCCTTGCTCGGCACCGTTCCCGATTTCGAGGGTGGCGGCAACGAGACCTATTATTCAAAGGGAGGTAGCCGATAATGAGTATGGATAACAAGATTGTTAAGGAATACGGCGAGGCAAAAGAGAGCAAGGTGCCCTTTGCAGTGGCTGAGGCCTATAAATCCATAAGAACAAACATTATGTTTCTCCTCACCAAGAAGCTGGGCAACGTTATCACCGTTTCGGGCTCGGATATAAGCGAGGGTAAATCCACTACCTCGGTTAACCTTGCTATTGCCTTTTCGCAGTTGGGCGATAAGGTATTGCTTATCGATGCGGATTTGCGCCGTTCTTCAATTCATAAGAAAACCAAGCTTGAAAATGAAGCAGGCCTTTCGGATATATTAGGTGGCTTTACCGAGTTTGATAAGGTTGTAAAGTCGGTTAACCCCTTCCTTGATGTTTTAACCTCGGGTCACGCCGCTCCCAATCCTTCGGAGCTTTTAGGCTCTGCAAGGTTTGAATCCCTCATTGAAGGATTAAAGGATAAATACAACTATATTATAATCGATACCCCTCCCGTTAACGTGGTAACCGATGCGCTTATTGTAGCGCCCAAGAGCGATGGTGTTGTTTTAGTTGTAAGAGATAAGTTCACAATGAGTGATGCGCTTAAAAAGGCCATTGAATCCTTTGAGTTTGCAAATGTTAAGGTGCTTGGCGCTATTATGAACGCCGCAGGCTCTAAAAAGGGTGGCAAGTATTATAAAAAATACCATAAATCATATAATTATAAATACGGATACAAATACTAATTCTTATGGGGATATTGCTTAATATCCCCATTTTTTTGAAAAGGAGGGTAAAAGCGGTTGGTTGATTTTCATTCCCATATACTCCCAGGCGTTGATGATGGGGCAGAAAATATAGAAGAATCGGTAAAGCTTCTTAATATGTTAAAGGAGCAGGGTGTTACCGATGTTTTTGCTACGCCTCATTTTTACCCCCATATTCAAAGCGCCGAGGATTTTCTTTCAGGTCGCGAAGAAGCGCGAAAGGAGCTTATGGATTCAATAAAAGGTATGGATTTGCCCAAAATACATATAGGCTGTGAGCTCTTCTATTTTGATGATATGGGCAAAATAGGAGATATCAGGCCCTTTACCCTAGAGGGCAGTAGGTATATCCTTTTAGAGCTTAATATGAGCCGTGTTACCGATAAGGTGGTAGCAACGGTGGAGAACCTTTGCGAAATGGGTTTTGTGCCCGTGTTCGCCCATATAGAAAGATATTTAGGTTTTAGCGGAATAAAAAGAATACTTAAATTTATCGAGCAGGAAAGATGCTTTGCTCAGGTAAACGCCTCCGCCATAGCGGATGGCGGAATAACGGCGAGAAGGATATATAAACTGATAAAAAAAGGTTATATATATCTTGTGGGTAGTGATACCCATTCGGTAGCCGAAAGACCTCCCCAGATTGAAAAGGCATATAATCTTATTGCCCTTAATTGCGGAGAGGAATATAAAACCAAGCTTATGGAAAACAGCCGTAGGCTATGCTGTAGGATTCTCGGAGAAAGCTATGAAGAGTAAAACCGTAAACCTTAATAAATGCAACGATTTGCTTTATATAACCTTCCCTAAGCTCACCGCAACAAATGCTGTTAATCACGCATTTTCAACAAAGCTCGGCGGAGTCAGCGAGGGCTATTTTTCCTCTATGAATATGAGCTTTTCAAAGGGTGAGGAAAGGGAGAAAACCGAGGAGAACTACCGCAGGCTCTGTAGCGCCATCGGTAGTGATATTTCCCATCTGGTGTTCAGCCACCAAACCCATACGGATAATATTAAAACCGTTACAAAGGAGCATCTTGGAGTAGGCTTCAATAAGCCCCCGTTTAATGATATTGATGGTCTTATCACTAATGAGTCGGGAGTTGCCCTTGTAACCCAATATGCCGATTGCACCCCCCTTCTTTTCTGTGACCCCGTTAAAAAGGTTATTGCCGCCTCCCATTCAGGATGGAGGGGCACGGTAAAGCAGATAGGTAGGAAAACCGTGGAGCGTATGGTAGGCGAGTTCGGTTGCAACCCCGATGATATTATCGCCGCCATCGGTCCCTCAATCTGTAAGGATTGCTATGAGGTGGATGATCCCGTTCTGGAAGCGTTTAAGAAAACCGATATAGACCTTAAGGGCGTTTTCACCTCCACCACAGTCGGACATTATCAGCTTGACCTACGCCTTGCTAACAAGAAAATACTTATGAGCGCAGGGATAAGGGAAGAGAATATTGATATTGCCGATATCTGCACCTGCTGTAATAGTGAATATCTTTATTCCCATCGCGTTATGGGAGAAAAGCGCGGTAACCTTGCCGCAATAATAGAACTTAAATAAATTGAGCCCGAAGGAAAGTTAATTCCTTCGGGCTCTGTTTTGTCTAATTTGGCATATTGGTAAACATTGGGTTGTTTCTGCACCGTATCAATCTGGATTACCATAATTTGTGCAACAAAACAGGAGAAATATGACTTAAAATGGCAACACAAAAGAAAAGTGATGTGATATAATCATAGTATAAAAATGTCCAACTATATCATAGCAAAGGAGATTTGATATGAAAACAAAAATAAGCAAAAGAATACTTGCGGCAATTATGGCGCTTATAGTGTGCTGTTCGGTTGCAGTGGTATCCTCTGCAGTGGAGAGTACTGCAACACAAAGCCGCACCATCACCGTTGATACCGATACCGTTGTTAACGAAGATTTTATCGGCATCGGTACTAATCATTGGAGTAGCGCCTATATTAACGGTATGAACGATGCATACCAAACCGTTTATGAAGAGCGCAACGCTATTCAGGAGCTCAAATATGTGCGTATGATGTTCTGCGCGAGCTGGCTCGTTGATAGGTCGCTTCCCGCGGAGCAACAAAAATGGGAGTATGAAAACGGCATTTATCATTGGGAAAATCTTGATGCCGTAAATTTCTTCCAAAAGGTTAAGATGTATCACGATATCGGCGCGACTGTTGTTGTAAACATAGGCGGCCGTGAGTTTAGCGATGTTGCTTCCTGGTGGCAGGTAGAGGATGCGGGCGTTTCTATAGGCGGCCTTCGTTCTGCTCCTGCTAATCTTGATGCCTTCGCCGATATGTCCTACGCTATTTTTGAAAAGGCATGGGATATGGGCTACGATAACGTTACCCATCTCGCCTTCTTTAACGAAACCAACGGCGGAAGCTTTGAGGTTTTTGTTAGCAGGCAAGAGTATTGGGAGGTTATGCTCAAAAAGGTTCATAATGAATTCAAATCTCATACATATACTGGCAATCCCCAAAGTCCTTATTATAATAAGAATGCTCGCGATGCTATTTATATGATAGGCACCGAGCTTTCGGGATTTTATAATGAGCCCGATATTATTTCCTGGCTTGAATATGCAAAGGAAAATCTGGTTGAGGAAGATGGAACGGCAATATACGATGGATTATGCTCTCACCAATATCCTCATTATAAAACATGGGAAACGGCAACCGAACTTTACAATAAATTGGGAGCCGAATACCCTGGTATCTGGGCAAACGAGTTTGGTCCTCGAGCATTGCAGGGCGCGACTGGTAGCCTTGAGAGCGATATTAATGCGGATTTCAAATATAGTGAAACCTCTCAGTTAATTGCAATGTCCAATGCGGGCTATGGCGGAGTTGCCACTTGGTCGGCATCGGGTGAATATATAAATACTATAGGCCACACATTCGCCGTAGGTATGATGGGAATGTGGGACTTTATAAGCCAAGATATAGATGATATAAGAACTATTTACGGTGAACGCGGTCTCTATACCCGTTATATTCCTAAAAACAGCAAGGTTTATAAGAGTACAGCCGATTCGGATGATATAGTTTGCGCGGTTTACGGTAAGGATGGCGATTTCTCTGCCTTGCTTGAAGTAGAGAAGAGCAGTGATTCAAGAGAATTAACTATTGATTTCGGCTCTGCCGCCGCAGGTAAAACCTTCCGCCGTCATATATACACCTTCCCTGAACCCAATGCATCAGGATTAGTTGATTCTTCCGAAAAATACGAATACGGCGATTTAATCCCCGTATCAGATAAAGAAATCGTTGCCGACGCAAACGGCAAGATAACCGATGTTCTTCCCGTTGATGCTCATTGCTCCGTAGTTTATACCACTATGGAGGAAGAGGTTCAGATAGTAACAGATGAGAATTCAGTAGAGCTCTCCCCCACAGGTACTAAGGATTTCAATGTAACCGCTATCTACGGTACCGATGATGATAGCAATCTTTCGGCTGTTACCTGGGAAGTTTACGGAAAGGCCAGAACAGAT
>JAFTWW010000013.1 GCA_017465085.1 Clostridia bacterium | reverse complement strand
TCAAAAACTTTCGCAATGATGATATACAAAACTTCGTTTTGATGATATGCAATTTCTTCGAAATTGGTGATATACAACGGCAAAGCCGTTGATTAAAAAAGCAACATATGTTATAATCCAATTATTATAAATATGCAGGTTATTGATATGAAAAAAGTTATTATAATTGGTTGCCCCGGAAGTGGCAAAAGCACCTTTGCCAAGTCATTACACAAAATCACCGACATTCCGCTTGTTCATTTAGATATGTTATATTGGAACGCCGACAAAACCACGGTTGAAAAAAGTCTTTTTCTTGATAGACTGTTAAAGGCTATGCAAAACGACCGATGGATAATTGACGGCAATTACGCTTCTACAATGGAGTTAAGAATGCAAGCCTGCGACACCGTTATTTTTCTTGATTATCCTTTGGAGACTTGCCTTAAGGGCATCGCAGAAAGAAGAGGCAAAGCGCGAAGCGATATGCCTTGGATAGAGCCAAGTCAGGATGATGAGGATTTTATTGAGTTTATTAAAAACTATAATTCACAAAACAGACCAAAAGTAATGGAACTTTTGAATAAATATTCTGACAAGGATATTTTTATATTCTCTGCCCGTTCACAAGCAGATGAATTTTTAGCCGAATTAACCGACAAAAAACCGCCCGAAGTGTGATTCACCTCGGGCGGTTTTATTATACCTTACATAAGGCTTCTGTAAATAGCCTCAATATCCTCAACGGTAACCTCGCGGGGATTACCGGGGCGGCAAGCATCGTTGAATGCGTCGATAGAAAGCTGAGCAACATCCTCTTCCTTAACAACGCCCTTAAGACTTGTGACGATGCCAACGTCCTCGGCAAGCTGACGAACAGCATCAACGGCGGCCTTGCGATACTCGGCCTGAGTCATACCGTCAACACCCTTAACGCCCATAGCGCGAGCGATTTCGCGATACTTTTCGCCTGTGCTGTCGGCATTATAAGCCATTACGGCAGGCAGCAGAGTAGCGCAAGCCTTGCCGTGAGGCATATCGTAATAGGCAGACAGGGTGTGAGCCATTGAGTGATCAACGCCAAGGCCAACGTTAGAGAAGCCCATACCGGCAATATACTGGCCAAGAGCCATGCCGTCGCGGCCCTCTTTTTCATTCTTAACGGCACCGCGCAAGCTGCGACTGATAACCTCGATTGCTTTAAGGTGGAACATATCTGACAGCTCCCAAGCGCCCTTGGTGATATAGCCCTCAATAGCGTGGGTCAGCGCATCCATACCGGTAGCGGCAGTAAGGGCGGCAGGCATAGAAGCCATCATATCAGGGTCAACAACGGCAACAACGGGAATATCGTGCACGTCAACGCAAACGAACTTGCGCTTGCGCTCAACATCGGTAATAACATAGTTGATAGTAACCTCTGCGGCAGTGCCTGCGGTAGTGGGCACGGCAATAATGGGCACGCAAGGATTTTTGGTGGGGGCATCGCCCTCAAGTGAGCGAACATCGGCAAACTCGGGGTTGGTGATGATAATACCGATTGCCTTTGCGGTATCCATAGCCGAGCCGCCGCCGATAGCAACAATGCAGTCAGCGCCGCTTGCCTTGTATGCGGCAACGCCGTTTTGCACGTTTTCGATAGTGGGGTTAGCCTTAATGTCGGAATAAATTGCATAAGGGATAGCGGCGTTATCAAGAATGTCGGTAACCTTGGCGGCAATGCCAAACTTAATCAGGTCGGGGTCGGTGGCAACGAAGGCCTTTTTAAAACCGCGAGCCTTAATCTCGTCGGGGATAGCGTTTATGGCGCCTGCGCCATGATAAGAAGTCTCGTTAAGCACAAATTTGTTCATATTAACACACCTTTTTATAAAATTAGAAAGAATATCTTTCTGCTTTTATTTTACAATATAAGGGGGCCTATTTCAATAGTTCAAGGCAAACTTTGTTAATTTTTTAACAATAAAGGTTGATTTTATCCATAGGGATAACCAGATTTATTGACAGCATAATAATAGTGTGATAAAATATATTTGAAGTGAAGGCTTCAATAAACTAAAAGGACTGATTTTATGCCATTTATAATTATTGGAATTTTGTTGGTGCTTATTCTGCTCTGCTTAAGAGTAGTACCTCAAGCCACCCAGTTTG
>JAFTWW010000012.1 GCA_017465085.1 Clostridia bacterium | reverse complement strand
TTTATCCCGAGGGTATAGAAAAAGCGCCGCTTAAATTTGCCATCGTTAAACGTAATCGGTGGATGATAGAAAAATCCGATTTTGTTATAACCTATGTAAATAGGGTTATAGGGGGAGCCGCTCAGTTTAAGGAATTATCAGCGAAAAAGGGTAAAACCGTTATAAATATTGAAACAAAACAAATTTACGGGCGGTGAAAGCCGCCCGTAAATTTATTTCCGTTCGCCTTGCGAACACCTAAATCTTTCATTATTCATTTTTAGAAATACACGCAAAACAGTTCCTTTTCCTCGTTCATAACGTTGCCTGCCGAGGCGTAATCGCAAACCTTGGTTTCAAAGATTTCGCCGTTTTTATTAAAGGTTACCTTATAGGTAAGGAGCATATCATCGGCGGCTTTCGTTTTTTCGATAATGCATTTCGTGTTTTTATCAACCGTGAATACGGGGTCAAACATCTCTTCTCCCGTATTACCGATAAGCTTACTGCGGCAAAGAAGCACGGCTCCCTTTCTGAGAAGGCATCTCGGCTTATCAATGAGAATCCTGCCGATTATACGCTCATATTGGCTTGGTCCTGAAAGACGGGCATATTCCCAATCCCTTGCTTCGTGCCTTACCACCGACTTTTCCCATTCGTTTATATAAAGGGTGTTATCAAACTGCGCCGTAATCTTAAGGTTGCCCGTTTCCTTTATGGCAAAATATCCGCTCTCGGCGTTATATTCCCTGCCGTTTACGGTAATGCCCGTTTTCTTACTCCAGACGGGGATTCTAAGCCTTACGGGAACGGGATTGCCATGGAAGGTAACCGAAATATCGGCCCTCTGTTCGCCGAGATAATCCCCAGAAACCTCGATTTTTGCTACGGTTTCGCCCACCTTAGCGGTTGCGGTAAAGGGATGGTAAAGGCAAAGTGTTAGCTCCTTGCCATCATTAAATACTGCCGATTCGGCGGCATTGAGGAGACCTCTTGGCATATTGTTTACACAGCAATGGCTGTATTTCATATTAGCCTGACCTGTTGCAAAGGTATGCATACCTGCCGAGCAGACTGCTCTTGAGCCCCATTTGCCATCCTTATTGGCGGATGCGAGTAATGAGTTATAGTAAGCAAGCTCCACGCTATCCATATATTTTGCCTTGCCCGTAAGCCTATAAAGCTCGGTGCAAAGCCTTATATAATGGATAACATCGCAGGGCTCGGTCATAGAGTTGATTTCATCTGCGGCGTTGTGGTATTGGTCATTATAGCCCACCGAGAAGAGAATGTTTTTCTCGGTTTCCTCTAAAAGCTCATAGAAATTTTCTGCGGATTCTAAATACTTTTTATCCCCCGTTACTCTGTAAAGCTCAATTATACCATCGAAGCAGGAGAGGGATTCATAGGTTTTGGACCACGTAACAAAGTTCTCATACCAATCGCTGATTCTTGTTTTGTTAAGGGAATTATAGATAAGACCTGCAATTTGGGGAGTTTCCCAACGAGCAGCGATATCAAGGCAGAAATCAAGATATTTCTTATCCTCGGTAAGCTTATAAAGAATAAGCATAGGCTTCATTATAGAGCCCGAGGGCAAGCCGCAGAAGGTACCCGTATCTAAAATATGCGCGCCTGTTTCTCTTAGTTCGCCGATAAGCTGATCGGCATGGCGCGCGGCGCCTGCCAATATCTCCTCATCGCCCACAAGAGAATATATCTCGAGCAGGCCCCAAAGGGTATATTTTCGGCACCATATGTTCCAGTTCCAATCACAGCTCCAACCGATAATGCCTTTGGTTACCTCAGGGTTTGCGGCAAAGAAATTTTTAGAATCGTTATATGTACCTATATAGCCATCCTCGCGCTGAAGCCTTAAAAGATTATGGGCGGCATTTTTAAGAAATTCCTTTAAGGATTCATCACCTTTATAGCGGCAAATTCTGGCGGCGCTTATTACCCACTTGCCCCAGAACTCACCCTGCCAATAGCAAACAGGGGTTAAATCATCTCTTTTTGCCTCAAAGGCCTCTTCGGTTTCCTTATAGATTACCTCTTTGGCATAATCCGATTGCGCCCTCTCATAAAAGAAGATATCGTTAAGCTTTGCTATTTTACCCTTAAGGGCAAAATCCTCTAAGTTCAAAGGCGAATAAATATCCTTAATCTTATATTCCATCATCTCTACCACCCTTTCTTACGCCCATTTTAGCAAAGCCACCCTGTTTTTTCAATACCTTTCTTTTAAGTTGACAAAATTTTAATGGAAGAACAAAATTTTCGTGTTTTAACAAAAAAACTACCGCCGAAGCGGTAGTTCGATTTAATAATTTATTTCAATATAATATTCTTTCTGTATACCATCATCGGAGAGGGAATCGCCTATGGTGTTATCAAGCTTGAAATCGAGATAGAGTGAATCGTTAACATAGGTTTTCTCAAATGCAACCTCTCTATCATTACAGATAACACACTTGGGCTCCTTGCCTTTTTCAACAAGAATGTGGCAATCAATTTTCTCGGATGGGGTTGCCAAGCGGTAGTGAGAAGCATCCTCATCCAGCTGCCAGGAGCTTTCAACAAATATATCAGAAACCTCATAGCCCGTTATATATTTGCCCTGCTTCTGATTTGATACTGCCACCCTCGGTTGATAGAGCATTTTATCAAACTTAACGCCCTTATCCACAATGCCCATAAGGCCTTCCTCTATTGCCGAGAGGATTGCTGAGGCGCCCCAGCCGCTAGGTCCGCCGCCCTTGTTTGCGCCCGTGTAGGCATCGTAAAGGAAGAACAGCTCGCCATCCTTCAGATAAAGCTCAATCAGGCGGGAGATAATATCCCAGCCGTATTCCTCATGGCCGTTGTTAAACGCCGCCTTGCAAAGCTCGCCTGCGGCAAGGGAGGCTATACAGCCGTTAACGTATTCGTTGGCGGTATGATGCTTGCCTCTGAATCTCGGATAGGGAGGATTTATGGTAAACCACTCGGCAAAGCAGCCCGAGGTTTCTCTTCTCTTCTGATATTCTGCAATGATGCTGTTTGCCTGCTCTAAAGTGGTAACGCCTCTGTTCATATCATAGGTGTTAGAGAAGGAAAGACGCTTGGTTTCATCCTCATCAGGCGCGCCATCGTGACCTATATGTACCTGATGGGTATAGAAATTACCGTTCCAAGCGGTTTTATTAAGATTTTCGCGAAGCTCCTCGGCTCTTTTTTCCCAATCTGCCGCCTTTTCTTCCTCACCAAACTCACGGTTTAGGAAAGCAAGCTGGTTCATAGCCTGATAAACACCCGAGTTATCTCCGTGCATCATAGACATTGGGGTAACACCTGGGTATATATTACGGTCATCCGCGGGGTTTTCCTCATCAATATTGAAAACGAAATCCCATGTATCAATGGTAAAGGGGCGGATGCAAAGGCCAAGCTCCTTGGAATATCTTCTGCTATCCGAGGTCATATAGTTTATACCTTTTTCGAGGGCGGGCAAAACCTTTTTAAGCCACTCTTTATCTCCCGTTGCCTGATAAACCTGATAAACACCCTCAACCATAAGGTATTCGATATCGGCCTCCAATTCAACACGAACGAAAACTATATTGTTTTTCTCATCCTTTATTCTGTTGGTATCGTTAACAACAAACCAATGGCTGTTGGTGGGAACCTGCACCATCTCATAGAACTGACCATCCTCCCGCTGAATACCGCACATAACCTCGAAATAGGCCTTCAGATCCTTTTCCCAATGCTTGAACGCCTTAAGCTCGTGGATATGATCCCTTATCCACTTAGGATGGGCCATAACGGGTTTGCCGTTATACATAAAGGTAAAACGGTCATTCCGCACCGTTTTGGAAAGGCATCGCATAAACGCCTCTAATTCATTATCTATATCCTTAGGCTTTGTTCCGCTGTGGAAAAATCCCGGCCGCTCGTTGCGGAAGCAGGTGGTGGGGATTGAACCAAAGGTAAGATTTGGATTGTAAAAATTCTTGTTCAAGGGATTCACCTTCTAAAAAACCGAATATGCTCGTTTTCTCCTCTATAGACACGACAAAGCCAGGGCTGATGCGAAACGTGCAAATTAAACGCCAAGGAAAATCCTTCATCAGTCCTGAACCTTGCCTTCGGTCTAAAAAGGTAGAAAACCTATCTCCCTTAGGAGACAATTATATTATAAACCAAAAGGCGTAAAATTCAATGCAAAAACATTGCATTAAACTGCTGTTTTAGTTCATTTTAAGAAAATAGGGGGCATCAAAGATGCCCCTTATATTTTATATTCTTGAAAGAACGAGCTCACCCTTGTCGGATAAGAAAGCAATTCTGCCCCTTACGCTGTTCTTTGAAATCTTGCCTTTTTGGGCGCCGAACTTATACTTAAATCCGTTATGAATATAGGAAATAGCCTTTTTATCCCATTTAACGATATTATTATCCCACTCGCAAACTCCTTCGCCGTGGCCCATACCGTCCTCCACAAACTCGTTTTCGGGCATTGCGTAACGGAACTGCCACATAACATTTTCGGGAGCCTTAAGGGTTATCTTATCGGAAACATTAATCTCTATTTCACCGTATTCGGTTTCTGCCTTAAAGCTTAAAACGCCATCCTCCTGATTAACCTCGGTCTTTTTAAGCTTTACAGCGCGTTTTCTGCCGTTCTTTTCAACTACGGGATAAAGACCTGCGCGGGTAAACTCATCACTCCATACATATCCATCCACTACGGGAAGATTATCAAATGCGCAGCTGTGGGTGGTGCAAGGGTTCTCGATATAACGCTCCCTATAGTTATCATCATAAAGATAGATATCTCTTATCCAGAAAAGCTCATTCTGAACATAAACATTGGCGCGAAGCTCTTTATTATAAACCCAATAGGATTTTCTGCCGCTCTCGTAATAATCTTCTTCTGCGGCATAAACAGAAGCAGGGGTGGTATCAAAATTATCTCTGAACCACTTAGCAGTTTCGGAGAACTTTTCAACCACCATCTTGCCCTCATCCATGAGCTTGCGGGCCTCTCTCACCTGAATGGGCGAACCAACACTAACATTATATAAATTCCAACTGAAGCCGTTTTCCTGACCTATCTGGGTATAGGCAAACTTTGAGTTAAGGGGATTTAAGGTGTTATTATAATAATTCTTTATATATCCCTCGTTACCTCCGTGAAGTTTACTTGCGGGTTCCATTGTCATTACATCGCGCAGATTTTTATGGCCTCCGCCTACTGTGGCAAGATAGGGATGGTCATAGCAATAGATGGGGCACTCGCCCAGCATCTTAAATGCCACTAAGTTCATTTGATTTTTCTTATCCTTTGCAGGAGCGTACATATTATTCTTATTGGGATAGTAGATACTTCTATGACCACCCCACATGGTATAGCCATCGGTACCAATCTGCTCGCGGCACATGCAAGAGCCTATAACGCCATACTTTTCGGCCATATAGTTCATCGAAAATCCATCAATATGCCAGGAGCCTACAACAACGGGGTAATAGCCGAAAATCTCCTTGAACTTTGCAAAATATGTATCAATAAGTAATTTTCTTTCATCTTGGGTGTAGCCTACAAGGAAGCCTACCTCGTTATACCAATCCCAAGTAAAGCCCTCGCGGCCTCTCCACTTAAGACCTGCGGCCTCCACCAACTGCTGAGGCACCTCAAACCAGCCGCCAACCTCAACGAGCTTGGTATCCTCGGACTTTATAACATTTATAAAGCCTTCATCGATAAGGGCATCATACTGTAAAAGGAAGGTTACGGGAACATTATACTGCTTTGCAACCTTTAACTGCTCTACCACGGGCTCGATCATATAATCAAAATCGTGCCTTTGATTTACACCTCGAAGGAAATTGATAAAATTAACTCTGTTTGTACACTCCATAAAAAACACCTCTTCGGTTTATTTTATCTTTATTATACCTGTTAAACGAAAAAAAGCAACCCTTATTTCACCTCATTTTTATCCTTTTTTGCGTCATTTTTATCCTTTTTTACGAAAACAAATCGAATACCCCGAAGGATATCCGATTTTGCATTAAAATTCGCTTGTAAGCGCTAATTTACCGTTCTTGGACTCAAAGAGGATTTCGCCATCTACTGATTTCTTAGAAATCTTACCCTCGGCAACCTTAAGCTTATACTTAAAGTCATTATGGATATAGTAAACTGCATCTTTGCTCCACTTTTGGAGGTTATCATCCCAAGCATTTACATTATCGCCGTGGCCCTGACCGCCCTCCTTAATCTCATCGTGAGGCATAGCATAGCGGAACTGCCACTTAACATTTTCGGGAGCGGTGATTTCAATTTTCTCCCCCGCGGTAATGGTAATATGGCCGATTTCGGTAAAGAATTTTGTGGTTAAAACTCCGTTTTCTTCCGTTGCTTCTACCGACTCATACTCTACCAAACGGTATTTTCCGTTTCTCTCTACCACGGGATAGAGGCCTGCGCGGGTAAATTCGTTGCTCCAGTTGCAACCGTCTACAGCAGGGAGAGCATCAAACATCATACCGTGCTCGGTGCAGGGCGTATCGTAATAACGCTCTTTATAATCATCGCTATAGAAATAGATATCTCTTATCCAGAAATGCTTTCTCTGAGCATAAACATTTATTCTATAATTTTTATTATAGCACCAATATGACTTTCTGTTACCCTTAACGAAATCCTTCTCTGCTACTGCAACGCTTGAGGGGGTATCGGGGTTATTCTCTCTCCACCATTTTACAGTATCAGCGAATTTTTCGAACTTGATAAGGCCCTTATCAATATATTCCTTAAATATTGGGAACTGCACCTTAAGGCCGGGGCCGATAAGTCCCCAACCGAATCCGTTTTCCTGACCTACCTGAGTATAGGAAAATTGAGAATTGAGGGGATTGCAGGTGTTATCAATATAATTTCTTACAAAATCCTCGCTACCTCCAACATTTTTGAATGCGGGCTCCATAGTATTAGGATGGCAAAGATAATCAGTTGCGCCATAATTCTTAACGAGGAACTGGTGGTCATAGTTATAAATAAGGTCCTCGCCAAGCATCTTGAATATGGGCATTTTAATTTTGTTTTCTTCGTTCCTCGCAGGAAGATACATATTCGTTTTAGAGGGGTAATAGGGGTTATGGTTGCCGCCGAAGATGCTATAGCCATCGGTACCGATCTGGTCGCGGCACATACAAGCGCCTAAAACGCCATACTTTTCTTCCATATAGTTAAGGGATACAGCATCGTTATGCCAAGCGCCCACAACCTGCGGGAAATAACCGAAGATTTCCTTAAATTTCTCAAAATATGTATCAATGAGCAATTTTCTCTCATCGGGGGTGTAACCGATAAGGAAGCCTACCTCGTTATACCAATCCCAAGTAAAGCCCTCGCGGCCTCTCCATTTAAGACCTGCGGCCTCTACTAACTGCTTTGGAGTTTCAAACCAAGCGCCAACCTCGATTCTACCATCATCCTCCGCCTTGATGATACTTATAAATCTATCATCAATAAGAGCATCGTACTGCAAAAGGAAGGTTACGGGAACATCATATTCCTTTGCAAGCTTAATCTGCTCGCGCATAGGAGTAAGCATATACTCAATATCGTGAGCCTGATTTTCGCCTCTAAGGAAGTTAATAAAATTATATCTGTTATTTACCATAAGACCACCTCATTGGTTTATTTACCCCTATAATACATAAAAAACGGGGTTAAGTCAACCCCGTTTTTGCTTTATTTTTTTAGGTTTTTTGCCCTATTTCCCTAATTTTTTAAGGAATCTTCCCGTTCTCTCGACAGCCTCAATAATATGCTCGGTGGAGTAGCAATAGGAGGCCCTTATAAAGCCCTCTCCGCTCTCGCCGAAGGCTGTGCCCGGAACCAAAGCCACCTTTTCTTCCATAAGCAGTTTTTCACAGAATTCATCACTGCCCATACCCGAAACGGCTATGCTTGGGAAGGTGTAAAACGCGCCCTTTGGCTCACGGCAGGTAAGGCCTATTTCATTAAAGGAGGAAACCATCAGCTTTCTTCGGCGGTTGTATTCCTTCTTCATATTCTCCACGGCCTCATCACCGTTTTTAAGCGCCTCGATAGCGGCATACTGAGCGGTGGTAGGAGCGCACATTATTGCATACTGATGGATTTTGGTAACGTTCTTTATAATCTCCTTGGGGCCGCAGGCATAGCCTAGGCGCCAACCTGTCATCGAAAAGGTTTTGGAGAAGCCGTTTATGGTAACCGTTCTATCCCACATACCTTCAATAGAAGCGAAAGAAACATGGCGTTTGCCAAAAGTAAGCTCGGCATAAATCTCATCAGAGATTACTACTATATTGGTATCTTTGAGCACCTGAGCTATCTTCTCCAAATCCTCTTTTTCCATAATAGCGCCCGTGGGATTGCAGGGATAAGGCAGAATAAGAGCCTTGGTTTTAGGGGTGATAGCCGCCTTAAGCGCTTCGGGAGTAAGCTTAAAATCATCCTGCGCCTTAGTTTCGATTATAACGGGGGTGCCGCCTGCTAAAGCGGTCATAGGCTCATAACAGACATAACTGGGCTGAGGGATAATGATTTCATCTCCCGATTGAGTTACGGCGCGGATAACGCCATCAATAGCCTCACTGCCGCCAACCGATATTAAAATTTCGTTTTCGGGGTTATATTTTACCCCGTATTTCCTCTCAACATAGCGGCTTATTTCCTCTCTTAAGGGCATAAGGCCTGAGTTGGAGGTATATTTTGTTTTACCTCTCTCAAGGGAGGTTATACCTGCCTTGCGGATGTGCCACGGGGTTTGAAAATCGGGCTCGCCAACGCCTAGGGAGATTACCCCCTCCATAGTTGCGGCGATATCAAAAAATCTTCTTATTCCCGAAGGCTTCATCTCTTCTACGGTAGAGTTAAAAACCTTAGAATAATCTATCATAATATGTACTCTCTATCGTCACCCTCGTTTTCGCAGAGGATAACATCCATTTCCTTATATCTTCTCATAACAAAGTGGGTAGCGGTGGAGGTTACCGAATCAATGGTGGCAAGCTCTTTCGCTACAAAACGGGCGATATCGTGAAGACTTTTACCCTTAACAACAACATTGAGGTCGTATCCGCCTGACATCAGATAAACCGATTCAACCTGAGGATATTCCGCCACGCGCTGAGCTACCTCCTCAAAGCCTAAATCTGCCTTGGGGATAACATTAAGCTCCACCATAGCGGATACGGGCGCATCCTCGCACTTTTCAATATCCACAATAGTTTTATAGCCCTTAATAATGCCCTCTTTTTCCAGCGCCTTTACCTCGGCCTCAACGGTTTTCGCATCACAGCCGAGCATTTTTGCCATCTGATCAAAGGTGTATCTCGCGTTTTCGGTGAGAAGCTTTACGATTTCTGATTTCATTTTATGCCTCCGTAAAACATTTATTATCTATCTTATAATACAAAAAAATCGAGCCATAGTCAATATTTTTATCAACAGTTGCAAATATATATAATTTTTGTTATTATATATATTAGTAATTTTGAAGGGTGTAATTTATGTCAAATCCTACGGTTGCCGCCATATCCACCCCATCGGGTGAGGGCGGAATAAGCGTAATAAGAATATCGGGCGATGATGCCATCGCTATTGCCGATTCCTGCTTTTGCGCCTTTTCAGGCGAAAGGCTTTCCTCCCTTGCGGGCTATCGCGCCGCCTACGGCGAGGTGAAGGACTCTGATGGCGCTGTTTTAGATGATGGCGTAGCCCTTGTTTTCAGAGCGCCCAAAAGCTTTACGGGTGAAGATACGGTGGAGATATCCATCCACGGCGGCAGGGTTGTCGCCAGAGGTGTGTTAAGGCGTATTTTAGAATGCGGCGCAAAGCTTGCCGCAGGAGGCGAATTCACTAAAAGGGCCTTCTTAAACGGTAAGCTTGACCTTGCCAAAGCCGAAAGCATCATGGGGGTTATAAGCGCTCGAAGCGATGCGGCGCTCAAAATCTCCCAAGCAGCAAAAAGCGGTAGCGTTAGCCGAAAAACCGAAGAGATTTGCGAAAAGCTTCTTCACACAGCCGCCTGCTTCGCGGCATACTCCGATTTCCCCGATGAAGATATCCCCGATTTAGAGCCCGAAAAATTCATATCTCTTTTAAGCTCCTGCGAGGAGGAGCTTTCCCGCCTTATCGAAGGCTTTGATATGGGAAGGGTTGTGAGTGAGGGTATTGATTGCGCCATTGTCGGCAAGCCAAATGTTGGGAAATCCACCCTTATGAATCTTCTTTCAAGGAGTGAAAAATCCATAGTTACCGATATTGCGGGGACCACTCGCGATATCGTTGAAACCACCGTTACGGTGGGTGATATAACCTTAAATCTTGCCGATACGGCGGGTATAAGAGATACTGCCGATATTGTGGAAAGCTTAGGTGTTAAACGGGCGATTGAGCGAACCAAAACTGCGGGCATTATCCTTGCGGTGTTTGATGGCTCCTCCCCCCTTGATAATGATGATAGACTGCTTATTGAGGAAATCAAGGATAAAAACGCCCTGATTGTTCTTAATAAATCGGATTTAGGCTCTAATACCACCGAAAAGGATTTTGAAGGCTTTACGGTTATTACCGTTTCCGCCAAGAACGGCGCGGGTGAAAAGGAGCTTGCGGCGGCTATAGAAAAGCTTGTTGGATTCAAAAATTTAAGCCCCGATGATACCATTCTTATAACCGAACGGCAGAGGGATTGCGCCAAAAGAGCCAAGGGCTTTGTTGATGAGGCAATGGCCTCCTATAACGCGGGCGTTACCTTAGATGCCGTAGGCGTTATG
The DNA here is from genome assembly GCA_017465085.1 of Clostridia bacterium. Classification (GTDB taxonomy): domain Bacteria; phylum Bacillota; class Clostridia; order Oscillospirales; family Acutalibacteraceae; genus UBA737. The sequence continues at coordinate 23,468 of JAFTWW010000012.1, read as the reverse complement.
GTGGACTCAGCGGTAGAGGCCCTCTTAGAGCTTACGGGCAAGAGGGTTACCAATGAGGTTAGCGATGAAGTATTCAAGAGATTTTGCATAGGAAAATAAGAAGGAATTTTAATGATACCTAAGTATAAAGCAGAAAATTATGATGTTGCCGTAATAGGCGGCGGTCACGCGGGAATTGAAGCCGCTCTTGCGGCAAGCAGGCTTGGCTGTAAAACGGTTATGTTTACCATCAGTCTTGATTGGGTGGGCAATATGCCCTGTAACCCATCAATAGGCGGAACAGCTAAGGGACATCTTGTAAGAGAGATAGATGCCTTAGGCGGTGAAATGGGTAAGGCCGCCGATAAAACCACCCTGCAAAGCCGTATGCTGAACCGCGGCAAAGGCCCTGCAGTCTACTCCTTGCGAGCGCAAATAGACCGAAGAGCATATAGCGGCTATATGAAGCACGCCGTTGAGCTTCAGGAAAACCTTGATGTAAAGCAGGCCGAGATAGTGAGCATCCAGAAGGATGATGAGGGTTGGCATCTTTTAACCCGTCTTGGCGCCGACTACCTTTCTAAAACCGTTGTTCTTGCCACGGGCACCTTTTTAGGCGGAAAGGTATATATCGGTGAAGTAAATTACGAGAGCGGACCCGATGGCAATTTCCCTGCCACCGAGCTTGCGGCCTCCCTTAAAAAATTAAACCTTCCCCTCACCCGTTTTAAGACGGGTACCCCCGCAAGAGTGGCAAGGGATAGCATAGATTTTTCTGTATTAGAGGTGCAGGAGGGTGATGAGGAAACCTTCCCCTTCAGTTTCTCTACCAAAGAGGCGCCTAAGAATACCCAGGTCTGCCACATTGCATATACAAATGAGCAAACCAAGGAAATCATTCTTAAAAATCTCCACCGCTCCCCCCTTTACAAAGGGGATATTGAGGGTGTGGGCCCCAGATACTGCCCCAGCATTGAGGATAAGATAGTCCGCTTCGCCGATAAGAAACGGCATCAGCTCTTTATTGAGCCCTGCGGCGCCGATACGGAGGAGATGTATCTGCAGGGTATGTCCTCCTCTCTTCCCGAAGAGGTGCAGATAGAATTTTACCGCTCCATTAAGGGCCTCGAAAATGTTAAGGTTATGCGCAACGCCTATGCCATTGAGTATGATTGCATAGACCCCCTAGCCCTTGACCCCTCCCTTGAAATCAAAGGACATAAGGGACTTTTCGGAGCAGGTCAGTTTAACGGCTCCTCGGGCTACGAGGAGGCGGCGGCTCAGGGCCTTGTTGCAGGCGTTAACGCCGCTCACCTTTGTTTAGGTAAAAAACCCCTTGTTCTCTCTCGCGCATCCTCTTATATAGGCACCCTTATTGATGACCTCGTAACAAAGGGTTGCTCTGACCCATATAGAATGATGACATCGAGAAGTGAATACCGCCTTATTTTAAGGCAGGATAACGCCGATGAACGCCTTATGCCCACGGGCTACGAATTAGGTCTTGTGGATGAGGCTACCTATGGCGAATTCCTTAACCGAAAGGAGCTTAAGGAAAGGGAGATCGAGCGAGTTAAATCGGTATTTTTGGCGCCGAGTGAAGAGCTAAACCAAGTTTTAGAGGAAAAGGGCACATCACCGCTTACAACGGGTACCCGCCTTTCCGATTTAATCAAACGGCCTCAGCTTTCCTATAAGGATTTGGCCCCCTTTGATAAAGGTAGGCCTATGCTTCCAAACGAGGTAGCCGAAAAGGTGGAAACCGAGATTAAGTATGAGGGGTATATCGCCCGTCAGGAAGCGCAGGTAGCAGAGATGCTCCGCCTTGAAAAGAAGCTTATCCCCGAGGATATCTGCTATGATGATGTTTACGGTCTTCGCCTTGAGGCCAAGGAGAAGCTTAACCGCGTAAGGCCTAAGAATATCGGTCAGGCATCCCGCATTTCAGGGGTTAGCCCTGCGGATATTTCGGTGCTTTTAATATATCTTCGAACGGAGTAATAAATGGTAAATTTTGATTTTAATAAAATAGAGCCTTTATGTAGCGCGTTTGGTTTAGAGCTCACAAGTGAAATTAAAAACAGGCTCACCCTTTACGGCAATCTGCTCTTAGAGTGGAATGAGAAGATGAATCTCACCGCCATAACCGACCCCGAGGGCATTTTATATAAGCACTTTTACGATTGCCTTTTGTTCTTTAAGAACGTTGATGTTATAAAGGGCGCCAAGGTAATTGATGTGGGCACGGGGGCAGGATTTCCAGGGCTTGTGCTTAAAGTCGCAAGGCCTGATATCAACCTTACATTGCTTGATGGCCTTAACAAGCGACTTATCTTCTTAAATGAAGTTTTAGATAGGTTAGGACTCTTTGCCGAAACGGTGCATCTTCGCGCCGAGGAGGGCGGTCAGAAAAAAGAATACCGCGAGAAGTATGATATTGCCTGCGCGAGAGCGGTGGCTCCCCTTAATGTGCTCTCGGAATACTGTATCCCCTATGTTAAAAAGGGCGGTATGTTTGTGGCTATGAAGGGTGAAAAGGGCAAGGAGGAGTTAACAACTGCTCAGAACGCCTATAAGCTGCTCGGTTGTGAAAAGCCCTCTATTATATGCGAAACCCTTACAGGTGAAGAAGCCCGAACCTTTATAATTTCAAAAAAAATATCGCAAACTCCGCCAAAATACCCGAGAAGTAATTCTAAAATATCAAAAACCGCCCTTTGAAAAGGCGGTTTTTGTTTTTTGATGTCATTTTCACCCGACCGAATTTTCTTTACAAACAGGGTTTTTTATTGCATAATTAACTTGCAAGGAAACAACGGGAGGGCAAACGATGAGAATGAGCCGCGATAAAAAGCTTATGATGCTAAAACCCTCTCAGATTAAGCAGGTGGATATCCATAAGGCATCCTACTCACCCTTGCAGCTTAAAAGCCTTATAGATAGTATAGCCGCCAACGGAATAATCGAGCCGTTGCTTGTAAAAAGGGAGAGCCGCGGAAATTATCTGCTTTTATCGGGCGGTAAAAGGCTTTACTGCGCCAAAACGGTGGGGCTCAGGCGGGTGCCGTGTATTGTATGCAGGGCGGACAACCTCTCAGCGCAGATTTATCGAATAACAAGTAATCTCTGCCGCTACAATTCCCCCTTTTTCGAGCAGGCGGAGCTTATAAAAGAGCTCGTAGATACACAGGGGCTCACAACCTGCCAAGCGGCTGCAAGGCTTGGGCTTAGCGCCTGCGCCGTTGAAAACAAGCTTAAAATTCTCACCCTTTCCCAATCGGTTTTGGATAAGATCAAGGCGAACGGCTTAAGCGAAGCAACTGCGAGAATACTCTGCCGTATGACCGAGGAAAACCAAAAGGTTTTACTATCAAGGCTATCAGAGGCCACCACCGATACTAGACTTATGGAGGAAGAAATAAGCCGCCTTTTATCCGCCGAAGAGGATAGAGAAAATATTCAATTTGAAAAAGAGGAGCCGCAGGAGAGCGGCATTAAGATAAAGGCCGCCATCGGCGATAAAAAGCTTTTCAGAAATAGTCTTGCAAGGCTTGTTACCAAGGCAAATGAGGCAGGAGTTAACGCCTATTTCAAAACGGTGGAAACCGAAAAATATACCGAATATAAAATAAGAATAGATAAGCAGAGTACGCCCTGCTTCGAACAGCTGAAAATAGTTTAGAATTCAGCGGGCGTTTTACTAAAGGTAAAATCTGCACTGCGCTTCTTTGTCCCCTTGAGGCGCGGCAGTTTTTATATAGGAGTGGCATTGCTATTCCACCATATTCATCCCCATACAGAAAACCGCACCCTTTCGGGTGCGGTTTTCTGTACTTCTTCACTATTCACTTTTCACTATTCACTTTTCTTCGGACGAACAATGTTCACCCTTGCATTTTATATCCGTTCGCGTTGCTAACGCCGATATTTTTCATTCTTGCGTTTTTCATTTATTAAAACACCAACGCCCCGTGTTTCCACGGGGCGTTGGCTCGGTCTGAAAGAGAAATAAGTTGGAAACTTATTTCAAGCAAAGTTAATTACTCTTCTTCCTGCTCTCTTTTCTTTTTCTTGGCAAGGATTATGAAGAGGGTTACGCCTGCGGCAACAACTACCACAGCCACAACAACAATTATTATCCAGAGGTAATCAAAGATATCGTTACCGCCGCCCTTACGAACGACCTTAACCTTCTTTTTCTTCTTCTTGGTTTCTTCCTCTTCTTCCTCTTCCTGCGTCTCTTCGGTTTCTTCCTCGGTTTCCTCCTCATCGGTTACGGTGTTATCCGTATCGGTGGGATCCTCATCGGGAAGTATTTCATCCTCAGCGTAGGCGCCGAGAGCGAAGTGGGAGAAGGTTGCATCGTCAAATATTGCGCAGTAGTAGCCGCCAACGGTTTCGAACTCAACCATATTGAAGCCGCCCCAGCCGCCGTGGAGTACGAATACATCCTCGGTCTGACTTATAAGGTTCTGAGGTATCTTATAGGTTACTGTTCTGCCGCCGAAATCGGTTACTATATCGCCGTTAAGGTCAAGGAGATATACCTCGTAAACATCGGAGAGAAGCTCTAAGCCGTTAGATTCCTTAGCATCGGAAACTTCATCAGCTGTTGCCTTTCTCTTAACAACGAGGATATCCTGAACGGTGGTGTAAACATCGTTATCGCGAAGAGCGTTAATATCTACAGTTATACCTGTTTCCTCATCTGTGAAGGAAGCAACAACGCCATCAACAACGCGGCCTCTTGCTTCAAGACCGTTAACCTGAATTTCAGCTAAAACGGTTGCAATCTTGTTGCCGTATCTCTCCAGTGAGTAGATGGTATCATCACTGCGAACTATCTCAACTCTTACATACTGGGCAATCTGAGGAACGAAATCGAAATTAAAGATTCCGTCAGCCGCCTTAGTGGTCCACTTCTTAGCAGGAACGGCCTCTTTGCTGAATATATCAAGGTCGTTAGTGCCGAAGTAGAAATTGATTTCATCGGGCCAATATTTTTCTGAGCTTCCGCCCCAAATCTGAATGTTATCAATGGAGTTAAGTGTGCCCATATCGATAAGCATATTGAGGCTTTCTTCACCGTTAACACCGCCGTAGAAATCGAATACGGTATCGGGATCGTTATCAAGAGCGTTGCCGCTATGATACATAACAGACCATGTGGTATGACCGAACTTCCACTTATTGATATGCTCGGAGATAACATTGGTGCCGTTCTTATTCGCGGTGAAGAATACTGCGGAATCACCCTTGCCTTCTGCAAGGTTATTATAGAAGAATTCCTGATCGTTACCGCCGATGATTCCAATCTCAACGGGCTCAAATACATTGCCCTCGATTTCCTCAATTACGAAGCGAACATAACGCATGCTTCTGGGGCTCTCGGTGAAATCAACGAATACATCGCTACCCATATCGTTAACAGACGCATCGTAGGTAAATACTCTCGAAGTGCTCTTGGACATTTCCTCAAGCTTATCGGAGGCGTAAACCTTCATCTTCTTGATGGTGCCTGCATTGGTCTTTAACTCAAGCTTGTTGATAACCTGATCGGCGGCAAGGTCATAGAAAAATTCTAACTGCTCGCCTGCGGCCAAATCAACGGAGGCCCAGGTATCATCCTTACCATCATAGGTAAGCTTATGCTCAACGCCATCATATTCGGTATCGTTAATCTTGGTGGACTTGCCTGTTGCATCAATCTTGGTAACATCAAGAGCGGTGCGGGTAGCAAGGTTTACAAGCGCATAGGGTTTAATATAACGGGGGCCGTAAACACCAAGCTCCATAAGACGAACGCCCATACCAAGATTGGTATGTGTAGACAGATATTCAAAGTTAGAAACGGGGAACTTAACGCAGAAGCTTATATAACGGGCGTTAATCTGCTTGCTGAGTGTAAACAGCTGAGTAACGCTTGTTCCGTTAGGTCCGTTTACAGTATTATCATAAGTGATAATCTTGCTCTTTGAGGAGAACAGACTTGCCATATCCTGAGAGGCATAAATCTCGTATCTACCTGTCTGATAATTAGCAAGGCTGATGTGCTGTAAAAGAAGCTTTTCAAGTGTATAGGTATCGCCCAAATCATAATAGATGTGAAGGGTGATATTCTCATCAGCCGATTCAGGAATCTGCTGATAGTATCCAACGCCTGTGCTAACATCGCCATCGGTGAGGGATTCTATCTTGGACTGGGCAGAGAACTGACCCTTAAACATTGTCCAAGGATATTTCTGGCTGGCGGCGGTCTTGAACTTAGGCTCAATACCATTAAGTAGGTTTTTGCCTATTTCTGCCACCTTAATGTTATCGAAATTACCTGTTTCAACAGAGTAAATCTTAACAGAGCCGTAGGCATAAAGCTCGGGAACTGTAACGGCAGGAGCACCGCTATATACGCGAAGACCTATAAACTTACCCGTTGCCACCGCATTGGTGGTGAAATCAAAGAGCTGAACTGCGTTCTCGCCGCTTAAGGTGTGAGCCGCGATTAAGTTCTTAGCCATAAACAGCTCGGAACGGGTATCGCCTGCATAGATATAATACCTATCTGCAAGGTTTGTCATATGATTTACAAGGGCAATCTGCTCTATGGTTGCCATACCGTCAACATTGAAGGCAAAGTCAACAAATGTATCGGTAGTTCCGCCCAGATTATCAACGGTAGCGAAGGTATTAACATCGCCATCGGTAATGTTAGCGATGCTATCGCTTGTAGCCTCATTAGCGGTAGTTCCGTCAAATACAGAAAGGTCGGGAACGATACCTAAAAGGATGTTTGCATCCTGCTTGGCAGTAAGGTCTGCCTCGGCATCGGTATAAAGGCCATACTCAGTAAGGGTACAGCTTCTTGCGATAAGAAGCTTATCTCTTACCTGCTCTGCATAAGCGCGAGCGGCTACGAAATCCTCAGAATCAACATAATCAGAGGGGTCGATGTGAGCGGTTGCATAGAGCCAATCGGCTACGTTCCACTCATCTGTTCCTGCGGGGATCTCAGCCGCGGCAGAGGTTACCTCAAAGCCGCTACCAACGGTAAGAACATCGCCTGCGTTGCCGGAAATGCAAAGCTCAAGTCGCATTACAGTTCTGCTTGCGGCGCCGCCGAGGGTTGCCTTCCAATCGCCGCCTGCAACTTCATCAAGGGATATTCTTATCCACTCGCCGCTCTTAGAAGCGGGGATAACTACGGGGTTAGCGTAGGTATTACGCTGTGAATAGGTAACGGCAATCTTAATGCTCATATCCTCGCTACCTGCAAAGATAGGCCTTACATAGAAGAAGATATCTTCAAGGTCGCCCGTTACATGAGTGCTGTTGCCTTCGATAAACAATACCTGAGTATTTGTATCAAAGGAGCCTGCGCCTTTTATTTCAAAGTTTGCATATTTATTGCCGATGGAAACTCCCTCGGGAAGCTCTTCACTAAAGGTAAGTGAGGATTGACCAACGGCAGTGAGCTTGCCATCAATATAGGCTCTGTTGGTAACAAGGGGGCTTGTGGTAATAGCGCCCATCTTAGCCCAAGCAGCCTTAAGATTCTTAATAGCCAGCTTTTCTTCCTTAGAAAGTGAAGCGAAGGCGTAAAGCTCATCAACTGCGGCCTTAAATTCAGCTATATTAACGCTGCCCTTAAGGTCAAGAGCTTCGGCTGCTTCAATCCATTTATCTGCATCCCAATCATCAGTACCTACGGGAAGAGCCTTTTTACCTGTAACCTCAATAGCGGAGCCAACAATTACTGTATCTCCGTTGTTACCTGTGAAGGTAAGCTCAATACGGGCAACCTTGCTTGATGCAACGCCGCCGAAAGTTGTTTTCCAATTGCCACCCTGAACATCGTTAAGGGATATCTCTATCCATTCGCCGTTCTTGGAAGCGGGGATAACTACGGGATTTGCATAGGTATTCTGACCGTTAAAGGTAACGGTTACGTTAAAGGTTATATCCTTCGTACCTGCGAAGGTAGGCTTAACCCAGAACACGATATCATCCAGGTCACTAACAATGTTGGTAGAGTTTGCCTCAAGGAATAACTGCTGAGAACGGCCTGCCACATTGATAGCCGCATCGGTAAGGCTAATCTCACCGTAAAGCTTACCGAGTGTAACGCCATCGGGAAGGTCTTCCTTGTAACCTGCGGCGCTCTTCTGAGCTACAGAGCTTACGGCATTTACAAAATATCTGTTGGGAACGAGGGAGCTGATTGCAGTCTCGCCAAGGTTTTCCCAAGCGGTCTTTAACTTGCCGATAGCCTTTAATTCATCGGCAGAAGCGGATGCATACTGTTCAACATTTGCAAGAGCCGCATTAAACGCATCAACATTTAATGCATTGGTTAAATCAAGCTCGGAGGCCGCTATAACCCAATCATTAGCAGTAAAGCTTTCGCTACCTGCGGGAAGAGCTCTTTCGGGTAAAACCTCAAGAGCAGAGCCAACAACAATGGTATCGCCGTTGTTTCCTGAGAAAACAACGTCATAACGGGTAGGCTTAATAGCAAGGGCAGAGCTTAAGTTTGATTTCCAATTTCCGCCTGCGATGGCATCAAAGGAAACCTGTACCCACTGGCCGCTCTTGGATGCGGGAATAGTAAACTCTCCTGCATAGACATTACGGTTAGGAGTATTAACAGATGCCTTAATGGTCATATCAGAGGTGCCTGCGAAGGTGGGTTTAACCCAGAAACGAACATCCTCAATATCTCCGATTGTATTTGCAGAGCCATCAAGCTCAAACAATACAAGCTGTTTATTGGTGGACATATCGCCTGCGCCCTCAAGGGTGGCTTCGCCCCAGAATCTGCCCAAGTTAACACCTGCGGGAAGCTCTTCTGTATAGGTGTTAGGAGTCTTATTTATATATCCTGTGCTGGTGCCTGCGGCGCCGAAATATCTGCCAACGCCAAGGCCGTTAACCTCGCTGCCTAAGTTTTTCCAAGCTTCCTTAAGCTCGTTTATAGCAACCGCCTTATCATACTCTTCGCCGAGTGTGATTTCAAGGTTTGAGATAGCGGCAAGGAATTTTGAGGTATAAACCTTACCCGTAAGGTCAAGGGCGCGAGCCTCGGTTACCCAAGTAGCGTAATCCCAAGCATCGCATCCTGTGGGAAGAGCGGTGCTATCTGAAAGAACCTCAATAGCGCTACCCACAATCAGCTTATCGCCGTTGTTACCGGTATAGGTTATTTCTATTCTCATTGGCTTAGCTGAGGCGTCGCCAAAGTTTGCCTTCCAGTTGCCTCCTGCAACCTCATTAAGAGAAACCTCTATCCACTGGCCATCCTTGGATGCAGGGATAACTACGGGATTAGAATATGTGTTCTGAGCGTTGAAAGTAACAGTAACATTGAAGGAAATATTTCCCGTGCCTGCAAAGGTAGGCTTAACCCAGAATACGATATCTTTCATATCGCCAACAGTATTAGTTGAATTTCCTTCAAGGAATATCTGCTGGGAGCGACCCGAAACATTGATAGCCGCATCGGTAAGAGAAAGCTCTGTGTATGTTGTACCGAGATTTACTCCTGTGGGAAGAGCCTCGGGGAAGGCTGATGAGCCTATTCCAACGCCGCCCTGATTTGTGCCGCCTACGAAAAGACGGTTAACAACCAAGGTGCTGTTTACACCGCTGCCAAGATTTTTCCAAGCAGCCTTTAACTCGTTTAATGCTAATTCTTGGGGAGACTGATTTGCAATAGCTGCCTCAAGGGCTAAAATAGCCGCATTGAAAGCGGTAGCATCGTTAACGATGCCTGTTACGGCCTTAGCGGCATCGAGCCACTCATCGCCGCTCCAGCTCTCTGAGCCTGCGGGAAGGGCTGCCGCCTTAACTAAAATCGGGCTACCTGTGATTACAGTATCGCCATTGTTACCTGAGAAGCAAACATCAAGACGGGTTATCTGAGCTGTTCTTGAACCGAAGGCGGTAGCATAGGCATCCGATCCAATGGTCTCCTTTAAGGATACCCTTACCCAATTTCCACTCTGCGTTGCGGGAATGGTAAATGCCTCTGCGGGCTGATAAAGTCCGCCGCCGTGAACACGGTATTTAACAGTTATATTTTCAGTTCCTGCGAAGGTGGGCTTAATCCATAAAACAAAATCCTTTATGGTATCAGCGTTTGTAGAGGTAATACCGGATTCGTATAATGCAACTTGCTTATTGCTGTCAAATGTGCCCGCGCCTGCAAGAGTAAACTCCATATATCTATTACCGATATAGCCACCCTCGGGCAAAGCGCCCGTATAGGCCGTGGAGGCCTTTGAGGTAACGGAAGCATCATGAGAGCCGGCGGCGCCAAACCACCTGTTTGGAAGGAGGGTGCCGTCATTATGGTAAACGTCAAGCTTTACCCATTCTTGTTTAAGTGTTTCAACTGCAGCAAGTATCTCCGCAGACTCTGCTTTTGTAAATATGCCGCCTAAAACGGGCATAATTGTTGTTAAAACGATAGCAAAGGAGAGAATTACTGCAAGATGTTTTTTAATAAAATTTTTCATATCTCTTTACTCCTTTACTCTTTTTCTGTGAATTTACCGTAAAGAACGGTGGTGTTGTTCCAGGAAGCGTCTGTCTTTGTAACAGGGTCGCCTGAGAAATCTTCTGTTAAGTACCAACCGCCGAAATCCATACCGTCAACGGTATAAGCTTTAAGGTCGGTTACTTCGCCGATTGCATACTTAACGGGAATCTTATCCTGTCCCTTAGTAATGCAGTCAGCTCTATAGTAGGTTATATATTCGCCTACGCGAATGATAGCAATACCGTAGCCTGCAACATCATCTGACATAGCGGCTCTGGGAGTTGCCTTAATAGCGATAACATCGCCCCTCTTAAGCTCAGAGGAAGCGTTAAAGGTAACGCTATTATCGGTAACATTTGAAAGGGTGCCGATAGAAGCTAGGGTGCCGGCATCTGCGAGCTGATAATCATCTGCTTCACCTACTGCGCTGAAATCATAGATTTCGAAATCAACTGCATCACCTTCAACACCGTAAACATCCTTAACAGAAATATTTACGCTGCCGCCTGCCGCTACAGAAACCTCTTCCATATCGAACTCAACCTGAACCTGCTCAGCAAGGGTGGTCATAACAACATTGAGGTTATGCTCATCGGCAGGAATAGTCCATCTAAGGTAGCCATCGGGGCCAACCATACGCTCCTCGCTTCTGGTTGCGAGAAGGGTTGAATCTGCAAAGGTGATTGCATCATCGTGACCATCGCGGTTGGTATCATTACCCATGCTATCATAGTGGATACCGAAGGTTTTGCCTGCATAAGCGGAGCCGAGATTTACCTTAAGCTCGCGGGTATCTTTAGAAGGCTCAATCTCAAGCAAAACAGTAGTATCCTCGCCCTTAACATAAACGGCGCTGTTGATATCGTTACTATCGGGAGTTGATTTAACAACCTTGCTGTTTCGGGGGATATAACGCATTGCAAGACCGCGTGCGTTATAGTTTTCACTTACAAGCGCAAGACCGTAAGAGGGCTGAGAGCTCATACCCGAAGCAACATCGGCGTGACCCATATTAAGAGGCGCGGGAATTCTATCGCCAAGCCAGAACCAACCTGCAGAGCCGCCATATCCCAAATTAGACTCGTTTATGATAATGGTAAGGTCGCTCATATTAAACTCCATCGAATTGGCGTTTTCGCCACCGTTTGGAGTATAGGAGCCGAACTCGTTAGCAAAAAGACGGGTTTGGGAGAATTTTGCCTTAACGTTTTCAATATTTGAAGTAAGGTCCTTGAGCAGTTGCTCAGCAGTTCTGGTGCCCTGATATGTATGAGTATTAAGATAATCGGCATAACCCGGAACAATAAGGGTATCGTAAGCTATCTGCATAGTATTACCGATAACCTCGTTATCCTCGCTATCATAATAACCTGTAAGCTCGGTTGCGAAAATCTTGATATCATCGCGAAGACCTGCATCCTCAAGAGCAAAATGGATATCTCTTATCATTTCGGTCCAATAAATTCTCTTATCAAAGAAGGCCTCATAACAACCGTTGTTAATCTCGTTATAGAAAGAGAGATACTTAACATTAACGCCTTCATCCAAGAGTCTCTGAATGATAGCGGTGGTAAAGTGGGCAAACTGACCTAAATCATCAGGCGCAGATTTACCGCCTGCCTGACGGGTTACATGCTTAATACCCCACCAAGAAAGGACATCATCGGTAAGGCCGCCGCCCATATTAAGACAAATAGAGCCGCCGCCATCGGAGATAGACTTGGATTTTCTTACGAAAGCCTTAAACTCTTCGGATTCGAAATAATAAATTCCGTTCATATAGTTGGCTTCCTGCTCTTCTTCGCTGAGGTCGCGATTAACGAGCCAGTGGGGGAAGAACATCATTCTTACATAAGCAGGCTTTAGAACATTATTGTGCTTATCGTTAACGGTTTGATAAGCATCCATCATACCTGTGTTTTTGTAATCATAAGGTCCAACCCAGTAGTTGTCGCCTATGCCTAAGTAGTCCTCATTGAGAACGGTGCCGAAATCAACATTGACCGTTCTTTCCGAAGCGCCTACTGCGGGGAGCGCTAATGAGGCGACTGCTATTGCAATACAGATTGCAAAGGAAGCTACGCTCATAAGCACACGCTTTGAAAATTTTCCTTTCATAGTTTTCTCCTTTCGAACGCCGTAGAATTTATAACAATACATTGTATGTATTGAAACATTGGCCCACTATCATTTTACAGTAAAAATCCACCCACGGTCAACCTATGCAACATAGACTTTTTTGGGGCATTTTCACCGCTCAAAAACAACAAATGGGGACACTCGGCGCATCTTACCTATATATTAACAGAAAGTTCACGATTTGTCTATGCTTTTTCTTTGGTTGTTTATTGCTTTTTTTAAGGTTTTTTGTAAATTGACAAACCTTTTTCCCTTAAAAATGGATATTTGTTCAAAATTTACCAAAAAATCTACGATGCTGTCCAAAAGGTTCGCAGGCGTAGCGGCTAACACCGATTTTATTCTTTATTATCTATTATTTATTATTTGAAAAAAGGACTTGTTCACATTGTGAACAAGTCCTTTTTAATTTATCCAAACAGCATTTTGCGAAGGGCAATAAGATCTGCTTCTGTTATTTTGCCATCGTTATTCACATCGGCGCAGTTAAGATCTATGTAATCATCATTACCCAAGGTGCCATCAAGGTACTGCGCAAGCAATGCCACATCCTTAAGGGCAACCTGTGTTCTCTGATAATCACCTGAGATACAGTATTCGCTTACAGGCTCCGCTCCAAGCAACTCTGCCAGAACTCCCACGGTGTACTTAAACTCGCGGGCGCTTTCCTTGGTTGCGGTGGTGGGGTCTATAAGACCGCGCGCGCTGCTCAAAACTCGGTTTGCGCTGGCAATGGAAGCTGAGGAGATATCGTTATACTCATAATACATCGATGAGAAGGATATATCGCCTGCTCCCGCGTCATTAAAGCCCAATCTTATCTGCGAAATCGAAATTTCATCGGCGCTAAGCTCTTCGCCATGGGCGGTGGAGAAGGATTCAATCAAGAGTTCCTTCCAGTTTCCACCTGCAATCTCTCTTATGGAGGTTTCAGTCCACTCGGTATTTGCAAGGGGCAGAGCTACTACGGTAGATGTGCCCGTTGAGGCGAAGGTGTTAGCAATCGTTCCGTTTTGGTCATAAATATAAATTCTGGCGTTTGCCACGCTTCCAAGCGGAGATATAGCATTATCTACTTTATATGAGAAATAGATATCCTGAACATCCGCAAGTGTTTTATCAGAAGCGGCCGTGGTGGTTGCCCACTCAACATAACCTGCTCCTGCCGCGCAGGGAACATTGCAAATTTCACTGCCTATACCCTTTAACGATACATATTGACTCGTATGCTCGCCCGAGAGAATCTCGGGGGTGTAACGGGCATCAGAATAGTAAGCGGAGGGTGAAAGCGCGGGCTCCTGATTATTTTCGCCAAGATTATGCGTTATGTTATTGGCGTAAGGGTTACAGCCCTCGTTGAACTCATAATACAGGCTACTGAAGCTCATATCGGCCTGAGCCGCCTGATTAAAGCCGAAACGAATCTTGCTTATGGAAATATCGGCCTGAGTAAGAGCGTTCTCTTCACTATTGCCGTAAACCGTGTTGAAGGAATCAACAACCGCATCCTTCCAATTCTCTCCCGTTACCGCTCTCATAGAGGTGTTAACCCACTCTGTGTTTGAAACGGGAATGAAGAGAACTGTGCCTGTACCTGTGGAGGCAAAGCTATTAGCAATCTTCCCGTTTTGGTCATAGATATAAATTCTCGCCGCGGCGCTACCCTCGGAATAGGCGTTGTTCACCTTATACGAGAAATAAATATCCTCAACATCGGCAAGGGTTACATCCGCCGTCATATCAGAAGTGGAGGTGAATTCCACATAGCCGTAGGTTGAAGTGCAGGTGGAATAGGCAACGTTATCGCCTATGCCATCAACCGATACAATAGGCTCACCCATATAACTACCCATGGGGGTGGGAGCCTCAACTGTGCCTGCGGTAAAATCGTTATACGCGGTGGGGTCGAAAGCGCGCATCGTCATATCATTTGCGGCATCAACTACTGCGGAAGCGGCGCTTCCCGAAAGCTCGAAGCCGTTAACCATAATCTCGGAGATTATACCGCCAACCTTGTTCTTATGAGCAAAGTAGGTGGGGTTGGATTCAACAATCTCCAAGCGGATGCAGGTTGCCTTCTGGGCTATGAAATCAGCCTCGTAAAGACCGTATTTTTCGGCGTAGGTGTAGGTCTGTTCGGTTTCTTCTCCGCTCGAAAGGTCGCCCGAAACGAAATCGCCCGTGCCGAAATCAACCTCAATATCGCCCTCGCCCTCGGGATCGAAAACATCCTCGCCCTCGGTTTCTTCATCATTTGAAACGCTACCGCTATAACCTGTGGCATCGGGAACTTTCTCGGTCCATTGCTTAACGGGTACCGCATCGGCGGCAAACAGCTCTTCAATACTGTTGCCCATATAAAGATTCATCTTAGAGGGTCTGTAATCCTCTAACATACCTGTGTAAACCGAAACATTATCAACACAGCTTATGGTCTGCAAATTAAGATAAATGTTTATGGATTGAGAATTATTCACACCGCCGAAGTAAGCGTAAATGGTACCTAAATCGCCATCAAGAGCGTAAGGATAATCGTGATAATCACTCCAATAGCTCCAGCCAGGAAGCCAAACATCGAAATAGGCGGATGACGATTCATATTCCTTAGTCGCTGTATCAACAAGATAGAATCTTGTGTAGCTACTGTTATTAAGGGCAAGGTTTTCGTAAACTCCTCTGCCCGAATCCCAACCGATTGCCTCAATCTCTGTGGGGTCAAAGTCGCCCGAAACGGTGACAACAATCTTAATAAAGCTTGCCTTTATAGGCGCATCAACAAAGGTTTTGCTGAATATGGTTTTTGCTCCATCCGTTGTCTTATTATAAGAATAAACAAGTGAAGCATCATTATCGATGGCGCTCTTAGCCGTGGAGGTATAGAACTTAATCTCGCTAACGCTTTCGCTTTCGGTAACAACCCTCAAAGCTTCGATATCCGAATCATCATAAAGGCTATATAAATACTCAATCTTATTGCCGTTTGAAGCAACCGTAACGGCGGTACCGTAGTCGCCGTCATAGGTAAGCTTATGGCCCGTAGCCGAATACTCGGTCTCGCCGATGGCTACCTTGTTTCCGTCCCCGTCAACTCGATTAATCTCAACGGGAACATGGGCTAAAACATTCTGCTTAACAGGAACTCTCTCATATTCCTCTCCGAAAACGCCTAACTCACTTATGCGGATGGCGGCGCCCTCATAGCCCTTTCCATGCTTAGCTATAAGGGCCTCGTAATCAGAAACCGCAAGAGTAATATGGAAGCTCACATAACGGGCTACCACATCGGTCTTCATTGTGATTATCTGCATTTTTGAGGTGTTAACCGTGTTATCGTGCTCCGCCACAACAGAATTCTGTGTGAAAAGCTGATTAAGGTCGTTAGAAGCGTGAACTTTATATTTACCTATCTCGTTATAAACAGCGTTCATGCTCGAAAGCATAAACTTGTTTATGGAATAGGCCTTGCCTAAATCGAAATAAATGTGCAGGGATGTGGTATCGGAGGCGTAGCGCATACGGTAGTTGCCCGAAACTGCAATGGCGGTATTAACATCCTTATCAAAAACATTTGTTAAGGGGTATTTTTCCGCATCGAACAATCCCGTAAATTTCTGACGGTTGCCCGTGTTAGCGCGAACGAAGGGCTTAACATCACCGTTTGCAAGGATATTATTACCTAAGGATTCTATCCTGCTGGCGCTGAACTCCATTCCCTCGAGGGAGTAATCCTTGGAATAGCCCCAAACCCCTAGTTCGTTTAGACGAACGGTGTTATCGAAGGCGGACATATCGCAGGCGGGGGTATAAATTCTAAGCGCTATATACCTTGCGGTAACCTGAGGCTCGCCTGAGTAATCAATAATCTGAGCCGCAGAGCCATCTCGGTTAACATAGGTAAGAAGCAGAGAATCTGCGGTAAATAGCTCGCCTTCGGTTCTTGCGCCGTAAAGCTTATATTTATAATTGCGAAGAGCGGAATTAGAAACGGATGCCACAGCAACCTTATCTATAGCGTTTATTTTCTTAAGGTCATAAATAAACTCAACAAAGGAGCCGCTGTTTGAGAAATCCGCTCCCGTAATAGTATCGCCGATAAAGATGTTGCCATCGGCAAATTTCTCATAGTTCACGGTGAACATAGCGGTTTTATTTTCGCTTACGCCATCGTAATAGTTGATTTCAGGGGTGATACCTGCAAGAAGATTTTCACCAAAGCCCGATACATCAGCCGAAGCAAGCTCATTATAGGTAGTAACCGCGCTGCTTTTTTCAATTCCCGAAATCTCTCTTATTTCCTCGGCGCTGCTCAGAGCGGCAAGAAAATCCTCGGTTTCGTGATAGCCCGTAAGGTCAAGACTCTTTGCGGCATATACCCAATCGGATATATTCCAAGATTCTGTTTCGCTATCGGTGGGAACATCATTATAAAGTATGCTAACAACCGTTCCCACGGTCATATTAACGGCTATGTTGTTTTCGGAATCGTCATCAAAAAGCTGAAGCTCAATTCTGGCAATAGTGCCGCCTTCCGTTGTAAAGGCCTGCTTCCAGTTGGGCATACCTGCCGATTCTGCAAGGTCGGAGAACTTAACGGTGATAACCTCCCCAACCATATCCTCATTGATATCATAAGATATGCTGGATTTTCTAACACCAAAGGTGCCGTATGTACCCGTTATTCTGAAGCCCAGCTTAGCGCCCGTAGCGGCAGTATTGATTTTGTTTACAACAAAGCTAAATTGCAAATCATCTGCGCCGTAAAGGTTTCTTACGGTGCCAAAGTTATCTGCCAGCTCATCTTCCGCAACCGTATCAGCATCAACGGAGAGATAAACGGTATTCTGATTATCGCCTGTAGAAATTGCCGTTCTGTTTTTGCATAGGGCAAAATCGAAGGTGGCTGATTTTTCACCGAATAAATACTTATCCTCGTTAAGATTATAGGTTGTGGTAACACCCTCAACGCCCTCGCGGAAATATATGGCATCCTCGTAACTGCCATCGGTTTTATCCGTATCCGTGTTAATCATACCGTAGGGATAGAGATAATCGGTCATTGCAAGACGGTTAATCTTGCCCCAAGCGGTCTTTAACTCGGTGGGGTCAAAAGCGTTTGCAAGTAATGTTGCAAGGCTCTGCTTAGCAGAGGTAAACTCCGCCGTATTGTTAAGTCCGCTTATATCAAAGCCTTCTGCCTCGCTTAAAAGCTCATAGGGACTTAAATTCTCCACGCCCTCGGGAAGCTCAACCGCATCCTTATAATCGAAGCGGGCTCCACCCAAGGTTACTGTGGCGGCATCACCCTCTGAGGCAAGGGCGAAATCTGCATTAAAGCGGATAAATGCGCCTGTAGCGTGAGCGCTGCGCCAAGCAAGGAACGCCTCTTCGCCCAACATCTCTCTGATGGATACCTTCTGCCAATCAGCAGAAGCAGATGCCGAGTAGGAATATCCGTTTTTGAAGGATTTGATTTCCGAATTTAAGGTAAAGTTATTATAAGGCTCATCGTAAGAGGGTGAGTTAAAGTAGAAACGGGCATTTATGTCCTTATCTGTCTTCAACCAGAAGCAAATATCCTCTATATCGCCGATGGTAAAGGCAGAAATCTGATTAAGGTTCAGGTTAAAGGCATAAACAACCTTTGCCTTACCGTCACCCGCGCTTGTATCGGCAACGGTTATATCGGCGGTTTTACCGCCAAGGCTAACACCCGTAGGGTCTGCCGCATCGGTAAGAACGGAAACCTGTGTGGTGCTGCTATCATCCACCCATTTATAAGGATAGGTAAAAGCGGATGTATCCTCATCCATATTACCCCAAGCAGTTAAAAGGGTTTGGACTGCAGTATCAAACTGGGTTTTCTTAGCCTGATTTTCTGCGGTGTATGCCGAAGCGCCGAAGCCTGAAAGGCAGGGGAATAAAACGCCTAAAACGAGGGTGAGGGAAAGAACAACCGATATGTTTTTATAAATAAACTTTTTCATAATGCTTCTCCCCTCCCTTATGCTACTATCTTAACGATAATTACTGTGTATGCCGAAAGACCCAAGGCATCCCTTGAGTAGTTGGAGGAAACCTTAATTGCAACGGTATCTCCAACATTGAGCTGACCGCTTGTTGCGGTATAGGTGGCAGAGCTGCCATTTGCAACAAGATTGCCTACATTATTTGTAGTCCAGCCATAACCTCCGCCTGTTCCGTAACCGTCATCTGCGGCAACATAATCGTTCTTGCCGATTTCCCAGGTAACAGCCGAAAGGTCAGCGGCGGTGGCATCGAGAATGGGGTTGCCGCCCGAATCCTTAGTGCCGTAGATAGCATCAACCGTAAAGGTTTTGGTTTCGCCAAGCTTCATCTCTACCTGAGCGCTTTCTTCTCCTGTTACAACCTGAACCTGTTCGTCCATAGTGGTGTAAATTACGGTCATATGTCTATCGGTAGGTAATGTATCGGTAATAACGCCGCTTGAATTCGCAGTAACTATCTTATCGGCGTAGGGCAACAGGTCGCCGTCAGGTCTGTCTAAACCTGTATCAGCAACGGTATCCTCTTCCTCGGCATAGGAGGGAACATTCTCGCCCTCAATATCCTCGGGGAAATAATAAATAATTCTCTTGAAGGTTTTGCCTGCGGCGGCAGAGCCGATATTTACAGTAAGGTTTCTGGTATCTGCGCTCTTCTCTACCTCTGAAACAACAGAGATATCGCCATCCTTCAGGTATGTAGCAGAGATGATATCATCAGAGTCATTCGTTGTTTTAACAATTGTGCTCTTCTTAGGAATATATCTCATAAGGGTTCCCGAAACGCCGAACAGCTCTGAGGTGCCGCTTAATCTCTGAGAGGGGCAAACCCAAAGGTTAATATTTATACCGCTTTGACCTACAGAGGTAGGATAGGGTATATATTCACCCATATAGAACCAAGCGGCAGTTCCGCCCATGCCCGCATTGCTCTGGGCAATTATCATGGAGGTTTCATTTACACCGAACTCAAGATTCTTCTTCTGAGCAGCGTTATTTGCAACAATAACCTCAGGGAAACCTGAAAACTCGGTTATGTATAAATCAGGAACGTTAGCGGTAAGGGTCTTATAACCCTCAAGCATAGCGTTATAAAGGCCTATGCCATCAGTAAGGTCCATACCTATCTTAAAATCTATGGTGTCAAGATTGGCAACATATGAATGGGTAGCAAGATAATCGTATGCCTTGGTGCCGTCTTCATAGGTTTGCTCGCTTATGGCAACCTCGAAGAACTCAGGTATCTTCATATCATCGGTCCACCAGCCCGAGAAATCGGTACCGCAGATGCGGACTAAATCTCTCTTGCCCTCGGCAACGAATTTTTCGTGTACCTCTTTAACCATGCGGGAATAATAAATTCGCTTATCCAGAACGGTTTCGTAGTTGGAGCCGTTAACCTCATTATAGAATGAGAAATAGCGAACATTTTCGAGGCCCTCAACATAATAAAGCTGATACCAAAGACTGTATGCCGCCTGAGCAAAGGCCTCAAGGTTACGGGGAGCGGCGCGGGTGCCATCCGTTCCGTAACGGGAGGAGCCTGGAATACCAAACCAATCCTGCATAAGAGGGTCAACAATTCCGCCGAAGTTAAGCTGCACAATTGTGCCTGCCTCCTCGAACATCTTACATCTTATAACAAAATTCTTATATTCAAGACTATCAAAATTATAGATGCCCTCATTCCACCTCTGCTCCTGAACAGAGGAATCCTCATCCAGATAAACTATCCATTGAGGATAGAACATCATTCTCATAAATGCGGGCTTAACCGTGTTGGTACGCTTATTATTTACCAGCTGATACGCATCGTTCATGCCGTAAAAATAAGGACCGCACCAGAGGTTATTACCAATGCCCTCATAAGAGTCCTGAATAACACTGCCCGTGTCAACAGTGATTGTTCTCGAGGTGGTAACACCGCTTGCCGAACTAACCGCCAGAGAAGCGACTGCAACGGCGATGCAAAGGGTCAGCGATACCACGCTCATGATTATTCGTTTAGAAAATTTCACGCTCATATCTTACCTCCAAATGACAATTTCCCATAATAATTATTATTTTATCATATTTTTTCCTATTCGTCAACATAATAAAAGTTATGCGCTCGGCATTGACGAATGTAAAAAGGGCCCCGAAAAAAAAGAAAAGGAGGCGAAACGCTACTTCTCATAAGGATGATAAAAACCTCGATGAATTTCATCAAGGTTTTCTTATATTTATCAGATAGAACCAGCTTCGCATTTGCAAGTACAAATGCTTTTTTGGGTAATACCCAAATCCTTTTTACAACAAAAAGAGAAAGAAAAAGTGATATTCTGTGCTAACGCACAGAGTGATATTTTCACTTTGTGAAAGTGATATTACTCTCTCTGATCGTAGTGATATTTTATTCGCCCTAAAAACTGTCCGTAGGACAATATCACTATGCGAAAGCATAATATAACTGCGAAGCAATAGAACTCGCCTTGGCGAATAAAACTGCAAGACTTCCCTTAGAGAAGTCTCACAAACGCCTCCCGTATAATTTAATCTTTATTTTCCTCGATTTCGCCGTTTTCTTTTTCAAATTCTTTAATGCATTGGCGAATAAGGTATAAAATCTGCCCGTTAGCAGAACGCCCCTCATACTTTGATATATAGTGTAATTTTCTGTGCAATTCAGGGGGAATCTCTATACCTAAATGTTTATTTTCCTTATTTCTCATTTCGTCACCACAAAAAATCTTATTTTAAGTATATTTTAAGATTATTTTGTGGTATAATGTGGTCAGTATACTTATTTTAAGTATACCATATAAATTGAGGTGATATTATGACCTGCACGTTTTTTGGACATTCTGATGCGGGAAAGGAGATAATCCCAAACCTTAGAAGAGAGATTATAAATTTAATCGAAAATAAAAATGCGGATACCTTTTATGTTGGTAACCACGGGCAGTTTGATTTTTATGTTAAAAGTATTTTAGGTGAGCTTACTGTTACATATCCTCATATTAAATATTCTGTGGTTTTAGCTTATCTGCCGAGAGAAAGCGAAAAGGAATATGAGGATTTTTCTAATACAATTTATCCCGAGGGTATAGAAAAAGCGCCGCTTAAATTTGCCATCGTTAAACGAAATCGGTGGATGATAGAAAAATCCGATTTTGTTATAACATATGTAAATAGGGTTATAGGTGGAGCCACTCAGTTTAAGGTATTGGCAGAGAAAAAGGGCAAAACCGTTATAAATATTGAAGCAAAATAAACATTAGCATCTCGAATACCGATATCATTCATTTTTCATTATAAACAAAAAACCGATTAGGAAAATCCTAATCGGTTTTTATTTTATTCGTCTGTTTCGACTGCTTCTTTTGCTTTTTTATTAAGCTTCTTTTGATTAGCGTAACCTATAAATCCTACGATTAAGATCGGCGCGCCAAACATTATGTAGGCAAGGAAGAAAAGCGAGCCAACGGAATAGAGAATAGCCCCAACTAAAGCTGCCCAAGATTTTTTGAGCAGGAAACCCAGCCATCCGAAAATAGCGCCGATTAAGAACATAACAGCGTGAGGGGTAACAAGCGCGGTCGCTATGGCGCCCCCTACAAGCTCTGTTCCCTCGGCCGCAGATAATCCGCCTATAAAATAACAAAACAGATATACTGTATATGCGGTTGCCGCTACAGTTGCAACCAATAAAGCTATACTTCTTTTTCTCATAAATAAAACTCCTTACTAATACAATTCGGCTCCTGCCTCAGCTAATTTAGCAGCAATTCTTAAAAGCTCTGCTGAATATTCCAGAGCTTCACTTGAGTCTTCAAGCTCAAGCTCGATCTCATCCGCCTTTTCTGTCCAATCAGCCATTTCGGTAAGCATCTTTGAATAATCAGACAACAACGAAAGGTCGCTTGGGTTAGCATTGTATTTCTTAATAAATGCAACGTAGTCATCAACCCACTTCTCGTAATCCTTAAGGAACTGTCGCCACTCTGTATTACTCTCAACTTCTTCGGATTCTTCCTCTTTGGACTCTGCATCCTCCTCTTTAGACTCTGCATCCTGCGTTTCGGTATCGGAATCATCCGATGATGATACGCTTAATACATCATCAACAGTTTCATCCGTCGTTTCGGAATTGTTGCCGCATGCTGTCAGCGAAAAAACCAAAAGCACCGTAAGTAACATTGCTAATATCTTTTTCATTCTTCTCCCCTCCTTTGTTTGACATTTAGTAAATGTCATATTTGCATACATTATAGCATATAATTTCTTTGTTGACAAGCACTAAATGTCAAAAAGGAGAATTTTAATGTTTATAAACAAAACTGCAGAGGGCTTAAATAACGTTTGTGGTAAAAATATATCAAAATTTCGAATTGAACTCAAAATTTCTCAGCGTGAGCTTGCCGATAGGATGCAGCTCGTAGGCATTGATATAGATAAAAATGCTATTCAAAGAATTGAGTGCGGCAAGCGGTTTGTAACCGATATCGAAATAATCGCCTTTGCAAAGGTTTTTGATAAGACCTTTGAAGAAATTTTATGCTAAAGCAACGGTCAATCGAGGTCCACACACCATAATTATTCATTATTCATTATTCATTTTTCATTATAAACAAAAAAACCGATTAGGAAAATCCTAATCGGTTTTGCTTATTTATTTCCTCACACCCTGAAAACTGAACAAGTAATGGAAGAAGAGGATACGAAAAAATAGGTCAAGCCCTCGGTCTATTAGTACAGCCTAGCACACGTATCGCTACGCTTACACCTGCTGCCTATCAACCCGGTAGTCTACC
>JAFTWW010000011.1 GCA_017465085.1 Clostridia bacterium | reverse complement strand
TGAAAATACCGCTCCGTTTATTGAAGCATTGGCGAATGCCACTAAGCTCAGAGATAAGTTGGGCTCACAGCTCACCTGCAACACAACAATCTATCCCGCATCATCCGATGCTGAAGGTGATATAGCAGATTTAGGCGAAAATGTTTTAAGCAAGGTAGAGCCCACTATTTATTACTATGATGGCACCGAAAAAACAAAATGCGAAATTAAATCCGTTAGTGATTTATATGACGGTGACTTTAATACCCAGCTTGCCCTAAGCGATTATGCTTTCACAGGCGATAGTTCTTATATTGAGTTAATATACAATTTTGGTGGCGCCCTTAATGTAGAGGATTTCCTTGTTGGATTTAGTGATAATAAGGAATTGGCCAAAGCAAATTACAAAATTTTCCTCGCTGATAGTATGGAGGATTTATTTACTGCAGAATCCATAGTGGCATCCTTCTATAACGAAAACGGCGATCAAGCGCAGAAGTTTGATTTTGATAATAAGGCCGATATTAGCGGTTCTTATCTGGCGTTCAGATTCTACGGAAAAGAGAACGGCCATTTGGTTTTAAGCGAGCTTGGAGCCTATGGTGATATTATCCTCTATGATATCTATGCAGGCGGCTTCACCAATGAGCAGGTAGCAGCCCTCGGCGATAATATTTTGGCGCACAAGGATACGGTTGCCTATGTAAAATCGGGTAATACGGGTCTTGTGAAGGCTGATGCATATATAGGCATAGTAAATGACTTTAGCCGTATAACCAACGGCGATGTGGGCACAGGTATCGGTGTTAGTGGCGCAGGTTCCTTTGTAAGCGCAGATGGCGAAGAGGTTTCTGTCTTCCTGGTGTTTGATTTAGGCAAGGCGTATAACCTTGAAAAGATTTTATTCAGCCATGCAACAGGCGCTAACCTACAAACAGGTAAATATGAATTGTATGCTTCAATGGATAAGTCGCTTATCACAAGAAGTGAAAGCAGATTTGCTTCTTATGATAATATGAAATCGGGTCCCAACGGCTGCACTCAAACTCAGGTATTCACGGCTCAGGGCGCAGGCGTAGCGGGTAGATATATTGGCTATCGCGTAACAGTGCCTGTAAGTGATTATGCAGTTATAAATCAAATTGGAGAAGGTTTAGCATATCCAAGATTTTATGAGCTCGGCGTTTACGGAACCGAGTATGTTAAGCCTATGAAGGAAATAAACTTCCTTAACCATGTTCCCGTGGATATATACAGAACCGATGCAGGCGGCAACAAAACCACCGTTAATGAAGATGAATATAGCGGTGATGATTATAAGCTTGCTTATGATGGTGATTTATTCACAACCATCGATACTCCTATTGCGCAAAACGGTAAATATATTGATTATATATTCAACCTGTGTGTTACTAAGAATATCAATTCTGTAAGATTGACCACCGCCACGGAGAATATTAAAAGGCTTAAGGTTTACGCTGCAGAAACGCTTGAGGAAATTTGGAACGATAGCTCGTGTGTGCTTGATTATGAGGGAGAGGCTACAAATCAGGTTTCAAGAACCTTTGCAGAAACGCCTATAAGAGCGCGTTATGTGCGGTTTAGAATACTTGAAACTGAAAGCGGAGCTTTCGACCCCACTGAGTTTGAAGTAATAGGTTGGAATACTCAGGAATTTGCATATACCAACTTAATGATGGAAAATGCAGGAAACGTTTCTGTAATTACGGAAAATAAAGATGATTTCAACTTGAATTTCTGTTCGGAAGACCAGAACGAATATATTCCTGCATGGATGAGCAAGTCACAGTACGGTATGGAATATGGATTCGATGGCGATGAAAATACCGTTACAGACCTTTACGGCGGTAATTTGGGAGATGAGAATGGCAACGGTAAAGAAACCATAAGCCTTCTCTTTGACCTTGGCAATTTAATGGCCATTGATAATATTGAGTTTGTTGCAGGAAGCAGTAAGGAGTACTGGCCCAGCGAGCTTAAATTCTATTTCGGCGAAAACGATATGGAGCTGTTTGGCAAGGATGCAAAACCCGTCAAGACATTCGAAGAAAAATCCGATACAGAAAACGGAAGCTATTCTTATAATTTCCTTCCCGAACTTGCTCAGTATGTGAGAGTAGAAATTGTCGAGTCCAGTCATGAATATTTTTCCAAACATAATTATTTGGTTTCTATTATTGCTGAAATTCAGGTTAACGGACTTGAGGTTGTAGGATTCTCCAACTCTGAGGGTGTTGCCGCATCTGTTACTGACCCCGAAACAGGAATTCGTGTTGATGTTCTCGCTCTTCGCGAAAATGACGTCTTCACCAAGCTGCAGGATATCCTCGTAGCAAAACGCGCAATTACCGAAGAGGAGAAAAAAGCGCTTGCGGCAAAAGGCGCTGTCTATGCTTCCCATATGTATAGTGTATTCCTCCTTGATGCAAACGGGGATATAATAAATGATACAGAAGGAAGAAATGTAAGGCTTTGTCTGCCCGAATCTCTCTTTAACGGAACGGGAGATATTTATGTGGTAGCTAATGTCTGGGGCGAGTATCTGATGGTCGATTACGTCACAATAGATGATTATTATTGTGTAGAATTTGAAGACCCCTTCGGTATAAGCGCAGCCTTCTGTGAATTCTCGAATACTGATGTCGGAGAAGATACTGGTGATGATGTTATCAATACCGATAACGATGTATACGATGAATCCGATGAAGAGATAACCGAGGATGAAGTGGATGAGGAAGATGAGGATGAATATACCACCCTCATCAAGAAGATAAGAAGACCCAAAAATTCGGGCTCAGACTTCGAATATCTCTGGCTCATAATCGTTATTGTAGCTGTGGTAGTTGTAGCCGCGGCAGGTACAATATTCTTCCTTATTCTGAAGAAAAAGAAGAAGGAAAAGGAAGAAGCAGAGGGATAATAACCCTTAAATAAAAAGAAAAAAGAGAGGACAAATCGGCGTTACCGATTTGTTCTCTCTTTCTTGTATCAAGAAAACCATACGCATTTGGGAATGATGAAAAATAAAGAATAAATAATAAAGAGTAAAGAAGAAATTTGGAGTTTCGCAAGGCGAAACCCTATATAACGTCGGCCCTGCCGACACCAATTTCATTATTTATTCTTTTTATTTCTTATTTACAAAAGATGGAGGCGGACTACCGTATATACGGTGGCGGGGCTCTCCGATAAGAACACCATATATTATCGCAGTTCTTTTTCTTTATCGCGGTAGTCGTTGGGAGTCATACCGTATTTTGCCTTGAATCGCCTCATAAAGTTGGCGTAATCCTTAAAGCCTGAGTTGTGAGCAACCTGAGTTATATTCATATCGGTGCCTTTAAGTAACTTTGCGGCATAATCAAAACGGATATTATCAAGATAATTCTTAAAGCTTATCCCCATCACATTCTTAAAATGTGTGCAAAGATAAACAGAGGATATACCGAGATGCTTCGCCACAGATTCAAGGGTGATTTCGTTACCCAGATTACCTAGTATATATATGAGCGCCTTGCGGATGTGGGCGTTGCCCGTGGGTGAATAGGGTGGAGCCGCTTCGGCAAACTTATGAAGAACGCAGGATAAAAGGCTCCTTTTATACGGCTCATTATGTTTTTTGTGGGCAAAATAAAGCTCTCTTAAAAGAGTGTGCATAACATCCCTATCTTCACCCTCAAACTTTAATGCTACGGGGGTGCTTGCTTCCATAAGCTTGGTGATATTCAGGTCGGCAAACACCTCAAAGTTAAAGTTTACGTTTATAAGCTTAAAGGGTTTATCGGTATTCAGATAATGGAACGAGGTAGGCGTAGTAAAGAAAAACATACCGGGCTCTATGGTATATGGAATATTATCTATCTCGTATGTGCCTGTTCCCGATAAAATAAATTCAATTTCAAAAAATTCGTGCCTATGTAGCTCACAGTTGCAATCTTCAGCGTGGATATATGCTGTGAGAGAATACTCCCTCAACGCCTCTTCATGTGTAAAAACCCTCATTGCTTCACGCCCTTTCAAATTGATTATACATATGTGTGTTAAGAAAAGCAACAAAAATAATAAAAAACACCCTTGAAATTTTCAAAGGCGTTTTTTTAACTATTCTTCATTATTTAATTTATAGGAAAGAGTCATAAGGCTATCGCCGAAATGCATATTCTCAACCGTAACCTGCGGATAATCTATACCGAAATCATAATGGCTGAAATTCCATATACCCTTAATTCCAAGCTTAACTAATTGGTCTGCCATAGCCTTAGCCTGTTCTTTAGGGATACAGAGAACTGCGGCGATGGGCTTATTTTCCCTGCAAAACTCATCAAGATTTGTAATGCTTCTTATAGGCATATTTCTTACTACCTGACCGATAAGCGCTTCCTTGCGGTCAAATATACCTATTAAACTGAAGCCCAAAGCCTCAAAGCTTATGTGCTGCGCAACGGCGCGGCCTAAGTTACCTGCGCCTATAAGTATTATACTATCCTTGCGGTCAAGACCTAATATCTTGCCAATCTCTTCCCTCAGCAATTCAACATTATATCCGTAGCCCTGCTGACCAAAGCCGCCGAAGCAGTTAAGGTCCTGCCTTATCTGACTTGCGGTAAAGCCCATTTTCTCCGAAAGCTGCTTTGAGGATATTCTGGTAACGCCATCAGCTTTAAGCTCTCCAAGGAAACGATAGTAGCGGGGCAAACGTTTTATTACCGAATCGGAAATGCCTTTAATCTGCATATCTTCACCCGTTCCATTTTTCATTATATATCAATTTTATTCTCTCGTTAAAAAAATGTCAAGAAATTTCGAAAAAGCACTTGACAAATTTAAAAAATCAATTATAATAAAATCAGTAATCGTTACTGATTTAGGAGAAGGCGATGAGAAACTATTCAAAACAGCGCGAGGCAATACTAAAAGTTTTGCACAATTCAAAATCCCACCCCACAGCCGCTCAGGTTTATGAAGAGGTAAAAAAAGAAATACCTAATATAAGCCTTGGCACCGTTTACCGCAATCTCACATTGTTGGTAGAAAGCGGGGAGATACTCAGCGTTGCAGTAGGGGATGGAAACGATCATTTTGATGGTGATAATTCCTTCCATCTGCACCTGCACTGTAAAAAGTGCGGCTCAATAACTGATGTCCCTGTGGATAGCAAAACCTTTGATGCCCTTTCGCAAAGCGAAGGCTTTTGCCCCCAAAACGCCGTTTGTGTAGTTTACGGAGTTTGCCGTAACTGTAATAAGTAAGGGATTAACGGGTATTTTAACAAAGCCACAGCGTTAAATCCTTATCCCAAAATCCGATTCGGGTTCCGATGCTTTGGCTAAATTAAAATTTATATATTATTATTTTCGGAGGTAAAAATTATGAAAAAGTATGTATGTTTAATCTGCGGTTATGTTCACGAGGGCAACGAGGCTCCCTCTGAGTGCCCCATCTGCCACGCTCCCGCTTCTAAGTTTCAGGAGCAGGCAGGCGAGAAAACCTGGGCTGCTGAGCATGTTGTAGGCATTGCGAAGGGCGTTGATGAGAGAATTATCTCAGGTCTTCGTGAAAACTTTAACGGCGAGTGCTGTGAGGTTGGTATGTATCTTGCTATGGCGCGTGTAGCTCATAGAGAGGGCTACCCCGAAATCGGTCTTTACTGGGAAAAGGCAGCCTATGAAGAGGCTGAGCACGCCGCTAAGTTTGCCGAGCTTTTAGGCGAGGTGGTAACAGATTCTACCAAGAAGAACCTTGAGATGCGCGTTGATGCCGAAAACGGCGCAACCCTTGGTAAATTCGAGCTTGCTAAGCTTGCTAAGGAATTAGGCCTTGATGCTATACACGATACCGTTCACGAAATGGCTCGCGATGAGGCTCGTCACGGAAAGGCATTTGAAGGTTTGCTGGAGCGTTACTTTCGCTGATAGTGTGCCCGAGATAGAAGCTGATTCCTATCATAAATTAAGCTATGGTTTGTTTGTCGTAACTACCAAAGGGGAAAGGGATAACGGCTGTATTTCAAACACCGCTATTCAGGTAGCCCTTAATCCCGACCGTATGGCAGTTTCTATCCAAAACAGCAGTTTAACAAAGGAAATTATTGAAAAAACAGGGGAACTTAATGTATCTGTTCTCACCGAGAATGTGCCCTTTGAGGTTATAAAGCATTTTGGTATGCAATCGGGCAGAGATGTGGATAAATTCGCTGATTGCAAGGAGGATACAAGGGCCAAAAACGGAATAAAATATATTCCAAAATATACCAATGCCTTTTTCTCCCTAAAGGTGATCTCCTCTTCGGACCTTGGCAGTCATACCCTGTTTGTAGGTGATGTTACCGAGGCTAAGGTGCTGAGTGATGAAAAGCCCTGCACCTATGCCTATTACCATCAGAATATCAAGCCGAAAAAATCATAAAATTTCCAATTTTAATAAAGAGAAATATTCATATAATACTTGCAGGAGGGAAAACAATATGAAAAGATTATTAGCAATTATTTTTACTGTAATTTTTGTCACCTCGCTTTCCGCCTGTGGCACCGATAAGGATATGGGCGGAAACGGAACGGATAACAATAACAGTATTGTTGAGTCCGGAATGGCAAATACCGCATCAGGTGAAACTAAGCTCTCTGCCGATGAGGCGTTGGATATCGCGCTTAAAGAGGCGGGAGTAACCAAGGATAGCATTAGTGGACTTGAAAATCATTTAGACCGTGAAAACGGTGTTTTGGTTTACGAGGTTGAGTTCAGATCGGGTAATACTGAATATTCCTTTGATATTAACGCCGATACAGGCGAAGTGGTCGATAGAGACCGCGATTTAGATTATTAAAGCAAAACAACGGGTGCGAAAGCATCCGTTGTTTTTATATAACCTTGCAATTTATATAAAATATGGTAAAATAAAAACAGAATCACTATCACCTTTTTTAAGGAGATAAAAATGGAGCTTTTATTTAAGAATAAAACAAAGAATATATTTGCCATAGCTTCTTCCGCGATGTATTTTATTTCTTTGGTAATTACCATAATACAAGGCGGAGTTTCACTAACCTTACAATCTGCAATATGTTTGTTGATGGCGGCAGGCGTGGGCGTGTTTCTTTTTGCAATTTTAACAGCAAAAATGGATTACGGCTTAAAAAGGCATATTTTTACCATTTCGTTTGGTTTAATGGCAGTGGCTTATTTAGTGTCGTCAATAGCCGCATTCATCACCATCCTGTTTTATCTTGAAGAGCCTTTGGTGGTGGCTATATTTGCTATGAATTTTGTAGTTTTAATCGCCCATATTTTTTGCTTTGTTGCCGCCCGCTTTGAGTTCAGATATCCGAAAATTTTAAGAACGGGAGCCCTCCTTTACATAGCGGCAACCCTGCTCTTATTATTACTCGATTTTATCCGTCTGGGCGGTTTTGAGTATTTTGCTTCTCTTCCCGATGGAGTTGCCGCCATAAGCATTAGCTCGGTAATCAGAACGGTGATAATCCTTATGTTTTATGCAAGCCTTTTTCTGCTGGCTACAAACAAAGATTCGGAGTAGATTTCATATTAACCTGAACCCCTTCATACAATTTGTATGGAGGGGTTTTATGCAATTTTTGAAGATTTTTGCCATTATAGTCTTATCCGTAACAGCGCTTATACTCTTGGCGCTTTATATAAAGAGCCGAAAACCCGTAAAAAACCTTATTGTAAACGCTTTTTCGGGTATTGCGGTGTTGGTGATTATAAACCTTTCGGCGCGTTTTACAGGGATTCACATACCTGTAAACTGGTGGTCGGTGCTAACCGCATCGGGCCTTGGCATACCAGGGGTTACGGGCCTTATTTTATTGCAGATTATTATGCCGCTGTAAAAACTTATTTCCGTTGACAAGGCCCCTCTTTAGCCGTATAATAAATGAAGAAAAAGCAAAGGAGGGGAATATGGTATGTCGTTCGCATTTTTTCTATCTTTTATATTTGCCGCAGTGTTAGTTTATCTGATTTACAGCATAATTAAATCAGCAGGTAGGGAAGAATATACTAAAACCCTTGGCTCCTTTCTTTTAGCCTTTGTTCTCTGCGGAATAGGCGTATATCTACTGCTTAACTTTACCGATTATATGGCGCAGTGCCTCGCGGGCGCTTTATCGGGCTTTGTGCTTTGCGCTATCGGTAGCTTTATCTTTAAGCAGTTTTGCCCATACACACTTAAAGAGCTTTGGGAAATTTCAAAAAAATTCCTTACCTTTTGCTATCAAAAGGCTAAAATTTATACCCCTGTAATTATAAAATTTATAAAGGAAAAATCCGTAGAGTTATACAAGAAGATAAGATTATTTATAGAAAACCGCAGAAAATAATTTTGCGGTTTTTAATTTTGTAGTTTTAGTAATTGACTTTGCTTTGGCTATATTGTAAAATATATATAAATATATAAATTAAAAGGCTAAGGATGTGTTTTTTTATGAGTAAGCAACCGGTTTTCAAGCGTTTGCTTTTGAAGCTTAGCGGAGAGGTTCTCGCAGGTGAAAAGGGAACAGGTATTGATTTCGATAAGGTAATGGAGGTTTGCGAAAGCGTTAAAAAGTGCGTGGAGCTGGGCGTTGAGGTTGCCATAGTTGTAGGCGGCGGCAATTTCTGGCGCGGCAGAACAAGCGGCAAGATGGATAGAACAAGAGCCGATCATATGGGAATGCTCGCCACCTCTATAAACTCATTGGCCCTTGCCGATGCTCTTGAGCAGTTAGGCGTATGCGCCCGAGTGCAGACCGCTATTGAAATGCGTCAGATTTCAGAGCCCTATATCAGAAACAAGGCCATAAGGCATCTTGAAAAGGGCAGGGTTGTAATATTCGGTTGCGGAACGGGTAACCCCTTCTTCTCAACCGATACCGCTGCAGCTCTTCGCGCTGCCGAAATCGGCGCCGATGTAATCTTTAAGGCAACCAATGTTGATGGCGTTTACGATAGCGATCCCAAGCTTAACCCCGATGCCAAGAAATACGATACCCTTTCTCATCACGAGGTGCTTGCTAAACAGCTTCACGTTATGGATAGCACAGCAGCTTCGCTTTGTATGGATAACGATATCGATATTCTTGTATTTAATCTTAACAATCCCGATAATATAGTAAGCGCCGTTTTAGGCAATCATAACGGCACCTTAGTAACAGAGAAATAGGAGGCTTTTTTATGCAGGAACTAATTAAAAACACCGAAGAAAAAATGAGCAAAACCTTAGATGCTCTTGACCGTGAGTATAAGGCTGTAAGAGCGGGCAGAGCCAACGTATCTGTCCTTGATAAAATCACCGTTGATTATTACGGCTCTCCCACACCTATTCAGCAGATGGCCGCAGTTTCGGTGCCTGAGGCAAGAACACTTTTAATTCAGCCCTGGGATGCTTCTATGCTCAGAGAGATTGAGAAGGCGATTCTCACCTCCGAAATCGGCATCAACCCCCAGAATGATGGTAAGGTTATCCGCCTGAATTTCCCACCCCTTACAGAAGAACGCCGTAAGGATATTGTAAAGGATGTTCGCAAAACCGCAGAGGAATCCAAGGTTTCTATCCGTAATCACCGCCGCGATGCCCTCGATAAGTTAAAGGCTCTTAAGAAATCAAGCGCCATAACCGAGGATGATGAGGCTAACGGCGAGAAGAAGATACAGAATCTTACCGATAAGTTCTGCAAAGAGGTGGATGCACTTTCCGCCACAAAAGAAAAGGAAATAATGGAAATCTAAAAATTTCAAAACAAAACACTTAAGCGGCGCATCTTCGTATGCGCCTGCTTTTTCCTTGTGAAAAAGGAGGATTTTATGTTCCTTAATAAGAAAAAAGAGGAACGGGTACTGCCACAGCACATAGCAATTATTATGGATGGCAACGGCAGGTGGGCTAAAAAGCGTTCTCTGCCGCGAAAGGCAGGTCACGCCGCTGGCTCTAAGACCTTTAAGGATATCGCCCGTTACTGTAACAAAATCGGCATAAAGTATCTTACCGTGTATGCCTTTTCAACGGAAAACTGGAAACGGCCTAAAGAAGAGGTAGATAACATTATGAATATTTTAAGGGATTACCTTAAGGATACCGAAAACTTTAAGGGTGAGAACATCCGCCTTCAGTTTATCGGTGAACGCGGTCCCTTAGCAGAGGATATTAAGGAGCTTATGCTAAAAGCCGAGGATGATAGTAAAAATGCTACGGGGCTTCACCTTAATATCGCCCTTAATTACGGCGGCAGGGATGAAATTGTCCACGCCGTGAGGGATATAGTAAGCAGGGGAGTTAAGGCAGAAGATATAACCGAGGATACCATTTCGGAAAATCTTTATACATCAGGTCAGCCCGACCCCGATTTCATCATAAGACCAAGCGGTGAATACCGCCTTTCAAACTATCTTATCTGGCAGGCGGCCTACGCGGAATATTGGTTTTCCGATGTGCTGTGGCCTGATTTTAGACCTAAGCATTTAGAACAGGCTTTAGATGAATTTTCAAAACGAAACCGCCGCTTCGGTGGAGTTTAAGTGAGGTAAAAATATGAAAACCCGTATAATTTCAGGATTTGTTATGGCAGCAGTAGTTATAGCGGTGCTTATAGTGGGCGTAACGGCTCAGCCCTTGGTTATAACCGTATTCTTAGGATTGCTTTCGGCTATCGCCGTTTTTGAGCTTCTTTGCAATGTGGCAAAAATCAGAGATTTATATTCTCTTATTATTTCATCCTTGTTTTCACTCGTTTATATCTTTTTTAAGGATGGCGCCTTTGCTGATCTGGTGGATAAGAAGTTCGTCGATGAGCAACTCGGCGGTAATTTAGAATCGGGTTGGAAAACGCTGAGGCAAAATCTCGATGCAGTAGGCTACGCAGTAATCGTTGTGTTTGTGATTTTGGCAGTAGGCTCAATTCTTAAAAACCATAAAAAATACAGCCTTGCTCAGATTGTAAGCCTTGTGGCAATGCCCCTTATTATTTCGGGCGCGTTTTTAAGCCTTGGCGGTATAATTAACAGAACTAACGGAGTATATTATTTATTGCTCGTGCTTAATTTCTCCTCCATTTGCGATATGGGCGCCTACTTTATCGGCGTTTATTTCGGCTCCCATAAGCTTTGCCCCGAAATCAGCCCTAAAAAGACTGTGGAGGGAGCCCTCGGCGGAATTTTATCAAGCATTATAGTAAGCTTCCTGCTATCCCTTGCCTTCGGAATAAATAAGGCCTATATATTAGTTCCTCTTACCGTTCCTTTCTGCATTATCGGTATGATGGGTGATCTCTTTGCATCCTCCATCAAGCGTTCGGTAGGCATCAAGGATTACGGTAATCTTATCCCAGGTCACGGCGGCATACTTGATAGACTTGATAGTGTACTGCTCATAGCCCCCGTGCTTTATATGCTGATTGAACTTAAGGTGCTTTAATGAAAGAACTTATAATTTTAGGCTCCACAGGCTCCATCGGTACCCAAAGCTTAGAGGTAGCCAAGGCGCAGAATATCCGCGTAAGAGCGTTAACTGCGGGCAGTAATCATAAGCTTTTAGAGGAACAGGCAAGGCAGTTTAAGCCCGATGTGGTGGCGCTAAGCGATATCTCCGCCGCAAAGCAGCTGAAAATTGCCCTTGGGGATACCGATATAAAGGTGCTCTCGGGTGAGGAGGGAATCATTGAGGCCGCTACCTATAAGGGTGAAACGGTATTAAGCTCCATCGTTGGTATTGCAGGCTTAAGGCCCACGCTTGCCGCCATAGAGTGCGGTAAGAATATTGCCCTTGCTAATAAGGAAACAATGGTAACGGGCGGAACTATTGTAAATAAGCTGGCAAAAGAAAAGGGAGTAAAAATCCTTCCCGTTGATAGTGAGCATTCCGCCATATTTCAGTCTCTGCAGGGCGCTTTAGAGGGTAGCCTTAAAAAGATTCTTTTAACGGCTTCAGGCGGTCCCTTCTTTAATAAAACAAGGGAAGAACTAAAAAATGTTACGGCAAAGGATGCCCTTAAGCATCCTAATTGGTCGATGGGCGCAAAAATCACCATCGATTCTGCTACCCTTATGAATAAGGGCCTTGAGGTAATCGAGGCGGTGCATCTTTTCGGAGTAAAAGCAAGTGATATTGAGGTGCTTGTGCACAGGCAGAGTATCGTTCATTCGGGCGTTGAATTTTCCGATGGCGCAGTTATTGCTCAGCTGGGTACTCCCGATATGAAGATACCCATTCAGTATGCCTTAACCTATCCCGAAAGGGGAGTTAAGTTTGAAAATCTTGATTTATTTAAGATAGGAACACTCACCTTCGAAAAGCCCGACCTTGATACCTTCCGCTGTTTGCCCCTTTGTATAGAGGCTATCAATAAGGGAGGTCTTTATCCCACCGCCGTTAACGGCGCAAACGAGGAATCGGTAAGGCTTTTCCTTGAAGGAAAAATAGGCTTCCTGCAAATTGCCGAGCTTAATGAAAAGGCGATGGAGAAGGCCGTGAATAAAACCGATTACACGGTAGAGGATATTTTTGAGGCGGATTTACAGGCGCGTGAAACCGTTCTCAAGGCTTGCGGCATAATTTAATGAATAGGTGTGATAAATATTTCTGCTTTTCTTGATGTGCTTAATAATATCTGGCCCTATGCTGTGGCTGTTATCGTCTTTTTGATTCTCATAGTCATTCACGAGTTCGGCCATTTTATATCGGCAAAGCTCTTAGGAGTAAAGGTTAATGAGTTTGCCGTTGGCTTCGGCCCTAAGCTTTTCGGCTTTAAGGGCAAGGAAACCGCATATAAATTTAATCTTATCCCACTTGGCGGCTATTGCGCCATGGAGGGCGAAGAGGAGGCAAGCGGTGATGAGCGGGCCTTCTGCAATAAAAAACCCTGGAAGAGATTTATAATCGTTTCTATGGGCGCCATCTTTAATATCCTTTTGGGCTTTATCCTTATAGGCTGTATGCTTCTGCCCACCAAAACCTTTACTACCACCACGGTAGCAGGCTTTTACGAGGAGGCTGTAAGCTGTAATTACGGGCTTAAAGAAGGGGATAAAATCCTAAAGGTAGATGGCAGAAGAATTTTTACAACCTATGATTTAAGCTATTCTTTCACTAATGTTACCGATGGAACCATTGATATAACAGTTCTTCGAGATGGTGAGAGGAAGGAGCTTAAGGGCGTTAAGTTCGATACCTTTGAGGAGGAGGGCTTTACCTACCTTACGGTTGATTTTACCGTTGAGGGAGATAAAAGAACCTTCGGCTCATTTATTTCTCAAACCGTGAAAACTACCGTATCATATTTCGCGGTAATCTGGCGCTCGCTTATCGACCTTATAACAGGTAAGTATGGCTTAAGCGCGGTATCGGGCCCCGTAGGCGTTACTGCTACCATTGGCTCCGCCGCTAAGCAGAGCCTTGCAAATTTACTGCCCATAATGGCGCTTATAACGGTTAATTTAGGCGTATTTAACCTTCTGCCCATTCCCGCTCTTGATGGCGGCAGGCTTGTGTTTATCCTTTTTGAGATGATTTCGGGAAAGCCCGTTCCTCAGAAATGGGAATCGGTAATCCACGCGGTTGGCTTTGCGGTGCTTATAGCCATAATGATTTTGGTCACCTTTAAGGATATTTTCGGACTTATATTTTAGAAGAGGTAGTTTATGCATACCAATAAAACCACCAGAAAAGTAAAAATAGGTGATATATTTATAGGCGGGGGCAGTCCTATTGCGGTGCAGTCTATGTTAAGTGTTCCCGCACATGATGTTGAGGGTAATGTAAGGCAGGCTCTTGCCTTGCAGGAGGCGGGCTGTGAGATCGTTCGCGTTTCGGTGCCCGATAGCCAAACCCTTAAAACCGTTGAGGCGCTTAAAAAGAATATATCCATTCCCCTTGTAGCCGATATCCATTTCGATTGGCGTCTTGCCTGCGAAAGCGTTGCCGCAGGGGTTGACAAGGTGCGCATAAACCCTGGCAACATCGGGGAAGATACCTATGTTAAAGCGGTGGCCGATGCTTGCAGAAAAAAGGGAGTGCCCATAAGAATAGGCGTAAATTCGGGCTCTCTTGAGAAGAATATATTGGCAAAATACGGCTCTCCCACGCCCGAGGCGATGGTGGAGAGCGGCCTTTATCATATTTCATTACTTGAAAAATTCGATTTTAACGATATTGTTTTATCCCTTAAATCCTCCGATACAGTTAAGATGTATAAGGCTTATACCCTTGCGGCAGAAAAGTGCCCCTATCCTCTCCACTTGGGCGTTACCGAGGCGGGAACTGAAAATATGGGCGTAATAAAATCCGCCGCGGGAATAGGTGGCCTTCTCCTTCGGGATATCGGTGATACTATAAGGATTTCCTTAACCGATGATCCCGTAAAAGAGGTGCAGGCGGCAAACAGATTGCTTAAAGCAATAGGCCTTAAAAAAGGTGGAATTAAATTCGTATCCTGCCCTACCTGCGGCAGAACATCTATCGATCTTATTGGTATAGCCAAAGAGGCTGAAAAGAGACTTGAAAATGTAAACAAGGATATAACCGTGGCAATTATGGGCTGTGTTGTAAACGGTCCGGGTGAAGCCAGAGAGGCGGATATAGGTATTGCAGGTGGAAAGGGCTGTGGAGTTCTTTTCAAAAACGGTGAGATCTTTAAGAATAATATACCTGAAGAAAAATTACTTGATGTGTTGATTGAAGAAATAGAAAAAATGTAACGGAGTTGTAAAAAATGTATCCCATAATTTCACTTTTCGGAAATTATATAGATGATGAGCTAAAGGCTGTGTTCTGTAACGCAGTTGTAGAAAAGTGCGATCTTAATACCGAAAAAAGAGAGCTTACGGTAAAGATAAAAAGCGATAATTATATTGGTAGGGATGCTCTCCTTCGTTTCAGAAGCACCGTTAAAAGCGGCCTTAGCCTTAATGAAATACACACCGAGGCAACCTTTGCGCCCTCGGCCTTCTGCGCCGATGGATGCCGTGATATAGTAGAAGAAATTAAGCATATAAGTCCTGCCTTAAACGGCTATTTCAACGGCGCCGAGTATGAGGTAAATGGCACTAAGGCCGTTATAACCTTAAAATTCGGCGGTATGAGAACGATTAAAGAATGTGAATTTGAGAAGCATTTCGGTCTTCTTGCAAACAGATATTTCGGCGTCCGAGCAAGCGTTGATTTTATAGGTCAGCTTGAGGATGTTGAGATGGAGGTACCACCTCCACCCGTTTTCGAGGAGCCTAAACCTAAAAAGCAAAAAGAGGCAATCGAGGAGCCCGAAAAGGAATATAATTACATACCAAAGGATGGTCTTCCCGTATATCTTGAAAGCGCTAAGCTTTTCTTTGGCAGAAAGATAAGCACCGATGTTATGAAGCTTAGTGAGATAGTGCCTCCCGCTATGGATGGGGATAGCAAGGTCTTCGTTGCCGCCTGGGGTGAGGTTTTTGGCCTTGAAACCAAGCTTAACGATTCCCGTAGCGGCGGTAAGATTGCCAAGGTGAAGTTCTATATCAGCGATAATACCAATTCGGTAGCCGCTGTTATAACTAAATTTTTCGATCCCCGTTACAGCAAGAATATGGATGAGGATGCAAACGAGTTCCTTAATTCCTTATCTAAACTGAAAAACGATTCCTGCGTAGTTGTAAACGGCGATTATTGTTACGATAATTGGAGCCACGAATACGTGCTTCAGGTCAAGGCCTTAGCTTCCATTAAAAAATATGAGCCTACTGATGATTATGAGGGAGAAAAAAGAGTAGAACTGCATTGTCACACCAATATGTCGGCAAACGATGGTGTTGTATCGGCTTCCGATATTATTAACCGCGCTTATAAATGGGGGCATAAGGCAGTAGCTATAACCGACCACGGCGTTGTTCAGGCTTACCCCGAAATTGCCTCGGCGGTTTCTAAAATCCGCAAGGGCGGGGGAGAATTCAAGGCGATTTACGGCGTTGAAAGCTACTTTATTGATGATATACGCCATAATCTTGATGGCCTTACAAATAAGGAGATAGGAAAGCTCAGCAACCACCAGATAATTCTTGTAAAGGATTTTACGGGACTCAGGAATCTGTATGAGTTGGTTTCCGATGCTAACCTTAACCATTATCACGGCGCCCCGGGAAGACCTATAGTTATGCGCTCAAAGCTTGATACCCTTCGCGAAGGCCTTATTTTAGGCTCTGCCTGCGAGGCGGGCGAGCTTTATAAAGCCATTGTTGATGGCAAGCCCGATGAGGAGCTTTTGGAAATCGCAGATTATTACGATTATCTTGAAATTCAGCCCCTTACCAATAATGAATATATGGTCCGCGATAGCGGTAAGATTTTTAAGGATAAAAAGGGCGTTGAACAGCCAAACCGCTTTAAGCATGTAACAAGCTTCGAGGTTATTAAGGATTTTAACCGCAAGGTTGTTGAGATTGCCGATAAATTGGGCAAACCCGTTGTGGCCACGGGAGACGTGCATTTCCTTAATAAAGAGGATTCTATTCTCCGCCAGATAGTTATGGCAGGTAAGGGCTTTAGCGATATTGAGTTCCCCTCAACCCTCTATTTCAAATCCACAACCGAAATGCTCTCGGATTTTGATTATTTTGGTGATAGGGCTAAGGAGTTTGTAATTGATAATCCCAATAAAATTGCCGAAATGGTATCGGGCGATGTTATTCCCGTTCCCGAGGGCAATTTCCCTCCCGTAATCGAGGGCTCAGATGAGGAATTGCAAAGGATATGTTGGGAAAATGCCCGTAAAAGATACGGCGACCCTGTTCCCGAAATTGTTTCTAAGCGTCTTGAAAAAGAACTTACCTCTATTATAAGCAATGGATTTTCCATAATGTATATCTCGGCGCAAAAGCTGGTAGCCTACAGCGAAGAGCAGGGCTATCTTGTAGGCTCGCGAGGCTCGGTAGGCTCCTCCTTTGTTGCCACTATGGCAGGCATTTCCGAGGTTAATCCCTTAGCGCCTCACTATGTATGCCCAAATTGTCAGCATAGCGAGTTCTTCACCGATGGTTCGGTGGGCTCAGGCTTTGATCTTCCCGAAAAGAACTGCCCTAATTGTAATACCCCCCTTAATCGAGATGGTCACGATATCCCCTTTGAAACCTTCTTAGGCTTTAAGGGCGATAAGGTGCCTGATATCGACCTTAACTTCTCAGGTGAGGTGCAGAATACCGTTCAGGAATATACAAAAACTCTGTTCGGTGAGGAAAACGTTTTCCGCGCAGGTACTATTTCTACCATAGCCGAGCAAACGGCCTTCGGCTATACCAAGAAATTTATCGAGCATATGCAGGTTATAGACTCTAAATATAACAGCATTATTGAGAACAAGGCAGAGATATCCCGTCTTGCTTCAAAGGTTAAGAATGCAGGTGTAAAGAGTACCACGGGTCAGCACCCTGCAGGTATGATTATCGTCCCAAACGATAAAACCATTTACGATTTCTGCCCCGTTCAGCATCCCGCCGATGATGTTAAGAGTAATGTTATCACAACCCACTTCGATTTCCATTCTATCCACGATACAATACTCAAGCTTGATGAGCTGGGCCACGATGTTCCTACAATATATAAATACTTAGAGGAATACAGCGGTATAAATGTTAACGATATTTCTATGAGTGACCCCAAGGTATATAGCCTCTTTACCTCTACCGAGGCTTTGGGTGTTACTCCCGAGGAAATAGATTCCAAAACGGGCACCTTCTGTTTGCCCGAGTTTGGCACCTCCTTTGTAAGAGGAATGTTGGTGGACTGTAGACCTAAGAACTTTGCAGACCTTTTGCAGATTTCGGGTCTTTCCCACGGTACCGATGTATATCTCGGCAACGCTAAGGATCTTATCGATAACGGCACCTGTACCATTTCAGAGGTTATCGGAACGAGAGATAACATAATGGTTTATCTTATCCATCAGGGTATGGAAGAGGGCAGAGCCTTTAAGATTACCGAAACGGTGCGTAAGGGCCTTGTGGCATCGGGTAAGGTTTCTAAGGAAGATTGGGCGGCAATGGAAGAGGATATGCGCAAGGTTAATGTACCCGAGTGGTATATTGAATCCTGCCATAAGATTAAATATATGTTCCCCAAAGCCCACGCCGCAGCCTATGTTATATCGGCAATAAAGCTTGGCTGGTATAAGATATATGAGCCCCTTGCCTTCTATTGCGCCTATTTTACCGCCCGTCCCGAAGATGTGGATGTTCCCGTAATCGTTAAGGGAAGAGATGCGATAAAGAGAGCTATGAACGAGATTCTTGCCAAGGGCAAGGAGGCATCTAAGAAGGAGCTTGATGTATATGAAATACTCCTTGTGTTCAATGAAATTTTAGCCCGCGGTATTAAGGTGTTGCCACCCGATATCAAGAAATCCCACGCTATGAAATTCCTGCCCGAAGGCGATGCTATAAGATTGCCCTTTGGCGCCGTATCGGGCGTTGGAGAAAAGGCGGCATACGCCATATATGAGGCTGCTCAGAGGGGTAACTTCGTTTCCCGTGAGGACTTTGCTATCGAGGCGGGTGTTTCCAAAACGGTGATACAAAATCTTGTTGATTTAGGAGCGCTTGGTGACCTTCCTGATACAAATCAGATATCTATGTTCTGAATTTTTCAAAATATAAAACCCGAAAAACCGCTTGAACAGTAGGTTTTTCGGGTTTTGTTATATTTTACCTTGATTTTTTTACAAAAAAAGGTTGCAATTTTGTAACTTTTAGGTATAATAAATAAGGTAGTTGTTACAAATTTGTAACCTTTTAGAGAAAGGAGGCGTACCGCAGTGATTAAGGATGTAATTTCACATATGGTAAAATTTGCCCGTACTTGCAAGGCAAAGTCGGTTTCGGCTTTTAAGATAGTTGCAGTAAAGGCAAAGGAAATTGCTGTTATCGTTGGGAATTTTGCCGTAAAGCTTTTTGAAACTGCTTTGGCTCTCGGCAAAAGATTCTGGCAATCCCCCCGCTATGTGAAGATTATTACCTATTCTGTGGTAGGCATTGCGGTTGCCCTTATTGGTATGACCGCCGCAGGCGCCCGTTTCTGCTTAAAGGTTAATTATGAGGGTAGCGTTATTGCTACCGTTAAAAATAAAAATCAGTTTGCCCGCGCCGTTTCTCTTGTAGAAGAGAGGGTAGGCGGCGAGGATGTCGCTTCAGCTGTAAGCGAGCCTTCTTATTCTGTTGTCATAACCTTGAACTCCAATATCTCCAAGGATGAAGAGGTTGCCGAGCAGATTATCGAAAAATCCTCTAAAATCGTTTCCGCCACCGCTGTTTTAATTGATGGTGAAACAGTAGCGCAGGTTGATACCGATGAGGTAAATAAGTATCTTGATGCGCGCTATGCCTCTGCCAAGCCCGAGGGCGTTGAGTGCGAGGTTAAATTTGAAGAGAATGTTAAGTTTGAAGAGGGCTACTTTGTAGCAAGTGATGTAGAGGCTATCTCGGCTGTAGAGGAAAAGCTATCAGCCCTTACCCTTAAGGCTGTTGCCACTGTAACAAGCGATGTAACCGTTCCCTATAAAACCGTTACCAAAACCACCGATTCAAAATCCGTTGGCTATCAAAAAACTCAGGTTAAGGGTCAGAACGGCACCAACCGCATCACCGAAGAAATAGTTTATGTTAACGGTGAGGAGGAAAGTAGAAAGACTCTTTCCACCATCGTTGTTTCTAAGCCCGTTGATGAGGTTTTACTTGTAGGTAACGCTAAGGCTACCGCTTCTAAGAGTGAAATCACATTTGCTAAGAACTCAGGCTTTATATTTCCCCTTCCCAACGGCTCCTGGCAGGTAAGCGCTTGGTGGGGCGATGGCAGAAACCATCAGGCTCTTGATATCCGCGCCCCCAAAGGCACATCTATCTTTGCAGTTGCGGATGGCGTTGTTACCGATACGGGCTATACCAACAGCTACGGCTACTATGTTATGATAAGGCATAATAACGGTATTACTACCATGTATGCCCATGCAAGTCAGCTTTGCGTTAAGGAAGGCGAATCGGTTAAGAGCGGAGATGTTATAGCGTTGGTAGGCAGAACAGGCAATGCCACGGGTAACCACCTTCACTTTGAGGTTATCGTAAACGGTGTTCGCAAAAACCCCGCCCCTTATCTCGGCCTTTCAAACTAAAAAACAAATATTTACGCCCTTCTTAATGAGGGGCGTTTTTTGTTAGCCCAAACACAATAACTTGTGAAATGCAACTTGACTAAACCCCATCTTATAGTATATAATATATACTGTATAATAATGTAAAAGATATATATTACATAATAATGTTAAAGGCG
Source organism: Clostridia bacterium (assembly GCA_017465085.1). Taxonomy (GTDB): domain Bacteria; phylum Bacillota; class Clostridia; order Oscillospirales; family Acutalibacteraceae; genus UBA737. The sequence continues at coordinate 8,334 of JAFTWW010000011.1, read as the reverse complement.
GGTAAGTCAACTTGGCTAAAGCAAAAGCGCAGTATGATAATACGAGTATTCAAAAGCTGGAGGGTCCTGATAGAGTAAGAAAACGCCCGGGTGTTATTTTCGGCTCTGATGGTCTTGATGGCTGTGAACACTCCATATTCGAAATAATATCCAACTCTATTGATGAGGCGAGAGAGGGCTACGGTAAGAAAATCGTTGTTACCTATCATAGCGATAACTCTATTGAGGTGCAGGATTTCGGCCGAGGCTGTCCCGTTGATTACAACTCGAAATACGATTGCGAAAACTGGGAAATGGTCTTCTGCGAAATGTACGCAGGCGGTAAATACGGTACCGATGATGATTCCAATTACAGCACCTCAATCGGTCTTAACGGCTTAGGCCTTTGCGCTACGCAGTATGCGGCAGAATGGATGGATGTTGAGGTTAAGCGCGATGGCTTTAAGTATAACCTCCATTTCGAAAAGGGCTATAATAAGGGCGGCCTTAAGAAAGAGGAATACACAGGTCGCGAAACGGGAACAAAAATCCGTTGGAAGCCCGATATTGAAGTTTTTACTGATATAAATGTACCAAGAGATTATTTTGTTGATATATTAAAGCGTCAGGCAATAGTTAACGATGGTCTGCTTTTTGAGTTCCGTGAACAGCAGGGCAATCGTTATATAAATCAGGATGTTATCTATAAAAACGGCATACTTGATTATGTAAATGAAAAGGTAGGGGAGGAGCGCCTTACCTCCGTTCAGATGTGGAGTGCAGAGCGCAAAGGCAGGGATAGAGAGGATAGGCCCGAATATAAGGTTAAAATCAATGCCGCCCTCTGCTTTTCCAATAAGCACACCCTCAAAGAGTATTATCATAACTCAAGCTGGCTCGAGTACGGCGGCGCTCCAGAAAAAGCGGTGCGCAACGCCTTTGTTTATCAGATTGATGCTTACCTTAAGCAGACCAATAAATATAAAAACGGCGAAAGCAAGATAACCTTCTCGGATATTGAGGAGTGCTTGGTGCTTGTTACCTCCTGTTTTTCTCCCGGCGGTCTTGTTTCTTATGAAAATCAGACCAAGAAATCCATAACCAACAAGTTCATAGCCGATGCTATGACCGATTTCTTCCGCCATCAGTTAGAGGTTTACTTTATTGAGAATAAAGCGGATGCCGAAAAGATTGCCGAGCAGGTGCTTATCAATAAGCGTAGCCGTGAGCGTAGTGAGAAGGAAAGAATAAACCTTAAAAAGACTCTTGCTACCAATAACTCAATGGTTGATAGGGTGCAAAAGTTCGTTGATTGCCGCAGCAAAGATGTGGCAGAAAGAGAGCTTTATATAGTTGAGGGTGATTCGGCTTTAGGTTCCTGTAAGCTTGCCCGTGATGCCGCGTTTCAGGCCATTATGCCCGTAAGAGGTAAGATTCTCAACTGCCTTAAGGCAGAATACGATAAAATCTTCAAGAGCGAAATCATAACCGATTTGCTTAGGGTTTTAGGTTGCGGCGTTGAGGTTAAATCAAAGGCTAATAAAAATCTTTCCACCTTTGATATAAACAGCCTTCGTTGGAATAAAATAATAATCTGTACCGATGCCGATGTGGATGGCTTCCATATCCGCACCCTTATCCTTACTATGATTTACCGCCTTATGCCCACCCTTATAAATGAGGGTAAGGTCTTTATCGCGGAAACCCCTCTTTATGAGATAAATACAAAGAGTATGGCGTATTTTGCCTATGATGAGAACGAGAAGAAGGAAATTCTCGAAAAAATCGGCGCTGAGAAATATACCATTCAGCGCTCTAAGGGACTTGGTGAAAACCAACCCGATATGATGAATATGACCACCATGAATCCCGAAACCCGAAGGCTTATTAAGGTTATGCCCGAGGATGCGGAAATGACTGCGGAAATATTCGAAATGCTGCTTGGTGATAACCTTGCAGGCCGAAAGGATTATATCACAGAAAACGGTTATCTCTATCTTGATGATACCGATTTAAGTTAAAAGGAGAATAAAAGTGGCTCCGAGAAAGAAAAAAGAAACCGAGGCACAGCCTAAAAAAGAGATAAATGCTTATATAGCAGGCGCGGGAACGGTAGTTGATCAGCAGGTTACCGAAACCATAAAGTCAAACTTTATGCCCTATGCAATGAGCATTATCATCTCCCGTGCCATCCCCGAAATAGATGGCTTCAAGCCCTCTCACAGAAAACTGCTTTATACTATGTATAATATGGGACTTCTGAAGGGCTCCACCATTAAATCGGCAAATATCGTGGGCAGAACTATGCAGTTAAACCCCCACGGCGATGCCGCAATCTACGATACAATGGTCCGCCTCTCCGAAGGTCACGATGCGCTACTTCACCCCTTTGTAGCATCTAAGGGCTCATTTGGTAAGGCATATTCCAGAGATATGCAGTGCGCCGCCGCCCGTTATACCGAGGCGAAGCTTGCTCCCATAGCGCAGGAACTGTTTGTTGATATCGATAACGATACGGTGGATTTCGTGGATAACTACGATGCCACCATGAAGGAGCCTGTGCTTTTCCCCGTAACCTTCCCCACAATACTTGTTAATTCCAATATGGGTATTGCGGCAGGTATGGCTAGCTCAATCTGCTCATTTAACTTAAAAGAGGTATGCGAAACCACTATCGCCTATATCAAGGATGATAGCATAAATGTTGCCGATACCCTTTTAGCCCCCGATTTTCCTGTTGGCGGAGAGCTTCTCTATAACCGCGAGGAAATTGAAAAGATTTACGAAACGGGTAGGGGAAGCTTTAAGGTAAGAGGCGTTTATACCTACGATAAATCCCAGAACTGCATTGATATAACCGAGATACCCCCCAGCACTACAAGTGAGCAGATAATCGAAAAGGTAGTTGAACTTGTAAAGCTTAAAAAGATTACCGAAATCAACGATATCCGTGATGAAACCGACCTTAAGGGCCTTAAAATCACTATTGACTTAAAGAGGGGCACCGATGTGGAAAAGCTGATGAAAAAGCTTTTCAAATTAACTCCCCTGCAGGATAGCTTTGCTTGTAACTTTAATATCCTTATCGCATCCTCACCGCGAGTTATGGGCGTTAAGGAGATTATCTCTGAGTGGGTTGCATTCCGTGAGGAATGTGTCCGCAGAAGAGTATATTTCAAGCTTAATAAAGCCAAGGAGAAGCTACATCTGCTCAAAGGTATGGAGAAAATCCTCCTTGATATTGATAAGGCAATAAAAATAGTCCGCGAAACCAAAGAGGAAAAAGAGGTTGTCCCCAACCTTATGATTGGCTTTGGTATTGATGAGGTGCAGGCAGAATATGTTGCCGAAATCAAGTTGCGCCACCTGAACCGCGAGTATATCTTAAAAAGACTCGAGGATATTGAGCAGCTGGAAAAGGAAATCTCCGATATGGAGGATACCCTTAATTCAAGGGCACGTATCAAGAAGATTATTGTTAAAGAGCTTGAAGCCGTTATGGAGAAATACGGCAAGGAACGCCGCACCAAGATAATTTCCGCCGAGGCAGAGGAGGAAAGCGAGGATAAGCTGTTTGTTGATAACTCTCCCGTAACGCTTTTCTTCACTAAGGATGGTTACTTTAAGAAGATTACCCCTCAGTCCCTTAGAATGAGCGGCGAGCAGAAGCTTAAAGAGGGCGATGAGATTACACAGATAGTGGAATCCACCAATGCTGAAGAGCTTCTATTCTTTACCACCAACGCACAGGGTTATAAATCCCGTGTGGATAACTTCTCCGATGGTAAGGCAAGTGTGTTAGGCGATTATGTAGCCTCTAAGCTTGATTTTGATGAGGGCGAAAATTCCATCTATATGGTAAACCTTTCATCCTATGCAGGCTTTATGATTTTCGTTTTCGAAAACGGCAGAATAGCCAAGGTGCCAATGAGCTCCTACGAAACCAAAACCAACCGTAAAAAGCTTATAAAGGCGTATAGCGAAAAGTTCAAGCTTCATACCGCCCTTTATGTTAAGGAGGAGTGCGATTTACTTATCTCCTCCACCAACGGCAGAATGCTTATAGTGAATACCGCAAGCCTCTCGGCTAAAATTACCAAGGATAATGCAGGTATCGCGGTTATGACTCAGAAGAAGGGCCAGCGCGTATATACCGTAGAGGTTTATAACAAGGGCTCCCTTGAAAATGAGCACCGCTATCGCACCAAGAATCTTCCTGCAGCAGGAAGTCTTAAATCAAGCGGTACCGCTAAGCAGACTCAGCTTGATATTTAGTAAAAATAAAAAACCGCTCGATAGCTTACGCAGTCGGGCGGCTGTCCGCCCGAACTGCAAACGCATTGAGTTCCGGCTGACAGTAATAATATTAGCAAAAAACCGAAAAATATTTATGGTATTTTTTGGTATTCCGGAGGGAATACAGAATGAACAAAGAACTAGCAAAACAGTATGAGCCCAAAGAGGTTGAAGACCGTATATATAAAATGTGGCTCGATGGAAAATACTTCCACGCTAAGCGTGAGGAGGGCAAGGAAACCTATACAATAGTTATTCCTCCTCCAAATATTACAGGTCAGCTTCATATGGGCCACGCCCTTGATAATACATTGCAGGATATCCTTATCCGTTTTAAGAGAATGCAGGGCTACGATACCCTTTGGCTCCCCGGTACCGACCACGCTTCCATAGCCACCGAGGCTAAAATCGTTGAGGCTATGAAAAAGGAGGGCGTTACTAAGGAGGACCTCGGCAGAGAAGGCTTCTTGGAGCGCGCTTGGGCTTGGAAAAAGCAGTATGGCGGCAGAATTGTTGAGCAGCTTAAGAAGATGGGCTCCTCTTGCGATTGGGATAGAGAGCGTTTTACCCTTGATGAAGGCTGTAATAAAGCCGTTAACGAGGTTTTTGTAAACCTTTATGAAAAGGGCCTTATTTATAGGGGCGAAAGAATAATCAACTGGTGCCCCCATTGCTTAACCTCCATTTCCGATGCAGAGGTTGAGTATGAGGAGCAGGCAGGCCATTTCTGGCATATCCGCTATCCCTTAAGCGATGGAAGCGGATATTTAGAGCTTGCCACCACAAGACCCGAAACCCTCTTAGGCGATACCGCCGTTGCGGTTAACCCCGAGGATGAGAGGTATAAGGACCTTGTGGGCAAAACCGTTATCCTGCCCATAGTTCATAGAGAAATTCCCATCGTAGCCGATAGCTATGTTGAGATGGATTTCGGTACGGGCGTTGTTAAGATTACCCCCGCTCACGATCCTAATGACTTTGAGGTTGGCCTTCGTCATAATCTCCCGATTATCAATGTTATGACCGATGATGCCAAAATTACCGAGGATTATCCTAAATATGCAGGTATGGATAGATACGAGGCAAGAAAGGCAATTGTTGCCGATCTGCAAGCCGAGGGCGCCCTTGTAAAGATTGAGGATTATACCCACAATGTTGGCACCTGCTACCGTTGCGGCACCACCGTTGAGCCTCGTATTTCTAAACAATGGTTTGTTAAGATGAAGCCCTTGGCCGAGCCTGCTATCAAGGCGGTTAAGGAGGGCGAAACCAAGTTCGTTCCTCAGAGGTTTGAAAAGATTTATTTCCATTGGCTCGAGAATATCAGGGATTGGTGTATCTCCCGTCAGCTTTGGTGGGGCCATAGAATTCCCGCTTGGTACTGCGAGGAGTGCGGCGAGATAACCGTTTCTAAAACCGAGGCTAAGTGTTGCGCTCACTGTGGAAGCGAAAAAATAGTTCAGGATCCCGATACCCTTGATACCTGGTTCTCATCTGCCCTCTGGCCCTTCTCAACTCTCGGTTGGCCCGATAAGGATGCGGAAGATTTTAAGCACTATTATCCCACCAATACCTTGGTTACAGGCTACGATATAATTCCCTTCTGGGTAATGAGAATGATGTTCTCAGGAATTGAGCATACGGGTGAGGTGCCCTTTAACACCGTTCTTATCCACGGTCTTGTAAGAGATTCGCAGGGTAGAAAAATGTCAAAATCCTTGGGTAATGGCGTTGATCCCCTTGAGGTTATCGATAATTTCGGCGCCGATGCTTTAAGATTCTCTCTTGCAACGGGCAATAGCCCTGGCAACGATATGCGCTATATACCCGAAAGGGTAGAGGCAAGCAGAAACTTTGCCAATAAGATTTGGAACGCCGCAAGATTTATTTTGATGAATCTTGAAAGCGATGAGGTTATCCCCCTTGATGCAGATAATTTTGCCCTTGAGGATAAGTGGATTATCTCTAAATATAACTCGGTAGTTCGCGATGTTACCGAAAACCTTGATAAGTTTGAATTAGGCCTTGCCGTTCAGAAGCTTTATGATTTTATCTGGGATGTTTTCTGCGATTGGTATATCGAAATCTGCAAATCCCGTCTCAGCGGTGAGGATAAAAAGGCGGCCGATACCGCAAGGTCGGTGCTCACCTTTGTATTTACCAATACTCTTGCGCTACTCCATCCCTTTATGCCCTTTATCACCGAGGAGATTTGGCAGTCTATGCCTCACGGTGAGGGCAAGGCGCTTATGGTAGAAAAGTGGCCTGAGTACAAAGAGGAATTCAATTTCGCAGATGAAGAGGTTGAGTTTGAGAAAATTATGTCGGTTATAAAGGCCATAAGAAACCGCAGAGCCGAGATGAACGTTCCCCCCTCCAAAAAGGCTAAAACCTATATTGCCACCACCTTTGCCGATACCTTTAATAAGGGCAATACCTATATATGCCGTTTGGCTTCCGCCTCCGAGGTAGAGGTAGGGGAGAGCTTTGAATTAGAGGGCTCGGTAAGAGTTATAACCGATTCTGCCACCGTTTATATGCCTATGAAGGAGCTGGTGGATATCGATGCCGAAATCCAAAGGCTTAATAAGGATATGAAAAATGCTCTCGAGGATAAGGAGTTCTTTGAAAGAAAGCTCAATAATCCGGGCTTCGTAGCAAAGGCGCCCGCCAATCTTATAGAACAGCAAAAAACGGGCCTTGCGAAAGCGCTTGATAAAATCAAGATGATTGAAACAAGCATAGAAGAGCTTAAGAATATGTAAATAAAAAATCACCACAGAATCAAAAATGATTTTGTGGTGATTTTTTGTTAAAATAATTTCGTTTCTCTTCTGAGCGTTCCGGGTGTGCAACCGAAATAGGATTTAACAACCGCGTAAAATCGGCTTGTGGAGGCAAAGCCCACCTGCGCCGCAATCTCCTCAAAGGAAAGGTTGGTATGCTCTATAAGCTCCCTTGCAATAGACATCTGCAAATCAAGTAAAAACTCGTGAGGAGTTTTATCGTAATGCTTACTTATAAGACGGTTAAGCTGAGAGCGGGAGTAACCCGAAAGCTCGGATAAACGGTTAACGCCAAGGGTTAAGTTCTCAGGCTTTCTCATAAGCTTTATGGCATCAAGAATAGCAATGGGAATACCTTCGTTGGGGTTTAGCACGCTATCCCTTACCGCATAGGAGAAGAGGTCGGATAAAAGGGCATTGGCAAGATATACCGCCGAATCGGAGTTTTCGAAAATCTGATAAACCTTTTTAACCAACCTATCGGAATTGGCGTGATAAATTTTACCGTAAACAGGGGTAAACTGATAGGCATTTATAAAGCTTTCAAATCGCTCCCTTTCAACCGAAAGGGCAAAGACATTTGATTCCTTATTCTGCGCTAAAAAGCAGTGCCTGTTATCAGGGGAAATGAAAATAAAGTCATTCTCCATAAGCTGTTGTTCGGCTCCATCAAAGGAGTGGAGCGCGTTATCTTTAAGCAGAAGAATAACCTCATAAAACTCATGGCAATGCTCTCTTGTCAGCAGAGCTTTACCATAAGTTAGCTGGTAATAATATTTGAGTTTTTCAAAGTTTTGGTATTGTTCAACTACTACTCTCTCAATCATAGCCTCAGTATATCATTGACCTTAAAAAAAGTCAACAAACAAACACCTAAGTGGAATAAAATGCCATAAATTTGCAACAAATCAGCAAATTTACGGCACGATACAGTAGTGAACAAAGAAAAATTTAGTAGTATAATATTGTTGTAGAAATTTACCCAAATTCGCATTACAACACTCGGTCAAAAAGGTTATTTTGTAATTTGGAGGAAAAAATATGAAAAAATTCGCAAAAAAATATTTAGCGGTTTTATTAGCCCTTACCCTCGTTTTAGGCATGGGTGTGCCCTCCGCTAAGGTGGAGGCAGATGGTGCCGCCGCCATAGAAACCCTTAAAGAAGCTTGGGGTAAAATGTATTTAGCAGATACCCTTATGTCCCCCACGATAGAGAAGGTTTCGGGTACCAATACCCAAAGCTCTGTTTATAATACCGCCGATGGTATTGATG
>JAFTWW010000010.1 GCA_017465085.1 Clostridia bacterium | reverse complement strand
TATAAACGACCAGTTTACTGGTAGCAAGTAGTGTTTGCATGGCTGGCAGGCCAACAAAAAAGCGCACTTGTGCGCCGCCAGTATCGGTTAGGGCTATGCCCGAAAATGAAAAACCACCCGCTATGCGGGTGGATATTTATTTAGTTATATGAAAATCTTGGTGGTTGACAGCAATTTTATTTAGATATATAATAAAGTGTAATATTTTGTAATTTGGAGTTAGGCTATGTCAAGAACGGTGAAAATATTAAGCTTCTTGCTGTGTTTTACGCTTGTTATCACTGTATTTTCCGTTTCCTCAACCAAGGCTTTTGCTGTTGAGGATGGCACTCAAGGTTATGTTATCGGTGAGGGCGTAAATATGCGCGAAGGCCCCAATACAAGCAGTGCTTTGGTTACACAGCTTAGCAAAGTAAATATAGTTATTCATGAGGCAGTAAGCGGCCAGCCCGTTAACGAGGGCTATGATACCTGGTACCGAGTTTCCACCCTTGATGGCAGTAGCACAGGTTATGTTTACGGAATCTACATAAAGATATATTCAAGTCAGGATTTAACGGCTGATTTCGAAAAACAGTTAGAATCATTCCCTGAAAGTTATAGGGAACCCTTAAGAATCTTAAAACGCTTTTATCCTAATTGGACCTTTATAGCCGATCCCGTTACCATTTCTTTTAATACTGCCGTTGATCAGCAGTATGCTGTTCCCAATCGTAAGCAGGTGCATATGACCTATAAAAACGGGGATATCGCGTGGCGCGATCCTCGAAGCTTTAACGGAACGGAGTGGGCCACCGATAACGGAAATTGGGTTAGTGCCTCAAGAGCCGCTATTGCGTATTATATGGATCCGCGTAATTTCCTTAACCCTAACGATGTTTATATGTTTATGCAGCAAGGGTACGATCCGAATACTCAGAATGAAACAGTCTTGAGGCAAATAGTTAAGGGCACCTTCCTCGAAAACGGATATGATGGGGATGCCGATGCATATATAAAGGATATAATGGAAGCCGCCGCTACTTCTGGTGTCAGCCCCTATATTTTGGCTTCAACAATTATTATTGAGCAGGGTACCAAAGGAACCTCGCGTCTTATCTCGGGTAACGTTGAAAACTACCAGGGTTATTATAATTTCTTTAATTTTGGAGCCTCGGGTACCGATGATAATGCTGTTGTTACCTCGGGACTTAATTATGCAGTCAGTCAGGGCTGGAACTCCCGTAAGGCATCTATAATCGGCGGCGCAAACAAATATAATTCGGGTTATATTTCGCGAGGTCAGGATACCTATTACTATAAGGATTTCAACTTGGCTGACCTTGATTTCGATCATCAGTATGCCCAGAACGTTTATGATGCTTATGTTAATTCCATCCGTCTTCGTAAGGTTTATATTGATAACACCGAGGTGGCTTTAACCTTCAAGATTCCCGTGTTTACCGAAATTCCCGCCGAGATAGCTCCAATGCCGGGAACTGCTGGCTCAGGCGCTTCGGGTAGTGAAACCTCACCCATATACCGTATGGGAGATACAAATGGAGATAATGTTGTTAATGCCCTTGATTTAGCGGCAGTAAAAAAACATATTCTAAAAATTACAACCATTGAGGGTTTTGGTCTTCGCAGTGCAGATGTTAACAGCGATGGAGCCATCAACGCTTTGGATCTGGCTTTAATCAAAAAGCATATTCTTGGCATACAAAAAATTTCCTAAGGGTGAAATACAATGAAAAAATCAATTAAAATTATTTTAGGCTTTGCTTTGATTTTGGCGCTGCTTGTATCTATTTTCAGCTTCGGGGCATCAGCTGCGCAGGCATTGCTTTCTTTTGATAAAAGCTCATATACTTTAGGTCAGACCGTTAGGATGACGGTTAAATACAACGCTAATTCTCCCATCTATGCTAATGAAATAGATGTTGTTTTTAACAATTCTGTTCTGAAAGTAGCATCTGTAAACGGCGGTGAATATACAGTTGGAACTAGCAGTATAAAAATCGTTGATGATGATCTTTCTACCGCGACTGCTGTTCATACAAGCGGCACATATACCGTTACTTTTACCGCAGTTGGAGTAGGCACCTCAAATATTTCGGTGAGCGTCATATCAGATGGCGGTAATGCAGGCGCTTCGGGAAGTGTAAATGTAGCCCTTTCGGGTAATGCCAATTTAGGCTCACTTAAGGTAAGCGGCGGAACACTCTCTCCCGCATTTAATCCTAATACTACTAACTATATCGCAACTGTTAAACATAATGTTGATAAGGCCACCCTCTCTGCAGGCGTTGCCGATGGCAACTCCACGGTAGTAGGCGCAGGCACCTTTGATTTAGCAATCGGCGATAATGTTAAAACTGTTACCGTAACCGCTGCAAACGGCACTAAAAAGTCCTATACAGTAAACATCAAGCGTCTTACCGAAGAGGAAACAAAGGCGCTTGAAGAACAGGAGAGAGCAAATGATGCTTTCTTAATTACCTTTGAAGGTAAGGATTATCATATAATTCAGGATATTTCCACTTTGACCGTTCCGGGAGGTTTTACCGCATCTACCACAGTTCACAGAGAAAACGAAATAGGCATTCTCGTTGATGCTGCAGGTGAATATACCCTTTTCTATGCCACTGCTGATGAGGATGAAACTAAAACTCCCTTACTTTTCTATAAGTCGGGCGAAAACGATTTTAAGCTTTTACCGGGCGTTATTTCTGCGGGTAATCTTTATATTTTAGAGGAGCCCGTAGTTAACTTTACAGTTGGCGAAGGATATTTTGAAAAGAGCATAAGCGTTGGTAGTTTAAGCGTTAGTGCCTATGGCTTCACCGATACAAGATTAAGCGATTTCTATATTGTTTATGCTTATTTCGGCGGGGAGAGAGGCTTCTACCGTTACGATACAACAAATAGTGTTATACAAAGAGCCCCCGATTTTGTTGTAGAGGTAAATGAGGACGAGGGTAAAACCGAGAGAGTTAACATTTTTACTAATTTCTCTCAGCTTAAAACCACGGCCAAGATTATTGTGCTGCTTATTGCTATTTCCATTCTTTGCATAATTGCTTTAATCGTATTATTCGTTATAAAAATTACCTCATATAATAAAGAGCTTCCCGAGGAAGAAACCGTGGCCTTTGATGAGGTAACCGAAAGCGATACTGCCGTGGCAGAAGAGGTTATTGATTTAGATTCGGTTACGGAAGAAGAAACCGAAGAGTAATTTATTTTAAGGAGAATTGATATGTCGTTGCAAGAATCAGGCGAGATGTATCTTGAAACTATATATATACTTTCAAAAAAAGGCGCAGTTCGCTCTATTGATGTTGGTGAATATATGGGCTTTTCCAAGCCCAGTGTAAGCCGCGCTGTAGGGCTTCTCAAAAACGGCGGATATATAAATGTGGATAAAAGCGGATTTCTCACCCTTACCGAAGATGGTTTGGATATAGCAGAAAAGATTTATGACCGCCATATCCTCCTTGAAAATTTTCTTGTTAGTCTTGGCGTTAGCCGCGAAACTGCGGAGGAGGACGCCTGCAAGATAGAGCATCATATCAGCGATGAATCCTTTGAGGCTATGAAACGCCACATTTTAAGTAAGTAAAATTAAACACGGCAGAGCTTTTCTGCCGTGTTTTTTATACCTTTTTATAATCTTCTTTAGGGGAAACACCAAAAGTGTTTTTGTATGCCTTAAAAAATGAGCAATAATCGTTAAATCCGCAGCTTATGGCAACCTGCGTTGGTTGTCCTCCGTTTTGAAGCTGCTCCTTAGCGAGCAGTAATCTTTTTGAACGGATATAGCTCCATACGGTAACGCCCGTCATATTCTTGAATTTTCTTATCAGATGCGGTTTGCTGATAAAAAACTTTTCGCATATTTTTTCAAGGGTGATGTTTTCGGTTAGATGATGGTTTATGTATTTAATAATTTCGGGCAGATTATCTTTATTCTGGTCTGTTTGCTCCTTTGAGGGTGAGAGTCCGCATAATTCATCAAGAAATACCGTTAAATATAGATTTCGCTGATTACCATCCTTGGAGTAGCAGGCCTTTTCAAGAAAATAGGAAAGGTGGGTATCTCCATAATCTGAAAAGCGGTAGCAGTTATCCTTGCCAAATTCTTTTTTGTTGATAAAGGTCAGAAATTTATTAGCAGTTTCGCCCAAAACCGAATCCATATCAAAGTGAACTACAATACGCTCGTAGGGAACATAATCCTTGGTCAGTATCAGCATATGCGCTTCGTGCTTTTTAATTAGAAGAATATCACCGGGCTTAAGGTTATATATGTTTCCCTCAATCAAATATTTGGCGCCGCCCTTCAAAAAACAATAGATCTCATAACATTCGTGGGTATGTAGAAAAAAGCTTTTAGGGTCGGGCTTGACCGTAACTGTTTTACGCTTTAACATTTGGTTATCTATCAAATTTATCCCTCCCGTTACGATAATAGCATATAATGAGTATTTTTTCAATATTTTTATGTAAATTATTACTATTGATTTCAAAAATGAATGTTTTATAATGTAACTAAGCATTAAGTTAGGGAGATGTTAATTTGGAAAATATTAAAATATTTGCATTTGCCGATGAGGCGAGTGAAGACTTTGAGGGTCAGATAACCGCCATGCTTGATAATAAGCTTAACGGTATCGAAATCAGAGGCGTTGATGGAGTAAATATCAGCGATATCTCTATGGAAAAAGCGAAAGAAATTAAAACCAAACTGGATAACAATAATCTATCTGTTTGGTCAATAGGCTCGCCTATAGGGAAAATCGGACTCGATGATGATATAAACCCTCACCTTGATAAATTGAAGCGCACTATGGAAATTGCTGATATTCTTAATTGCGAGCTTATCCGTATGTTTTCCTTTTATATTCCTAAAGGTGTTTCTGCCGATAATTGCCGCGGAGAAGTGATTGATAAGGTTGGTAAGCTTTTGGAAACCGCAAAGGGAAGTGGAATTTATCTTTGCCACGAAAACGAAAAGGGTATTTACGGCGATACCGCCGAAAGATGTCTCGATTTATTAAAAACCTTCCCCGAGCTTAAAGGCGTGTTTGATCCCGCTAACTTCGTTCAATGCGGAGTTGATACCGCTAAGGCGTGGAACTTACTCAAAGATTACATATATTATATGCACATTAAGGATTCAAAATGGGATTGCTGTGTAGTACCTGCGGGTCAGGGTGATGGTAATCTCAAATATGTTGTCGGCGAGTATCTTAAAAAAGGTGGAAGATGCTTCACAATGGAGCCGCACCTTGCTTATTTCAAAGGTCTTGCGGCATTGGAGCGCGAGGGAGGAAAAAGTGAAATTGCTTCCTCGGTTTCAAGCGAAAAAAAGTTATTCGATTTAGCTTGCGATACTTTTAAGAAGTTGCTTTTGGAGGTATAATTATGGAAATAGGCGCTCAATTATTTACGGTTAATGCGTTTTGTAAGGATCTTGACGGCTTCGCCGAATCACTTAAGAAGATAGCCGATATCGGCTATAAAAACGTTCAGGTTTCGGGCACCTGTGATTATGAGCCCCAATGGCTTAAAGAACAGCTTGATAAGAACGGTCTCAAATGCGTGCTTACACACACTAAGCCCGATTTCTTAAAGGCTGATGCAAAGCTGGTTGCTGAAAATCATAATGTTTTTGAATGCGATTATGTGGGCCTCGGTTGGTTTGGCGTAAAAAAAGAGGCTAAGGAAGATGATTATAATCATTTCCTTGAAATCTATCGCCCTATTGCTAAAACCCTTGCCGATAACGGTAAATATTTTATGTATCATAATCACGCTCACGAATTTATGAAGATTGGCGGAAAGACTATACTTGAAAAAATGAGTGAGGATATTCCTGCTTCCGATATGGGCTTTACAGTCGATACCTTTTGGGTGCAGGTAGGCGGCGGTGACCCTGCCGCCTATATAGAAAAGTTTGCGGGCAGAGTTCCTTGTATTCATCTTAAAGACTATGCCTTTGAGGGCGATAAAAAGATGGCTGTTGTTGGTGAAGGTAACATCAATTTTGATAGGGTTTTTGAAAAAGCCGAGTCCGCAGGAACTAAATATATGCTCGTAGAGCAGGATGATTGCAATGGCGAAGATCCCTTTGATTGCCTTAGAAGAAGCTACGAATATCTTAAATCCTGCGGATTTTAATTTTGGGAGGAAATAAAAATGAGCAATAAAATTAAGCTTGGAATTATCGGTAACGGTAATATGGGAAGCGCCCATCTCAAAAACATCAAAGAAGGTAAATGCCCAAATATTGAGGTTGTTGCCCTTGCCGATATCAATCCTCAAAAATTAGAAAAGGCAAAAGCGCTTTATGGGGATTCTCTTACATATTTTGAAGATGCTATTGAGATGCTTGATAGCGGAATTATTGATTCCTGCATAATTGCTGTTCCGCATTATGACCACACCCGTTACGCTATAGAGTGCTTAAAGCGAGAAATTCACGTAATGGTGGAAAAGCCTGCTGGAGTTTTTACAAAGCAGGTTAAAGAAATGAATGAGGAAGCAAAAAAACATCCTAATACCTGTTTTGCTATGATGTTCAATCAGAGAACTAATTGTATTTACAGAAAGTTACGAGAGCTTGTTCAGTCGGGTAAATACGGTCAGATTCGCCGTACTAATTGGATTATAACAAATTGGTACCGCTCACAGTTCTACTATGATTCAGGAGATTGGAGAGCTACCTGGTCGGGCGAAGGCGGCGGCGTTCTTCTTAATCAGGCGCCTCATCAGCTTGATCTGTGGCAGTGGATCTGCGGTATGCCCGTAAAGGTTCAAACACAGATGCATTTTGGTAAATGGCATAACATCGAGGTTGAGGATGATGTTACTACATATGTTGAATATGAAAACGGCGCTACAGGCGTTTTTATAACCACCACAGGCGATGCCTACGGTACTAACCGCTTTGAAATTCAGATGGATAAAGCCAAGTTTGTTTGTGAGAACGATAAGCTTATGGGTTGGGAATATGAAATGACGGAGCAGGAGTATTCAGCAACAAGTAAAAATGGTTTTGCCTCCGTGCCGCGTAAGGAAATGGTTATCGAAACCGATGGCGAGAATCCTCAGCACGTTGGTGTTATGAATGCTTTTGCTGATAATATTCTCTTCGGTAAACCTCTTATTGCAGAGGGCTATGAGGGTATTAACGGTCTTACTCTTTCCAATGCTATGCATCTTTCTGCTTTTCTTAATAAAGAAATCAAACTGCCTTTTGATGATGAGCTTTACTATGAAGAGCTTATGAAGAGGGTTGCCACCTCAAAGAAAAAAGATGTTGTAAATACCGCCGATACTATTGATATCGGTGATACTTTTGCAGGAAGCAAGTGATACTTAAATGAGAACTCACAACTTTATGGGCAAGTGGATAACCGATAAGGAGTTTTACAGTATAAAACCCCGTAATGTCTTTCACAAGGCGTTTGAAAAGGTTGAGCTTCGGCGTGATGAGCACAGAAACCGCCACATCCTTTTCAGAAAAAAGTTTTTACTCCATAAAAAACCCGAAAAATGCAGTATATATATTACTGCCGATGATTATTATAAACTTTATATTAACGGTCGCTTTGTAGGTCAGGGCCCCGCTCCCGCTTATCATTTTGCTTATGAGTATAACGAAATTGATATAACGGAATATCTGATAGAAGGCGAAAATGTAATGGCTGTGCATACCCTTTATCAAGGTCTGATTAACAGAGTATGGGTGAGTGGTGATAACCGTCACGGCCTTATCTGCGATATTGTTTGTGATGGGAAAACAGTAGTCCAAAGTGATGAAAGCTTTTTAACCTATCCGCACACCGCTTATAAGGAAACGGGTATTTATGGCTATAATACTCAGTTTGCAGAAGAATATAATTCCAATTCAAATGAGGTTAATTTCTTTGCCCCCGATTTTGATGATAGTCATTGGGATAATGCGTATGTAAGAAATTATATAGATTACACACTTGTTCCGCAGAAAACCAAAATGTTGGTTTTTGATGAGATAAAGCCTTGTAAAATCGTATCAAACGGCAACAAAATTTTCATCGATTTTGGCTCGTGCTATGCAGGTTATCTTAACCTGAAGGCAGAGGGAAATATGTATTCATGCATTACTGTCCGTTGTGGGCAGGAATTAAATGCCGATGGAACGGTAAGATTCAATATGCGGTCAGGCTGCAAGTATGAAGAAAATTGGATTCTCTCGGGAAATACCGATACTCTTGATTGGTTTGATTATAAATCCTTTCGTTATGTAGAGCTCATTTTACCCGTGGGCGCCGAGGTTTTTGATGTACATCTCATTGCAAGGCATTATCCCTTCGAGCTGGAAGCAAGGTTAAATCCCAAGTTTGCCGGGAATGAAGAATTACAGAAAATTTGGAATTTGTGTGTGAATACCCAAAAATTCGGTGTTCAAGAGGTTATTCAGGATTGTCTTGAAAGGGAAAAAGGCTTCTATGTTGGCGATGGCTGTTATACGGCAATTACACATTATGCGCTTACAGGGGATAGCAGTATTCTAAAAAAGCTTGTTGACGATGCTTTCAAAACCGATTTTATATCGGATACTCTTGTAACCTGTCTTGATTGTTCTTATATGCAGGAAATTGCGGAATTTCCGCTTTATATTATACCATTACTGTTGTGGTATTATAGGCTTTCAGGTGATAAGAAATATCTTGCAGAAAAGTATCCGCAAATTATAAAGCTTCTTAATGCATATAAGAAAAATTACGAAAAAGATGGACTTTTGCAAAATGTAGATAAATGGTGTGTTGTTGAGTGGCCGCAAAACTTCCGTGATGGCTATGATGTGCCTCTTTCTCAGGAAGAGCCTACTATTGAGCCACATATAGCAATAAACGCTTTCTATCTTAACGGTATTATAAATGCCAATAAAATTGCTATTATTCTCGGCCTTCCAAAGTATAGGGAAGAAAAGCCGCTTGTGGATATTTTCAATAATGCATTTCTTAACCGTAATAAGCATCTTTATAAGGATAGCACCGTAACGGAGCATATCAGCCTTATCGGTAATATTTATACCTATGCCTTTGGATTGTGCGGTGATGAAGAAAGCGCCGCTATTGAAGAATTTGTGGAAGAAAAAGGATTTACAACGGTTGCCCTTTTCGGCGCCTTCCCGTTGCTTTGCGGTCTTATTGCAAACGGTAAAAAGGAAATGTTTTTAAAATGCCTATCCGATGATAGCGCGTGGTTGAGAATGTTAAAAGAGGATGCTACTACCACCTTTGAAAGTTGGGGAAGGGACCTTAAATTCAATACATCCTTGTTCCATTTAACCTTTAGCTATGCCGCTTTGTTTTTAGCGGATATTGATTTAGAGGGCTTGTTTAGTTAGGTGATTTTATGGAAAATCTAAAAATCGGTATTATCGGTATCGGTAATATGGGCTCGGCTCACGCTAACTGTATAGCGCGCGGTGAGATAGAAGGAATGAAGCTTTGGGCTGTTTGCGATATCGATAAAACTAAAATTGCAGAGTTCAAAAAAATATATCCCGATGTAAATTCTTATAGCGATTTTAATCAACTGCTTAAGGATAAGAATTTGGATGCGGTAATCATTGCCGTTCCTCATCCGTTGCACTCTAAAATGGCTATAAAAGCTTTTGAAAACGGGCTCAACGTGCTTTTAGAAAAGCCTGCGGATATTTCTGTATCTAAAGTCCAACTGTTAAATAAGGCAGCAAAGGAAACGGGTAAAGTATTCTCTATGATGTTTAACCAAAGAACACATCCGCTTTTTTGTAAGGCTCGAGAGATAGTAAACAGCGGAAAATTGGGTGAACTCAAAAGAGTAAACTGGGTTGTAACTAACTGGTATCGCACGCAGCATTATTACGATTCGGGTGATTGGAGAGCCACCTGGGCAGGTGAGGGCGGAGGCGTTCTTCTTAATCAGGCGCCTCATAATCTCGATTTGTTGCAGTGGATATGCGGTATGCCCGAAAGTGTTGTAGGCTTTTGTGATGTTGCTCGGTATCATAATATTGAGGTAGAGGATGATGTTACCATTTATCTCAAATATAAAAACGGCGCTACGGGAACATTTATTACCTCAACGGGTGAGTTTCCGGGCACAAATCGCCTGGAGATAATCGGCGAATTTGGTAAAATCGTACTAGAGAATAATCTTCTAAAATGGTGGCAGCTTAATGAGTCTGAAAGAGATTTTTGCTATAAATCCAATAAATCCTTTGCCGCTATCGATTATGATTATAGTGAGTATAAAAATGAGGATAGTGAGTCAGGTCACAAGGGAATACTTCAGAATTTTGCCAATGCCATTCTTTTTGGCGAAGAGCTTATAGCCCGCGGTGAAGAGGGAATTAACGAGCTTACTATTTCCAACGCGGCGTATCTTTCTGAATGGCTGTGTAATAAAGAAATAAAACTACCCATGGATAATAAAAAATTTGATAAACTGCTTAATGCTAAAATAAAGAGTTCTGCCTTTGAGAGTAAGAATGATAGTGTTAAATTAACCGAAAATTACAAAGAGCGTTGGCAGGTAAATTGGTAAAAAATAATGCTTCTGCCTTAAACAGAAGCATTATTTTTATTTTTTCAATTTCTTTATAACGGTAATTGCTTTCATCAGCAAATCGGTGGTATCGGGTTTAGGCGGATTAGCGTTTGCCACGGGTACCATAGTGGCTCTGCCGCCGCTTATCTGCAAAAAGTGGGTAGGAGTTACCTCCACCTTGGCGCCCGCTCCCGCAGGGGATTTTGCTTTCTTTTTACCGCCATCGGCAATATCGGCGCCGCCACCCGCAAAGCCTGCGGAGATTTTTGAAACGGGTATAATTGTTACACCATCCCTGATTATCGGCTCGCCGAATACAGAGTTCGCCGAAGCAAGTTCAAGGGTTTTATCAAATGTGGTGTTCATAATATCCGCTATGTTAGATTTAACCTCGGCTGATTTGTTGTTCTTCATTTGCGTTCTCCTTAGCAATATAGGAAAGAGTTTTAATAAATATAATAAGCGCGTAAATTATTTTTAACTTAACCTCAAGGTAAAATTCATAGGAAGGCTCTTTTTCCTCGAAATTACAGCTCAAATCTACAGAAAATTTACTCTTCTTACTTTTGGTAGATTCTTTTACAAAGGTAGCAAAGGGATAAACAAAGGCGCACAAAATTCCGTAATTTACTGCAACCTCGGCGGCATCGGCGCCCGCGTGAACATAACTGATTTTAAGAACTTTAAGCTTGATGCGGCAGATAAGCTTGCCCGCTTGTTTGAGTAAAAATTTCGCTATGCTTACGGTCTTGCCAAAGGTACCGTCAAAACCCGATTCCTTAAGGTTGGTTTTTAATTTTTTGATGCTATCGAATTTATCAATACCGAGCATTCGCTTTACGTTATCGGGTATAGCCTTTTTATCTTTAGGCTTATTCACATCAGCGGTTGACTTATTGCTCTTTTTTTGCTTTTTATCTTTTGTCTTTAATATACCTAATGCAAGGTTTAGCTTAACATCTTCGCCGCTCTTTGATGATATCTTAAACTTTACAGAAGAGAACAAAACAATGATAATAAGCAGAGTGATGGCTAAAAGGGTAGCGCCTAAAATTTTCAAAAACATCATTTTGCTCTTCACCTGCCTTTATATTTTCGATTTTATCATATCCGCAAATTAAATTCAATATTAAAGTGTTTTCTATTGATTTTAGTTAGATTTAGGGATATAATTATCTAAACAGAGAAAAGGAGTTATCAACTTGGTTTTAGATGGCTTAAAGCCCGAGAGGGTGTTTTATTATTTTGAAAGGCTTTGTGGCATACCGCACGGCTCGGGTAACTGTAAAGCTATAAGCGAATATTGCATTTCGGTAGCTGAACAGCTTGGCTTAGAGTATATAACCGATGAACATCATAATGTTATAATAAAAAAAGAGGCATCAAATGGTTATGAATCCTCAAAGTCGGTTATCCTTCAAGGGCATCTTGATATGGTTTGCGAAAAGGAAAACGATTGTAATATCGATTTTCTTACCGATGGTTTGGAGCTCAAGGTATCAGGTGATTTGGTATCTGCCAACGGTACAACTCTCGGAGCGGATAACGGTATTGCAGTAGCTATGGTACTTGCGATTCTTGAGGATAATTCCTTGGAGCATCCCGCGATAGAAGCCTTGTTCACAACCGATGAAGAAACGGGTATGTTCGGCGCTATAGGTCTTAACCCTGCAAATCTGCAGGGGAGAGCCCTTATAAATATTGACTCTGAAAACGAGGGAGTTTTCACCGTTGGTTGCGCAGGTGGCGCCCGTGCTGAAATTGGTCTCAATCTCGGAAAAGAGGCTGTATCGGGCAAATTTTATAAGATACGTATTTCGGGACTGATAGGCGGTCATTCGGGAGCAGAAATTGATAAGGGCAGACTTAATGCTAATATCGTGTTAGGCAATTTCTTAAACAGTTTAACCTTTGATTTTAATATTATCAGTATTGATGGCGGACTAAAGGATAACGCCATACCCCGCGAAAGCGAATGTATCATTTGTTATAATGGTGACTTAAATTTAAGTGAAATTGCTACTGCATATGCAGATGAAATAAGAGTCGAGACCGATAACAAGCTTTCAATTACAGTTATGCAAACCACGGCTTCTGTTGATGGCTTTAGTATAGCTGATTCAAATACCATTGTTAAACTTTTATGTGATGTACCTAACGGTATTCAGGCTATGAGTGAGGATATTGAGGGCTTAGTTGAAACTTCCCTTAATCTCGGTATTCTAAAAACGACCGATTGCGGTGTTCATATCAGCTTTGCCGTGCGTAGCGCTAAAAATATTTGTAAAGAGGAACTTTTGAAAAAACTCAAAGCAATTGCTGAAAACCATGGCGGTGAATATGCGGATTACGGTCACTATCCTGCATGGGAATACCGTAAGGATTCTCCGCTCATAGATAAAATGGTATCGGTATATAAAGCTATGTATTCTAAAGATCCTGTTGTGGAAACAATACATGCAGGCCTTGAATGTGGCATTTTAAGTGATAAGCTTCAAAATCTTGATGCGGTATCCATAGGCCCTGATATGTGGGATATTCATACCCCGCGAGAGCGTATTTCTGTTTCCTCTGTTGAGAGGCTTTATGAATTTTTAATCAAACTGTTAAGCAGTATGTAGGTGATAATATGATAAAAGAAAGAATTGCAAATGTTCAGTCGGCTCTTGAAAACAGCGAGGCCTTGCTCGTAACCTCCCACTCAAACAGATTCTATTTAACGGGCTTTGAATCGAGCGCAGGTAAGGTTCTTGTTACTAAAGAAAATTCTTATTTCCTTATCGATTTCAGATATTTTGAAAAGGCTAAATCCGTGGTTGATTCCTGCGCAGTTTTGTTATCTAATCGCGTTGCTAACGAGATTGATGAGCTTCTTAAAAAGAACGGTGTAAAAACTGTGTTTGTAGAAACCTATAGCACAAGCGTTGATGAGTTTGCAAACCTAACCAAGCAGTTATCATCCTTTGAAATTTCAAAGGACAACCGCTTTGATGTTTTACTCGAGGATATGCGCAGCGTTAAGAGCGAGGCAGAGCTGGAGCTTATTAAAAAAGCGCAGGTAATCACCGATGATACTTTCTCCTATATAATTGACCGCATTGAGCCCGGCAGGAGCGAAATTGATGTTATGCTTGATATGGAGTTCTATATGCGAAAACTGGGAAGTCAAGGCGTTTCATTTGATTTTATTGTTGTATCAGGCAAAAATTCTTCGTTGCCTCACGGTGTTCCTTCCCATAAGCTTATAGAGGATGGGGATTTTGTTACTATGGATTTTGGCGCCGTTGTAGATGGTTACCGCTCTGATATGACAAGAACTGTTGCCGTAGGCGGCGTTAGTGATGAGCAGTTGAGGGTATATGAAACTGTATTGAAGTCACAAATAGAGGCCATTAAGGCAGTAAAACCGGGTATGGTTTGCAAGGATATTGATAAGGTTGCCCGTGATATTATCAATGGAGCAGGGTATGAGGGTTGCTTCGGTCATGGACTCGGTCACAGCGTTGGAATTGAAATCCACGAAAACCCCTGTTTTAATACCCGCTGTGAAACAGTTCTTAAAAAGGGAACTGTTATGACAGTGGAGCCCGGTATTTACCTCGAAAACAAATTCGGTGTTCGTATCGAGGATATGGTTTATGTAACCGAAAACGGTTGTATTGATATAACGGGCAGTGATAAAAAGCTTATAATTTTGTAAATATATTAAACCGTCACTTTTTAGTGGCGGTTTTTCGTTGACAAAATATAAAAAGAGGTATATAATATTTTAGAATATTTTGTATTTTAAGGGATGTAAAAATTATGAAATGGATGTCATTAAACGAACTGAGAGAAAGATACCTTGCCTTTTTTGAATCTAAAGGTCATTTAAGGCTCGGTAGTTTTTCACTTGTTCCTAATAACGATAAATCGCTGTTACTTATCAACTCGGGTATGGCGCCTATGAAAAAGTATTTCACGGGCGAGGTAACTCCTCCTTCAACCCGTGTTACAACCTGTCAGAAATGTATCCGTACACCTGACCTAGAAAGAGTAGGACATACCGCCCGTCACGGCACATATTTTGAGATGCTCGGAAATTTCTCCTTCGGCGATTATTTTAAGAAAGAGGCTATTCCGTGGGCGTGGGAGTTTTTAACCAAAGATTTAGAGATTCCCGAAAATCTTCTCTGGCCCTCCGTATATGAGGAGGACGATGAGGCTTATGCCCTTTGGAGAGATGTTATCGGTGTTCCTGAAGAAAGAATAGTAAAACTCGGTAAGGCCGATAACTTCTGGGAGCACGGTACAGGCCCTTGCGGTCCCTGCAGTGAGATTTATTTCGATCGTGGCGAGAAATACGGATGTGGCTCACCCGATTGTAAGCCAGGTTGCGATTGCGATAGATATATGGAAATCTGGAACAACGTTTTCACCCAGTTCAACAATCAGGGTGATGGCACCTATACAGAGCTTGAACATAAAAACATTGATACCGGTATGGGCCTTGAAAGACTTGCCTGTGTTATGCAGGGTGTTGATAATATGTTTGAGGTTGATACCGTTAGAAACATTCTTAATAAGGTTTGCGAAATTTCGGGCAAGGAATACGGTAAGGATAAGAATACCGATATTTCCATCCGCGCTATTACCGACCACGCTCGCGCTTCAACCTTTATGATTAGCGATGGTATAATTCCTTCCAACGAGGGTCGGGGATATGTTCTTCGTAGGCTTATCAGAAGAGCCGCGCGCCACGGTAGGCTTATAGGTATTGATAAACCTTTCCTTAAAGAGATGTGCGAGGCAGTTATTGCTGAAAACAAATCGGGTTATCCCGAGCTTGTTGAAAAGCAGGAGCTTATTAAAAAGGTTATCTCCAATGAGGAAGCAAGCTTTTCCAAAACCATTGATCAAGGTCTCGGCATTCTTAACGAGCTTACTAAGAAGGGCGGAACACTCTCGGGTGAGGATGCATTCAAGCTCTATGATACCTATGGATTCCCGTTTGACCTTACAAAAGATATACTTGCAGAAAAGGGTATGAGCGTTGATGAGGATGGCTTTAATGAGCATATGCAGCGTCAGCGCGAGCTTGCCCGTTCTTCCCGTAAGGCTTCTGATGGTGAAAGTTGGAGTAGTGACGGTATAAACTTTGATAACATTCCTGCCACCGAATTTTTGGGATATAGTGAAAATTCCTGCGAGGCGGAGATTGTTGATATTGTTTGCGATGGCGAGCATTGTTCTAACGCTACCAACTGTAAAGCCGTTATTGTTCTTGATAAAACCGTATGCTATGCTGAAAGTGGCGGACAGGTAGGAGACCGCGGAACATTATGCGCCGATAAATCTGACAATGTATTTTTTATTGAAGATACTAAAAAGACTACAGGCGGTGTGTTCACCCATCAAGCAGTTATTGTAAACGGTTCGCTTTCTGTAGGCGATAAGGTTACAGTTTCCATTGATGTAAAACGCCGTAATGCAATCCGCCGTAATCATACTGCCGCCCACTTGCTACAGGCAGCTTTAAGAAAGGTGCTCGGCACCCACGTTGAGCAGGCTGGTCAGCTTGTAAACGAAAAATCTGTTCGTTTTGACTTCACCCATTTCTCAGCGCTTACTTCCGAGGAAATTGAAAAGGTTGAATGCCTTGTAAATACTGCTATCCTTGATGGAATTGCAGTAGATAACCGTGAGATGCCCATTGATGAGGCAAAATCCCTCGGCGCTATGGCTCTCTTCGGTGAAAAATACGGTGATATCGTTAGAGTTGTTAAGGCAGGGGAGTTCTCCACCGAGCTTTGCGGCGGCACCCATGTTGATAATACCGCTAAAATCGGTCTTTTCAGAATTGTTTCCGAAAGCGGAATTGCGGCAGGCACACGCCGCATTGAAGCCCTTACGGGCTTTGCCGTAGTGGACCTTATTGACCATTATAAATCCTTGCTTTGCGATACTGCTTCTGTTCTTAAAATCGGTAACATCGAGGATGTTGCAAGTAAAACAGCCGCAACTGTAAAGCAAATGAAGGAAGATTCCAAAAAGATTGAGGCATTAGAGGCAAAGCTTGCTTCGGGTAAGCTTAACGATATTATGGCAAGCGCTGCCGATGTTGGCGGTATCAAGGTAGTTACTGCTAAATTTGATGGCACTTCCCCCGATGAGCTTAGAAAAATGATTGATACCGTTAAGGGCGATAACGATAATGCTGTTGCTGTTCTCGCATCTGTAAACGGTGAAAAGCTTACCTTCTGCGCAGGTGTTGGTAAGGCCGCTTTATCCCGAGGAGCCCATGCAGGTAATATTGTAAAGGCGGTTGCCCAGATTGCAGGCGGTAACGGCGGCGGTAAACCCGATAGCGCTATGGCAGGCGGCAAGGAGATTGCCAAGGCTGATGAGGCGTTGTCGGCAGTTCAGTCTATAGTAGAAGGAATGATTAACTGATGAGTGATTGTCTTTTTTGTAAGATATTAAAGGGCGAAATATCAAGTGCAAAGGTATATGAGGATGAATATGTATATGCCTTTAACGATATTTCTCCCGTGGCACCCTTTCACGTTATTGTTATTCCCAAGATTCATATCGGCTCTACTGATGAGATAAACGGGGAGAACAGCGTGTATATCGCTAAGGTTTTTGAGGCAGTTGCTAAAATTGCCAAGACAGAAGGGCTTGAAAAAGGCTACCGTGTTGTTAATAACTGCGGTGAAGAAGGCGGTCAGACTGTTGGTCACATACATTTTCATTTACTTGCCCGCCGTAATTTACAGTGGCCTCCGGGCTGATATGGGGTGGTAATATGTCGGAATATTATACTATGAAAATCGCAGGTCTCGAGAGAAACCTCGAAAAATTCCCCGTTAACGAGCATCTTGATATTGCCGCTTTTATTATATTCGGCGATGTTGAGCTTACCGTTGCGGGTTGCGCAGAGCTTCTTAAAAAAGCTCCCGAATTTGATATAATTCTTACTCCCGAGGCCAAAAGTATTCCTATGGCCTATGAGATGTCCCGCCAATCAGGTAAGCCTTATGTGGTAGCTCGTAAGGGTGTTAAGGTTTATATGCGTAATCCCATTGAGGTTACCGTTACTTCGATTACTACTAAAAAGGAACAGCATCTCTATCTCGGTGAAACCGAAGTTAAGCTTATGAAAGGGAAGAGGGTACTTATTCTCGATGATGTAGTTAGCACGGGCGAATCCTTGGCGGCAGTAAGAGAACTTGTTAAAAAAGCGGGCGCCGTTGAAGCCGCTTCCTGTTTCTTCTTAGCAGAAGGTGAAGCTGCCGAGCGTCAAGATGTAATTTTCTTGGAAAAATTGCCCTTATTCTTCAAATAGTTTATTTTTGGAAAGATTCTTTTTCACGGGAATCTTTCCTCTTTTTAACAGTTTTTCCAATGATTTTTAATGGATTGTTAACAGTTTGTAAATTTAATAGTGAAATAGTGCTAAAATGTGCAAAATTTTCAATCAATGTCTTGACATTTTGTGCATCAGTATAGTATAATCAACTTGCAAATGAGCAGGTGCTCATTTGCGTACATATAATGTTGTAGTTGCAGCGTGAGTGGTTTGCTGCTACATATATTAAAACAATATAAAAAGGAGAAAACAAGCAATGAAAAGAATTATTGCATGCATTCTTGCGCTGGTAATGATGATTTTACCTCTTACCGCTTGCTCCAAGGATTCCGGCGATGAGTCTTATTACTCTTACTACTATGAGTATGAAGATGTAAGTGATGAGACTGATGGCGAGGAAGAAGATGAGACTAGCAGTAAAGATAAAACTTCTTCTAGCAACAAGGGTGGCACCACCTCTACCGGTAAGGATGCCGGTCAGAGCTCTTCCGAGCTTCTTAAGAAGGATTTCGATCTTAAGGGCAAGACTGTAACTATGGCTATTACCGAAGAGGATCAGTACAACACTACCTCTTTCAAGGCTATGATTTCTGCTTTCCAGACCAAGTATGGCTGTAAGGTTAAAACTCATACCCTTCAGTTCTCTGGTTACAATACTCAGGTTTCTCAGCGTATGAGTACCGGCGATCCCTATGATATCTGCTATGTTCACGGTAACTTCTTCCCCGCAGGTCCTATCGCAGGTTGCTATGCTGATCTTACCGATGCAATGAACAATGCAAGCTTCAAGAAGCAGGTTGATCTTTCCGGTATTAATATGGAAAAGACTAACAAGTTCCTTTGGGACGGCAAGTTATACGGCGTTTGCGATAACAACTGCGCATTCCCCGATATCTTCTATTACAACAAGGCTCTCTTCCAGAAGGCTGAGCTTGAAGATCCCCGCACCCTTTATAACAACGGTCAGTGGACTTGGGCTAAGGTATTTGAGCAGGGCAAAGAGGTTACTGATGCTTCTCAGAACATCTACTACCTCGCTTCCTTCTTTGTAATTACCCAGACCTATGGTAAGTCTTCTATAACTGTTGATGACGGTAAGCCCGTTCTTAATCTTAAGGCTCCTGAGACCGTTAAGGCTCTTGAACTCATTCAGAAGATTTATAACGGTAACGATGCTATCGGTGAAAAGATGGATGGTTCCGACCACACCAAGTCCTTCATCGAAGGCCGTAACTATGTATACTTTGAAGAGTCCTCTAAGTATCCCGGCCTCGTTGCTCAGGTTAAGAAGTCTATGGCATTCGGTAAGAAGGTAGAGAACCTCGAAATCGTTCCCATTCCTCTTATTGATGAAGATGGCAAGCAGATGTCTGATGCTTATCCTACCGGTTGGTATACCTCCATCAGCGCCGGTAATGGCTCTGATCCTCGTATCGCTCTTGCATGGGCTGCTTTCGAGGCTACCTATAAGTCAACCGTTAAGGGCTCTAACGAGTATGATGATGAAGATCAGGCTCTTATTGATAAGATCATGGCTGGTAAGACCATTCCTAACCGTCACGGCGGCTTCACTACCTCCAGCGCTAGCACCGTAACCCTTCACGATCCTATGATTAAGAAGGTTCGCGATGGTGAAGATATTGCTAAGGTTCTTGATGAGTACTATCCTCAATATCAGGCATGTATTGACGAAACCGTTAATCAGTCTAAGTAATTATTTGCAAGCTATTATAATATAGTCTGTATAATCGGGCAGGTAGAGCGATGCTCTGCCTGCCTTTTTTAACTAAGGAGCAATCAAAATGAGTGAAATCAAACTACCCGATTGCCATCTGTTCCATGATGGCACTAATGACTATAACTTAGGAGAATTCGGTATTCCCACAATGCTTTCTTCTGACGATAAAGGTATGAAGATAATCAGCCTTTCCAATATCTTCTCAACACCCTCATGGGCGCGTTTTATGATGCATCTTCGTCAGATTATTGCCAAGGATCGTCGTTTATTCTTTGTTGATGGCGTTGCAAGGATGGCAAGCATCAACTGGCTTCGTGACCATGTTCACGAAATGAAGGGTTATAAGCATTGGGAACACGATCTTAAAAGCTATCTTGATTTTATGATTGAGAATCAGAATGAGAAGGGCTATTTCTACGAAATTACAGTTATCGAATCTAATATGCATGCTCAGATTTGTCCCTCAACAACAAAGTTTATAAACGATCATTTGGCCCTTGTACGCATCGAAATTGAGGCTGATGTGGAATATCTTGTTGTTGAAGGCGCTTATACTGTTTATAAGGCAACAGGTGATGAGGAATGGATTAAGAAGGTCCTTCCCAGGCTCGAAAAGTCTATTGATTATATGACTAGTGATCCTAAGCGTTGGGATGAGGAACACGGTCTTTGCAAGCGCGCATTCACCATGGATACCTGGGACTTTGCTTACGGTGCTGATTCAGGTAAAAACCGTGAAATCCATGAGGATACTCCTATGTCCATTATGCACGGTGATAACACTGGCGTGTATCAGGCAATGATGCAACTCGCGTGGCTTAACCGCCGTTTTGGTAACGATATCAAGGCAAGCGAGTGGGAGGAAAGAGCCGCAAAGCTCCGTGATAATCTTAATAAATATTGCTGGAACGGTAATTTCTTTACCCATCAGGTGCATTTGGGCCACGATGGTGCCGAGGGCGCTGATGAAACCAAGATTTTATCCCTTTCTAATACATACGATATGAACCGCGGTATCACCACACTTGAACAGAATGATAAGATAATCAGCGAATACAGAAGAAGAAAGGATACTTTCCCTGCATTTGCTGAATGGTATTGCATAAATCCTCCTTATGAGCATTTTAAGGATGCCTACGGCAATGATAGACCTAAGGACTATGTTAACGGCGGTATCTCCACTATGACTGCAGGTGAGCTTGCAAAGGCCGCTTTTAATAACGGTCATGAAGCTTACGGCTGGGATATTATCAAGCGCGTTCGCGATTTGACCGCTAAGGTTGGCAGTATGTATTTCCTCCACGATCCCGAAACAGGTAAAGATATTTCGGGTGGACCTACAGGTTGGAGCGCAGGCGCAGTTATGGATGCTATCGATGCAGGCCTTGCAGGTATCGTTGATGACGGTGTATGCTACAGTGAACTTAAATTTTCACCCCGTTGGGCAGTTACCGAGCATAAGGAAATCCGCTATACTACGGGTTATGAATGTTCGAAGTCTGTGGTGCAGTCTAACTATTGGTACGATGGCGAGAAAATGACCTATGAGCTTCGTTGTCCTTCAAAGAGTGTTGACTGTCACATTCTTCTGCCCGTTGGCAAGAAATGTGATAAAGTTCTTCTTGATGGCAAAGAGGTTAAGTTCGAAAATAACAAGGTACTAAGCTCTGATTATGTTGACTTTGCATTTGAAAAGGAAGGCCTTCCCGTTATTCGCAAGGAATGGATTCCCATCGATTCTCAGGTTATTGAGCTTGTTCTCTCAGATAAATAATTAAAATATAAATCAGCCGCTTTTTGCGGCTGATTTTTTTTTTTTAATGAAATTTTATTTAATAAGTAACATTTTTTCCTGAAAATTATATTATGTAATATCGGGAGGGAGAATATGAGAAGATGTAATTTCAATAAGGGGATTGTGGCGGTAACCTTTGCGGTGGGTCTTCTGATTAGTTGCTTTTGCCCTCCGCGATTTTTGGTGGCAGTTTTAGCCATCTGGGTAATTATTCTTGGCTTTTCCTGTGCAAAATGAGAACGGAGGCAGATTTATGAAAGTTGTACTTATTAAAATCCCGAAAGTATTCGGCGGTATTTTACGATTGATTTTTGGTATAAAAAAGCAAAATGTTTGAGAAAAGCGGTTGCCGCGCGGCAACCGCTTTTCTTCTTGATATTTAATAATAAATACTATATAATGGTTATATATTTTCGGATGGCGGTGAATTAT
Organism: Clostridia bacterium; assembly: GCA_017465085.1. Lineage (GTDB taxonomy): Bacteria > Bacillota > Clostridia > Oscillospirales > Acutalibacteraceae > UBA737. Next base: position 80,194 of record JAFTWW010000010.1, on the reverse strand, counting down.
GGCTAAGAAAAAATGGATGAAAACGAGGCACAAAATCATTACTCGCCTTGCTTATTTAATTCTTAAACCATACAGTGTTTTCAAATACGGTATTAAAATTGAAAAATTCAAAGAGCAGGGGAATAGATCCTATTTAGTTCTCTTCAACCATCAAACAGCATTTGATCAGTTTTTTGTTGGTATGGCCTTTAAGGGCCCTATCTACTATGTTGCAAGTGAGGATTTATTTTCACAAGGGTTTGTTTCCACTCTTATAAAATTTCTCGTGGCGCCGATTCCTATCAGGAAACAAACTACCGATGCTTCTGCCGTAATGAACTGCATCCGTGTTGCCCGCGAGGGAGGTACCATTGCCATAGCACCCGAAGGAAACAGAACGTATGATGGTAAACCCGTTTTTATGAACCCCGCTATTGCTCCCTTGGCTAAAAAACTTAAGCTACCTATTGCCCTTTATCGAATTGAGGGCGGATACGGTGTCCATCCAAGATGGAGTGATGTTGTCCGTAAAGGCAAAATGATGGGGTATGTATCCAAGGTAATCGAGCCCGAAGAATATAAATCAATGTCTAACGAAGAACTTTTTTCTGTCATTAAAGATGGGCTTGCTGTTAACGAAGCAGGGCTCGGCGGCAAATTTTTTCATAAAAAAAATGCCGAATGTCTCGAGAGAGTTTTTTATGTATGCCATAAATGTGGCCTTTCGGAGTTTGAAAGCAACGGAGATGTTATAAAATGTAAAAAATGCGGTGAAGAAATTAAGCATCTTCCCACAAAAGAGCTTGAGAGTAAAAACGGCGGGTTCCCCTTTAATTTTGTTGGAGAATGGTATGATTTTCAATGCGATTTCATAAATAATCTCAATGTTAATGATTACATAAATGCGCCTATTTACACCGATAAAATAGCCCTTTCAAAGATAAATGTATTCAAGAATAGAGAGCTTTTGAATGCTGATTTAACCGCGCGGCTTTATGGAAATAAAATTACCGTTGGTGAGCTTACCTTTGATTTTAGCGTGATAAACGCCGTTACTGTGCTCGGTAAAAATAAGCTTAATATTTACACTGATGATGCGCTTTATCAGTTCAAGGGTGATAAGCGTTTTAATGCGCTTAAATATATGAATATATATTACAGATATAAAAACTTAAATTCTGAAGAAATAGATGAGAAGTTTTTAGGATTATAAGTATAAAGAAAAAATTAAACCGTCATTTTTAATGACGGTTTAATTTTTATGCGTTTTCTGGAGTGAAACCTAAATCGTAAATTTCATCGAAGGCTTTTTTATAACAATGCTCACATCCAGAAACGGTTACTGTTTTAGTTTCGAGGTTAACTGTTGCCGTAATTTTTATTTCCTTAAGAGCGTTGTCAATCCTCCTAACACAGTTTTCACAGTGCATATCGGGTACATAAATCTTTCTTTCCATATCATTTCATCCTTTTTTTATAAATTTTTCAACCGTTTTAGCAAGCTCGGAAACTATTTGCGAATCGTTATGTTTAATCCCGTCTGCTACACAGTTATTTATATGGTTACATAATATAACGCTCTCAAGTGAGCCGAGAGCCGCTCTGACTGCTTCAATCTGATTGAGAATATCAATGCAGTATCTATCATCCTCGATCATATTTTTGATGCCTGAAATCTGTCCCTCAATTCTGTTTACGCGATTAGAAAGAGATTTTTTAACATCATCACAGCGTACTGTTTTCTTGCAGCATTCACTCATAATCTTTTACCTCGCAGCCTTAATGCATTTGTTACCACACAAACTGAGCTTAGCGACATGGCAAGTCCCGCAATCATCGGACTAAGCAGGGGACCTGAGAAAATGTGTAAAACGCCTGCCGCTATCGGAATACAGATAACATTGTAACAAAATGCCCAGAATAAATTTTGCTTTATAGTTCGCATGGTAAGGCGGCTTAAAGTTATGGCTCTTGCCACATCTAAGGGGCTATTCTTCATCAACACAATATCTGCCGATTCGATTGCAATATCACTGCCGGAGCCGATGGCGCAACCTATATCTGCAGTTGTAAGCGCAGGAGCATCATTGATGCCATCACCAACCATAAGAACCTCGCCATATTTTTCTCTGATTTCGTTAATAACATCCGCCTTTTCGGTAGGCAATACCTGTGAGTAAACCTCGTCGGCATCTAGCAGGTTGCCGATATATTCGGCGCTTATTTTATTATCTCCCGATAGAATTATCCGCTTGATATTCATTTCTTTTAGTTTTGCGAAGGCTTTTGCGGAGTCATCTTTAAGTCGGTCTGAAACAGCTATGATACCTAATATCGATTCATTCTCCGATATATACATAACGGTTTTGCCTGCCTTTTCAAGCTCTGTAGCCTTTTTATCGAATTTGGAGGTATCTACTCCGTTGTCTGTTAAAAAGCCTTTCTTGCCTACAATAACCTGTGTTTTATCAACTGTGGCGATTACACCCTTACCTGCGATATTTTCACTGCTTTGCGGCGCAACGTAATTGATTGCTTTATCTTCTGCAAATTTGAGAACGGCGTGAGCTAAGGGGTGGTTTGCGGCGGACTCGGCCGATGCGGCAAGGAATATAAGCTTATTTTCATCTTCTGTATAAATATCCGTAATTTCGGGTTTGCCCTTTGTAAGAGTGCCTGTTTTATCAAAAACAGCCGCCTTGATTTTATGTGTGGTTTCAAGTGCCTCACCGTTTCTTATGAGAATTCCGTTGGAGGCTCCAAGCCCTGTTCCTACCATAACAGCGGTGGGTGTAGCAAGACCTAATGCGCAAGGACAAGCAATTACAAGAACGCTTGTAAAGATTTTAACGGCAAATGAAAAGTCTTCTCCTGCCATTAGCCAAATAATAGCAGATATTATGGCAATACTCATAACAACGGGAACAAAAACGCCTGCAACCTTATCGGCAGTTTTAGATATCGGCGCCTTTTTGGCTTGAGCATCCTCAACAAACCTTACGATTTTGGCAAGTGTTGTATCATCGCCGATTCTTATTACCTCAACATAAACATTTCCGCTTATATTAAGGCTTCCCCCCGTTACCGTATCACCGATTGCTTTGGCAACTGGAAGGCTTTCGCCTGTTAGCATCGATTCATCAACATTTGTTTCTCCATCTATAATTTTAGCATCAAGAGGGAATTTTTCTCCCGCTTTTACAAGAAGAATATCGGTAACCTTAACGTTGCTTGTTGGCACATCTGTTACGGTATCGTTATTTTTCAGATGAGCAATATCGGGAGCGAGGGATAAAAGCTTGCTGATGGCCGCCTTGGTTTTTTCTTTACTGCCTTGCTCAAAATATTTGCCGAGCATTATTAAGGTTATAACAACGGCTACTGATTCGAAATAAAGATTATGAACAGCGTGATTGTTTGCAGTAACAGAAAAGGTCATATATAAACTATATATGAAGGAGGCGGTAGCGCCAACCGCTACCAATGTATCCATATTTGGATTGCCCTTAAATAGTGAAGCGAAACCAACAGTGAAAAATTTCCTGCCGATAATCATCACGGGAATGCATAGAATAATTTGTGTTAAGGCAAAACCTAAGGGATTTGTATTCATATTGGCAAAGTGGGGTACCGGAAGATTTTTGAAAAACATTTGCCCCATAGAAATATAAAGAAGTATAATGCTTAAAATTCCTGCAATAATTAAACCGCGGGAATCGTATCGCGCCTCCTTAGTTTTCGGGGCATCACAGGTTTCAATACCAAATCCCGCTTTTTCGATTACACGGGTAAAATCCTTAAGAGTTACCTTCTTTTCGTTATAGCTAACGGTCATTTTTTCGGTCATCAGATTAACTTCGCAGCTACTAACGCCATCAAGCCTTGACATAACTCTTGCCACCGCGCTTGAACAAGCGGCGCAGTGCATACCTGTTATTTTATAGGTTTCGGTTTTCATATCAACACCTCAAATATATTATATACTCCCTGGGGGTATATTTCAAGTAGTTTTCTAACTTGTTGACAAATCAACAAGTTTGTAGTATAATACACCTTGTTGATATTTCAACAAGCATAGAGGCTAATTTGAAACAATTCTTGCATAAGGAGATAGATATATGTCAGTTAAAATTATTGTTGATTCATCTACTGATGTTACACCTGATATTAAAGAGAGATTAACAGTTGTTCCGCTCATTATCCGTTTTGGCGATAAAGAGTATATGGATGGTATTGATATTGACCATAACCAGTTTTATGAAAAACTTGTGGAGTGCGATGAATTACCCTCAACAAGTCAGCCCTCGCCTGATGCCTTTATGAAAGTTTATGAAGAGCTTACCGCAAGGGGAGATACCTGTGTTGTTATAACCCTTTCTTCAAAGCTTTCGGGTACCTATCAGAGCGCCTCTCTGGCTGCGGCTGATTATGAGGGCAAGGTGTTTGTTGTTGATAGCAAATCGGTTGCCATAGGAACGGGAATCTTAACCGAGGTGGCGCTTTCATTAGCTGATATGGGTTTTGCCGCCAAAGATATTGCAAAGGTTTTAGAAGAGGAAAGAGAAAATCTTAGAATAATAGCAATGCTTGATACCCTTGAGTATCTAAAGAAAGGCGGTAGGATTTCTGCTACTACTGCTATCGCGGGAGGATTGCTCTCCATCAAACCCGTTGTTGAGATAAGTGATGGCGCCGTTGAAATCATCGGTAAAGCGAGAGGCTCAAAGCAAGGCAACAATCTTCTTGTTAAAGAAATTGAAAACTCAGGCGGTGTGGATTTCAGCAAGCCTATATTATTGGGATATACAGGTCTTTCCGATGCGCTTCTTAAAAAATATATCGAAGATAGCGCATACCTTTGGGAAAACGGCGTGGATAAGCTGAGATATACCATTGTAGGTGGCGTTATCGGTACCCATACAGGCCCAGGTGTTGTTGCCGCTGCATATTTCAAAAACAAGGCCTAATGCGTAATTTCTATTCACAGTAGAGTCCTTACTTTTCCTCTACTGTGAATATTTTTATGGGTATATTTGAGTTTTCTCACAATAGATTGATTGTTTGAATTAAGACTTATATAATGCTTTTCAAAGGAGGTAGGCTATGAATATTTTGTTTTGTGGTGATAGAAATATTAAGGATGGCGTTCTTATTTCCTGTCTATCAATCTGCAAGGATTACCTAAGGCCGATAAATGTTTTTATTCTTACCGCAGGTATTGAGCTTGAAGATAAAAAAGTATATCCCATTGAAAATGAATTTGAAGCCTCCCTTGAAATTCAAATTAAAGAATATAACAAGGAAAGTACAGTTAAGCTTTTGGATATTACTCAATTGTTTAATGAATTTCCGCCAACTGCTAATATGGGGACTCGCTTTACTCCGTGTTGTATGTTAAGGCTGTATGCGGATTTGGTAGCTGATCTGCCCGAAAAAATTCTTTATCTTGATAACGATGTAATCTGCCGTAATGGCATTGAAGATTTATACGCTTTTGATATTGAAGATTTTGAGATTGCGGGCGTGCTTGATTATTACGGCAAATGGTTTTTCAAAAAGAACATTTTTAGATTCGATTACATAAATTCTGGCGTCTTGCTCCTCAATCTTAAAAAAATTAAGGAGCGGGGCTTGTTTGAAAAATGCAGAGGGTACTGCCGCGAAAAGAAAATGTTTATGCCCGATCAATCTGCAATAAACAAACTATCAATAAACAAAGCAATTCTGCCTCGAAAATTTAACGAACAGAGAAAACTTAAGAAAGATACTGTTTTACAACATTTTACCACAAGCTTCAGATTCTTTCCTTTTTTTCATACTGTTTCGGTTAAGCCATGGCAAGTAGATAATGTTCATAATATTCTTAAAATAAATGAATACGATGAAATCCTTGATGAATATATGAATGCTAAGGAGAAGATTTTATGATTAAAGAAATACCGATTTTTTTCTCAATCGATGATGGCTACGCTCCGTTTCTTGCAGCGGCCCTGAATTCTGCTATAAAGAACAGTAAGCCACAAAATAGATATAAAGCCATAGTTTTATATCAGGAACTAAGCGATGAGAATATAAGCCGTTTGTCAAGTCTTAAAACCGATAACTTCGATATAGAATTTGTACCAATGGAAAAGGGACTGGAAAGCATAACCGATACTATGTCCAACAGGCTTCGTTGCGATTATTTTACACTGACTATTTATTTCCGCCTATTTATTCCAAATATGTTTCCTGAGTATGATAAAGCGATTTACATAGATAGTGATGTTGTTGTTTTAGGTGATCTAGCAGATTTATTCCGGATTGAGCTCGGCGATAACTATATAGGCGCTTGCGCCGATAAATCCGTTGTGGAAGTACCGCCCCTCGCCGCATATATGGAGGAAGCGGTTGGTGTTGATAAGCACAAATATATTAACTCGGGCGTTTTATTGATGAACCTAAAAGCGCTTAGAGAAAAAGAATTTGATAAGCATTTTTTGAATCTGCTTAATACATATCATTTTGATTGCATAGCTCCTGATCAGGATTATCTTAATGCTATTTGCAGCGGTAAAATTCTTTATCTTGATGAAAGCTGGGATGCTATGCCAAACGATAAGGCTGAGCCTCTTAGTAAGCTCAATATAGTTCATTACAACCTTTTTTCAAAACCTTGGTGCTATGATGATATTCAGTATGGAGAATATTTTTGGCAATATTCCGAGGATAGCGGTTATTATAATGAGGCGAAGAATTATAAGGCATCATATTCAGATGAACAGAAAAAGGCTGACAGTGAGTGTTTAGAGCTCCTGGTGAACAGAGGAGCGCAAATATGCAATAACAAAATTACCTTCAAGAAGATATTCGAAAGTGGTGTAAAGGTAAGATTATGATTATAGGCGCAAATAGGGAAGAGGTAATTAAAAATATAGCCAAGGCTTCCAACAGTGGTGAGTTTATACGTAAGGTAGAAACTAACGATCCCGTTATCACAAAGGAGCAGGGAGAAGAGATAATAAATAAATATCTCACCTGCCGTAAAACATCTTCTTATAAGCTTAAAAGCTTTGCGGCTAGAAAACTTGCGGATTTTATGACGTGTGTAGTTAATAAAGATACCGAGATAATCGGCATTGATAAGGTTAAAGATCTTAAGGGCGGCGCCATAATCACAAGTAATCACTTTTCTCCGCTTGATAATACTATGGTAAGATTGATTGCAAAGAAGCTTGGTAAAAAGCGAATAAATATAGTAAGTCAGCAACGAAATTTTGCTATGGATGGAATTATTGGATTTCTGATGAATTATGCCGATACTATTCCTCTTGGCGAGGACCATCATTACATATACCGTGACCTTACTAGTATTATTAAAGAGCTTACCGATAATGATGAGTTTGTACTCATTTATCCCGAGCAGGAGATGTGGTTTAATTATCGTAAGCCGCGGCCTGCTATGCGAGGTGCATTCTATTACGCCGCTAAATTAAATTTGCCCGTTATTTCCTGCTTTGTTGAGATGCAGGATGAAGAAGAGTTAGATACCGAAAGCTTCCATAAGGTCAGATATAAAATACATATTCTTGATGTTTTAACTCCTGATTCCAAAAAAAGCGTCAGGGAAAGCAGTCGAGAGCTTTGCAAAACCGATTATATGTTAAAAAAGAATATCTACGAAACGGTTTACCAAAAGCCTCTTGATTATACCTTCCAGAGCACTGATATTGCGGGTTGGATAGGAGAATTGCATCAATGAAAAAAGAAAGAATAAGGTATTATAATTCTTTTGATGATGATTTTGAGATAGCAAGAGATCAGAATTTCAAGCTCCCCGAAGATTATAAATGGATTAAAAGAGATTTTATTTCTAAGGCTTTATCTTTTTTGGTATATACTGCTGCTTTAATTTTTTCTTCTGTTTATAATAGATTTGTACTACACATAACATTTAGCAACCGTAAAGTCTTACGGTCTGTAAAAAGAGGCGGTTATTTTCTCTATTGCAACCATACGCAACCAATAGGGGATGTTTTTACTCCTGCCCTCGCGGTTTTTCCAAAAAGAATATATACTGTTGTAAGCCCTGCTAACTTTTCTATTCCCGTAATCGGAAAGATATTAACCTATCTTGGTGCCCTGCCCATACCTGATAGTATAAGTAAAATGAAGGAATTTAACAGAGCAATCCAAGTAAGGATAGAGGAGAACAAATGCATTGTCATTTATCCCGAAGCTCATGTGTGGGAATACTGCACTCAAATCCGCCCTTTCCCCGATACGTCCTTTAAGTATCCTGTTCTACTTAATAAACCTGCGTTTGCTATAACTTCAACATATAAAAAATCAAAATTATTCAAAAGACCGATTACAAAGGTTTATATCGATGGCCCGTTTTATCCCGATACGACTCTAAACGCAAAAAAGCAAAAGGAGCAGTTGCATAGTAAGATTGTTTCGGTTATGCAGAAAAGAAGCAAGGAAAGCAATTTCTCTTATTATAATTACGAAAAAATCCCTCAGTAAATATTTGGCTGAGGGATTTTTCTTGAAAAATATTATAAATCAACGTATAATAATATTATATTTTAAGGAGGGATTTTGTGGCCGCAAATTATCAGATAATGCTGGATAAAACTCTTGATGAAATTAAAAAATCGAAATCAGTACCAAAACTATTACTGCACAGCTGCTGCGCTCCCTGTTCGAGCTATTGCCTTCAATATCTCTCGGATTATTTTGATATAACGGTTTTATATTTCAATCCTAATATTGAGGATGAGGAATATGAAAGAAGACTTGCCGAGCAAAAAAGATTTATATCAGAGATAAAAACCAAAAATAAAATTGATATAATCGAAGGTAGGCACGATACTGCTGAATTTTACTCGGCTGTTAAGGGGCTTGAAAATGAAAAGGAAGGCGGCAAACGATGCGAGGTATGTTTTCGTTTAAGACTTAAAGAAGCCGCCCAATTCGCTAAAGAAAACGGGTTTGATTATTTCACTACTACCTTATCAATAAGTCCGCTTAAAAACGCTACCTTGCTAAATTCTATCGGAGAAGAGCTTTCAAGGGAGTTCAGGGTTAAATATTTGTTTTCCGATTTTAAGAAGAGGAGCGGATATTTACGCTCTATTGAACTTTCGAAGGAATATTCGCTTTACCGTCAGGATTATTGCGGCTGTGTGTATTCTATGAGAAGAGACATATGACACCTGTTCACAATTTGTTAAAAAATTGTTGAAATATCAACAATTGTGTGGTATTATGTATTATATTAGTTTTTAGGGGGACAATTATGAGAGCTGATGGAAAAAGACTTAAAAATATTGATCCTATGTATACAGTTGCATCTTATATTATGGATAAACGTACAGATGCAATGAATATGATAACGGTTGATGTGCCCGTAGATCCCATTCAAAACTTTCTTAATGAGAAGCGTAAGCAGGGAATTAGTATGAGCCATATGGCAGTAATCCTTGCGGCGTACATAAGGGTAGTTGCCGAATATCCCGAACTTAACCGTTTTATTGTTAATAAAAAGCCTTATGCAAGAAATGAGCTTGCAGTAGGTATGGTTGTGCTTAAGTCGGGCAGTGCAGAGCACGGAACAATGTCTAAGATGTATTTTGACCGTAGCAATACTGTATTTGAGGTTAACGATATTATCAACGAATATGTTGAATCTAACAGATATGATGCTGAAAACAACGGCACTGAGAAGATTATTAAGTTCCTTTTAAGTGTTCCCGGTATTCTTCCTGTTGGCGTGGCTCTGTTTAAGTTTATGGATAGGCATGGCTTACTGCCTAAAGCTATAATTGATATGTCACCGTTCCATATGAGCCTTGGCATATCTAATCTGGCATCCATCAGAACAAATCATATCTATCATCACTGCTATGAATTTGGTACCACCAGCGTATTTATCACTATGGGTAATTCCCGTGAGGTGCCAAAGCGCAAGGGCGACCAGATAGTTTTCGAAAAATGTATGCCTCTTGGCGTTGTCATGGATGAGCGCATTGCTTCAGGCGCATATTTTGCTATTGCTTTCAGAAGACTTAGTCATTATCTTCGCCATCCTGAGCTTCTTGAACTTCCGCCCGAGAAGATTGTTGATGATCCCGCTCTTAATAATTAAAATAATACTTGATTTTATGAGCTGTTTGTTATACAATAGCCAATAGATAATTTTTTAACAAATGGAGGAAAAATCAAATGTTAGTTTCTGCAAAAGAAATGCTTACCAAAGCAAAGGCCGGTAAATATGCTGTAGGTCAGTTTAACATTAACAACTTAGAATGGACCAAGGCCATTCTTCTTACCGCTCAGGAGCTTAATTCTCCCGTGATTCTCGGTGTTTCCGAGGGCGCAGGTAAATATATGTGCGGCTATACCACTGTTGTAGGTATGGTTAACGGTATGATCAACGAGCTTGGTATTACCGTTCCCGTTGCTCTTCATCTTGACCACGGTAGCTATGAAGGCGCCAAGGCTTGTATTGAAGCAGGCTTCTCATCTGTTATGTTTGATGGCTCACATTATCCCATTGAGGAGAACATTGAAAAGACTAAGGAATTAGTTGGCATTTGCAATGAATTAGGTCTTTCTCTTGAGGCTGAGGTTGGCGCTATCGGCGGTGAGGAAGATGGTGTTATCGGTAGCGGTGAGGTTGCTGATCCCGAAGAGTGCAAGATGATTGCTGATCTCGGCGTAACTATGCTTGCTGCAGGTATCGGTAATATCCACGGTAAATATCCTGAGAATTGGGCTGGTCTTAGCTTTGATACTCTTGATGCTATTCAGCAGCGTACAGGCACTATGCCTTTAGTTCTTCACGGCGGCACAGGTATTCCCGCTGATATGATTAAGAAGGCAATTTCTTTAGGTGTTTCTAAAATCAATGTTAATACCGAGTGTCAGCTTGCATTTGCCGAGGCTACCCGTAAGTATATTGAAGAGGGCAAGGACCTTGTTGGTAAGGGATTTGACCCCCGTAAAGTTCTTGCTCCCGGCGTTGAAGCTATTAAGGCTACCGTTAAGGAAAAAATGGAGCTTTTCGGTTCTGTAGGTAAGGCATAATTTACTTTAATTCTTAATAAATAAAGAGCAGGGAAGTATCTCTGCTCTTTAATTTAAGTGGCCATTGTTAAAAAAATAACAAAATTTACGGCAAAATTCAAATAAAACGAAAAAAGTTTGACAAATAATTAACAAACCTATTGACTTTATATATATTGAGTCATATAATGATATCAATATTTATGCCAACGGAGGTAATTTATTATGGCAAGAGTTTATAATTTTAGCGCAGGTCCTTCAATGCTACCTGAGGAGGTTCTCAAAACAGCTGCTGATGAAATGCTGGAGTTCGGCACATCTGGTCAGTCTGTAATGGAGATGTCCCATCGTAGCAAGGAATATCAGGCAATTTTCGATGAAACCGAAGCAAATCTTCGCGAGGTTATGAATATTCCCGATAATTACAAGGTGTTATTCCTGCAGGGCGGTGCATCAACACAGTTTGCAATGATTCCTCTTAATCTTATGAATAAGAATAAGAAGGCTGATTTTATAATTACAGGTCAGTGGGCTAATAAGGCCTATAAAGAAGCCGCTCGCTATGGCGAGGCAAGAGCAGTTGCTTCTTCTGCTGATAAGACCTATTCTTACATTCCTAAGACTACAGCTGCTGATTTTGACCCCGAAGCCGATTTTGTACATATCTGTATGAATAATACGATATACGGCACTAAGTATAAGGAGCTCCCCGATACAGGTAATGTCCCGCTTGTAGCTGATATTTCGAGTTGTATTTTATCTGAGCCGGTTGATGTTACCAAGTTCGGTATGCTTTATGCAGGCGCTCAGAAGAATGTGGCTCCCGCAGGTGTAACTATCGTTATTATCCGCGAGGATCTTTTAGGTAATGCTATGGATTTTACTCCTACTATGCTTAACTATGTAACCCACGCTGAAAACGGCTCTATGTTCAATACTCCTCCTTGCTATGCCATCTATGTTGCTGGTCTTACTCTTAAGTGGATCAAAAAGATGGGCGGCCTTGAGGCTATGAAGGAGTATAATGAGAAAAAGGCTGCCGTTCTTTACGATTTCCTTGATAACAGCAAGCTCTTTAAGGGTACTGTTGTTCCTGAGGACCGTTCACTTATGAATGTACCCTTTGTTACAGGTAACGATGAGCTCGATGCTAAGTTTGTATCCGAGGCAAAGGCTGCAGGTTTCGTTAACATTAAGGGTCACAGAAGTGTTGGCGGTATGCGTGCTTCTATTTACAATGCAATGCCCATCGAAGGCGTAGAAAAGCTGGTTGAGTTTATGAAGAAATTCGAGGAGGAAAATCTCTAATGTTTAAGATAAAAACCTATAACAAAATTTCTAAAAGCGGTTTAGAGGTTTTTGATGATAAATATACCATTGGCGATGAGGTTGAAAATGCAGATGGCGCTATAGTTCGCTCTGCCGCCCTTCACGATGTTGAATTTCCCGCAAGCCTTAAGGCAATTGCCCGCGCAGGCGCAGGCGTTAACAATATTCCTATTGACCGTTGCTCAGAGCAGGGTATAGTTGTGTTTAACACTCCAGGCGCTAACGCTAACGCTGTTAAAGAATTAGTTCTTGCAGGTCTTTTCATCGGCTCCCGTAGAGTAATCCCCGCAATTGAATGGGCAAAAACTCTTAAAGGTCAGGGCGAAGAGGTTGGTAAGCTCGTTGAAAAGGGTAAGGGAGCCTTTGCAGGTCCCGAGCTTAAAGGCAAGAAACTCGGCGTTATCGGTCTTGGTGCTATCGGTGTACTTGTTGCTAATGCCGCTAACCACCTTGGTATGAAGGTTTTGGGTTATGACCCCTATCTTTCTGTAAATTCTGCTTGGAATCTTACTCACAACGCCGTTCATATTTACGATATAAAAGAGATTTATGAGCAGTGCGATTATATTACCGTTCATGTGCCCCTGACAGATTCTACCAAGAATCTTATAAATGCAGATGTTATCGCAAAGATGAAGGATGGCGTAAGAATACTTAACTTCTCTCGCGCCGCACTTGTTAATTCTGCTGATATTAAGGCCGCTTTAGAATCGGGCAAAGTAGCATCCTATGTTACCGATTTCCCCACCGATGAGCTTTTATGTGTTGATGGCGTTATCGCTATTCCTCACCTTGGCGCATCTACTCCCGAGTCCGAGGACAACTGCGCTGCTATGGCAGCAGCCGAGCTTATTGATTATATCGAAAACGGTAATATCGTTAACTCTGTTAACCTTCCTGAGATTTCGATGCCCAGAAGCGGTAAGCACCGTGTTTGCGTAATTCATAAGAATATACCCAATATGATTACCGCAATTACAGGTATTGTTGCAGGCGATGGAATTAACATCGAAAATATGCTCAACAAATCACGCGGTGATTATGCTTACACAATGCTTGATGTGGCCGATGTAAACGAGGATGAAATCGTTACTAAGATTGAAGCTGTTGATGGTGTAATTAAGGTAAGAGTTATATAAAAGATAAAACGCAGAATCTAACGATTCTGCGTTTTATTTATTTTGTTAGCATTTCAATTAACTTTTTATAAATGGCGGCAGGGTCTTGCAGGAAAGATTCCTTAATAACATGGGCTTGGTCTTCATCGGTAACCATAACCTTTATACTCATAAAGGGCTTTTCGCCATCAAGCAGGGAACACACAACATAGCTTGCTCCGTTTTCCTTTACTGTTTTAATTTCTGTATCCTTGGCGTTTTTGAATCTTGAAAGCATCTTAATAGCGGCGGCACAGGCCCTATCCTTAACCGTATAGGAAAGGGAGGTTTGCAAGGTTTTAGCAACATTTACTCCGTTTTCAGTTATCATATATGTATCTTCGGCCTTATTGTGCAGTACAAGATGACCGCTTCTCACCAAAGATACAATAGCATCGCTAACCTCAAAACCGTTTGCTATGCCCTCGTAATGAAGAAGGTTTGCCAACATATTTGCAGGGATTGGCTCATTTATTGTGGTGAAAATATAGCATATCAGAATTTTAATTTCCGCAATACCGAAGAGACCGCCGAGATTTACACCTGCGGATGAAGCATCGTTTTCCAAATTGATTACTCCTCTTATATTTATTCGTGTACACTATATTATAGTTTGCTTTTGCATAACTTTCAAGTAGTAATTTTAACTATCGTAATCTTCAAGGGCAATATGCGCATCGGTTTTGCTCTCAAAAACTATTCCTTTATCAAAATTATTACGGTCCGAGGGCGGTAAATTACTTAAAACTATTTCATCATAAATCTCAACAATTTCTTGATTTTCGTATAAAGCCACGCAGTTTCGGTAAGATTTTAGTGTGTAAGTGTATTTATCTTCAATATCGTTTTGTGAAGATATTTTGAAAAAACGTGCGGCAAAAGCAGTAAGGCATAAAAGGGAAATACCCAATATTGTTAATGTGGCTAAGCTCTTTAGATTCATTATATCAACTCCCGAAACTATTCTTCCCAAATCTTCGTTAATTATTCCTTAACATAATAGTTAAAAAATTGTAACTACAAAATTTTACAATATGTGGTATAATGTATAAGACAAAATTTGTTTTGTTATTTATGGAGGTGTTGTTATGGAGTTTGATGATGTTTTTAGTAACAGCAACGAAAAAGAAGATATAGATGAAAATAAAGCCGATTCTCTTGACCTTAACAGCTTTTCTTCGGGAGCTACCGATACAAGAGCAAACGATAAGGCAAAAAAAATAAAGAATAAAGAACGGATTATTAAAACTGTTCTGATGACCTTTCTTGTCGGCGTTATTACCGTTAGCATTGCTATCGGAGGATTCTTAATTTATGTCTTTACCGCTATCGATGGCACTATGGAAGAAAATCTAAATGATCTGAAGCTTAATTTTACCACTACTGTTTATACAGAAAACGATAACGGTGAATGGGTTGAGTATCAGAGGCTTCACGGTGAGTATAACCGAATTTGGTTAGCCTATGATGAGGAGGCGGCAAAAAATAACGAAGAAGGTTATGATGGAATTCCGCAGCAGCTTGTTAATGCTTTTGTAGCCATTGAGGATAAGCGTTTCTTCTCCCATCCCGGTGTGGACTGGAAGCGTACCGCGAAAGGCTTTTTGAATCTTATTACTGATAATGCTTCCGATGGTGGCGGCTCTACCATCACACAGCAGCTTGTTAAAAATCTCACCATGGATAACGACCGTAAGATCAGCCGTAAAATCCGTGAGATTATGAGGGCGAGATATCTAGAAAAGAACTATGCTAAGCCTACCATAATGGAGTGCTATCTCAATACCATTCCGTTGGGTCACGGTACCTACGGCGTTGAGGTTGCGGCAAACTATTATTTTGGCAAGAGCGCAAATGAACTTACCTTGCTTGAATGCGCTACCCTGGCTTCAATAACCAAAAGTCCTACCTATTACGCGCCCGATACTTATCCCGATAATAACGAAACCCGCAGAAAAACCGTTCTTTATCAGATGCTTGATCAGGGCTATATCACACAGGAAGAGTATGATAACGCCTTAAAGGAGGAACTGAAATTAGTAGCCTCAAGGGAAGAGCTTAACGAAACCGAGGTTAATTCCTATTTTATTGAGGCACTAATAAAGAAGGTATCCGAGGATTTAGCCGAGAAATACGGCTACGAAGAGGAAGAGGCTGTTAAGAATTTCTATAACGGCGGATATAAGATTTATGCCACATTGGATCCCGATATCCAGAGCAACATTGAATCTGTTTTCGTAGATTCGGAAACCTACGGTCTTATCGGCGCTGATGGAAGTCAACTGCAAGGCGCTTTTACCATTATGGATTATAACGGAAATGTGCTTGGTATGGTTGGCGGAATAGGAGAGAAGAAGGTTAATCTTGGAATCAGCGGCTTTAACCGTGCTACCGATGCCATAAGGCAACCGGGTTCTACCATGAAGCCTATTGCTTCTTATAGCCTTGCTATTGAGAAGGGTGAAATTAACTATTCCTCAATAGTAGCCGATGAAGCGACTAACTATAACGGATGGACACCTAAAAACTGGTACAGCGGATATTCAGGCAATGTTACAGTTCAGTATGCGCTTGAAAGGTCTATAAATACGATTCCCGTAGCCCTGGTTAAGAAATTAACGCCTCAGGCAAGTTATGATTTCTTAACTCAAAAGCTTGGCGTTAAAACCCTTAACAATCCCGAAGATATTGATTTATCTCCCTTGGGCCTCGGCGGAACCAACGGCGGTATTACCACCCTTCAATCTGCTGCCGCGTATGCAGTTTTCGGTAACGGCGGTGTTTATTACGAGCCCACTCTTTATACCAAGGTTTGCGACCAATACGGCGAGGTAATTCTCGAATATAAGCCTGATCCCAAGGTTGCTATCAGCGAGGATACCGCAACGGTTATGAATCATCTTCTCCGTAATGTAGTTTATGGCGCTAACGGTACTGGTAGAAACGCTCAGAATTATGTTACCAATATGAAGATGTATGCCAAAACAGGTACTACAAACGACCAATATGACCTTTGGTTTGTAGGCGGTACCCCTTATTATGTTGCATCCTGCTGGTGCGGTTACGATTCTCAGCAGAGAATACCCCAAAGCAGTATCGCTCTCAGAATGTGGGGTTCGGTAATGGGCAAAATCCATTCCGATCTTCCTGTCAAGGAGTTCACCGATAGTAAATATGCTTCGGATAGGTATTATTGTACCGAAACGGGTTTGCTTGCTAATGATACCTGTCCTGCTACTGCGATTGGTTGGTATAAGAAGGGCGGTTTGCCCGAGGCTTGTACCACCCATGTTGGCACACCATTGGAAGCGCCTATATATGAAAATTCCGAGCAGGCCGCAGGTGGTCAAGCCGCCCCCGAGGGCACTGCGCAATAATTAAAGATTAAAACCTGCTATAAGTAAAATAGCAGGTTTTCTTTTTTGCCTTGATTTATGTCGATATTTGTCATATAATGTTGTAAGTTTGATTAAGGAGTTTTGTTTATGCGAAAGCTTACTACCGCTATTTTAATAGTATTAACAGTTATAATGTTCGGCGCTTGCGCCGCTGATACATCTGCTAAAGAGGAAAACAAAACCGATGATGAGGTTATTATAAACATACCCACCCAAAACAGTTCGGTAAATAGCAATGCCGAGAACAGCAAAAACGAATCTTCAGTATTGGAAACTGATGTCGAAAATAATAGTCAGCAAATTTTATATTATGCCAACACCAACTCTAAAAAATTTCATAAAAACAGTTGCAGATATGCAAGTATTATCGATAATTCAAGATTATATATCACTGAAAGCAGGGAAGAGCTGATTAGTGAAAATTATCAGCCATGCAAGGTGTGTAACCCATAAACTAAAGCCTGAGAGTATTCCTCTCAGGCTTTTTCTTTGAATATACCGTTCTCATCAAAAGAAACATTTATAGAAAGGCCTTCCATAAATTTTATAATTCTTTCTGCTTCGGTATCTTTTACTATTTCCGTATAACAGTTTTTCTGCAAAGCGGGAATAAATTTATAGGTGGGAATGCCATTGCCCGATATGCTAATTTCAAGTATGCCTGTATCGATAGTTTCGGAGTTGAATAGGAAATTACCCAGATTATAAACAATGGGTACTCCGTTATAATACTGAATACCCTGCAGAATATGTGCGTGGGCGCCAATAACTATATCTGCTCCTGCATCGATAAACCGACTTCCCATCTCATATAATCCTTCTTCTATTTGGTGAGAGCCTTCAGCGCCCCAATGAACATAGGCTATGTTGTAATCACATTCTTCTTCCGCTATTTTAATAACGTTAATGTATTTATCGGGATTGTACGTTCTTAGAACTCCCGAAGAACTTTCCGTAGCCTCGGGAGTTAAAACAAGCTTTTCCGCCCTTGTGGCCGCGGTAAAGGCATATTTTCTGCCGCCAACTATAAAGTAAAAGGGTTTGGAAGCCTCCTCTATATCTGCTCCGCCACCAATATAAGGCAGTTCGGATTCGTTTAAGGTTTGTAGTGTATCGGCAAAGGCATACTCACCGTAATCGTAGGCATGATTATTTGCGAGTGAAACGATATCTGCGCCAATTTCCAACATATGCTGAACACGAGAAGGCTTAGCGCGAAATGTGTACATTTTATTCTTAAGCGGCTCGCCGCGGGTGCTGTAGGTAAATTCGTTATTTGCAAGAAAAATATCCGCATCACGTAATGTTTTTACCGTTTCCTCTGATAAAACGCCGTAAATGCCGTTATTACGTTCTTCAAGCGCAGGGATTATCTTCCAGTTATCCGCAAAGGAAATGTCACCAACAACTCGGATGATAGTGTTTTTATTAGCGCTTTTAATAACCTTGATATCACTGCGATAATTGGGATTATCTTTATCAAGAACGCCCGAATACATATCCCTAAGTACAGCAGCAGTGTTACCTGTTATTTTATACCAACTTTCAGCGGTAAAACTATCAGTTTTAATTTCATCACGGAAGGCTTTCAGCGCATCTTCTCCAAAGCTTTTGGTTATCCAATCTAAAAAGTTCTTATCTATTAGTTCCTCGTTAACATCGAGAAGGCTTTCTTTAGCATCTAAAATTTCCTCTATGATTTTATCAGCATTATCATACTGCACCGAATTTGAAGAGCAACCTATAAGAACGACAAAACTCAAAAATAAACTTAATACTTTAATAACATTATTTTTCATTGCGCTCACATCTTATTTTTTTGCGGTATTTAAGGGGAGTTATCTCATTAAGCTCCAAAAAGGCTCGGTTAAAGGAACGAATCGAGCCAAAACCAACCTCTTCTGAGATCTCACTCGTTTTCATATTTGTTTCTTCAAGCAGCTCACAGGCGCGGTTGATTCTCAGCATATTTATGTATTCCGTAAAGCCCAGATTTACCTTTGAATTAAGAATATGAGAAATGTGATATCTGCTTAAATGCAGATTTTCAGATACATCTTTTAGTGTGATTTTTTGATTAAAATTATCGCTGCAGTATTTGAAAATGTTTTGAATGGTTGTATTATCTGCGCTAACTCTAGGTCTTAGGGTTAACATAGGTAGCATATTACCCATCAGTTCATTTATAAGTCCTACCTGCATAGTTTCGCGGAATTCACCTGAGGATTTTATATATCTTGCAACAATTTCTCTGAGAACTTCGTTATCGTTGCTGTAGGTGGCGTTAACCTTAGGTATGTTATCATATAATAAATCCTTAGCGCCGTAAACTATTTCTGGATTCACTATAATATTATAATATTCGCCCAATTCTGTTTGCTCATAGTGGTGAATCTGATTTGGAAAGCTAATATAAATATCTCCCTCTTTCATCGGGAAGCAATCAGTATCAGCGTAGGCAACGGTGCTACCTTTTGCAATATAAACTATTTCGATTTCTTTATGAAAATGCAGATCCCTCGTAAGAGATTTATCTCGGATCGTATAATATGGTACTTTTTTATTTTCGTAATACGCCTTTTTCATCATTACCATTCCTTTGAGTAGCAGATAATTAACAATATTATTTTAACACAAATATAAAATTATGGCAATAGGGTAAGTAAAAAGAGAAGCGTGAATAGTTAAGAGTGAAGAAGTAAAAATCGACAAGTCTCACGCGAAACTTGTCGATTTTTGGCTGGGGTGGCAGGATTCTCTTCTTTGGCTATCGAAAGGTACACAGGACCTTTCTCCCAAATTCTTTGTTCGCTTTGCTCACAGAATTTGGAGGTTGTTTCGAATCCTGCACAAAAAATACAGCACCGACTAAAAAGGCCGATGCTGTATTTTGGCTGGGGTGGCAGGATTCGAACCTACGAATGCAGCAGTCAAAGTGCTGTGTCTTACCGCTTGACGACACCCCAATATTAAATTAAAAAAAGCACTTGCCACAGCAAGTGCTTTTTTGCTGGGGTGGAAGATGGGATTCGAACCCACGATCTCCAGTGCCACAAACTGGCGCTTTAACCAACTAAGCTACATCCACCGTAACGCAAGGACTATTATAACATAACTAAATAATTTGTCAAGAAGTTTTTTTGTTTTACAGAGAAAAATCTTCTTCGGAAAAAGTACCCGTTGGTTTTACTTTATCGGGAACTCTTTTTAAGATATCATATTTATAATGGCGGCAGTAATCACGCTTATTTGTTACTCCGTGTTTAGCGCAGAAAATCTCATCAGAATATTCAGATTTATTGCCGTGAACACAAAAAGAGCAGGATTTAGAAAGCTTTTTATTAAAGATAGATGCCATATAATCACCCCACGATTAGTATTATATCAAATCCCTCTTCAAATTTCTACCATCAAATTTTCTTTCTAAGGAAATCAGAAATAAAATCACCATAGCAATCAGAGAAACGGCCAACGCGGGCGTTTTATAGAGGGGGACAGGGTTTGTATCTATATGATTTGAAATGGTGTAAAAATCAATTTTGAATACCTTTAATAACAAAAAGGTTATTGCAACGCTTATAATACCGTGAATAACTCTCCAAATAGTAAAGCTTAAAATTTTTACCTTAAAGCTTTTGCAACAAAATAAAACCTGCAACCACACACTTATGCCGCCGAAGCCTAACAAGAAGGATAAAAGATAAATATTATCAACTTTTGAAGCAGCGGTAGTAACCTCTAATATTTCTGAAACAATATCAAAAAAGATATTGTTGAAGCTTCGTGCAATGTTGGTGAGCGATGAAAAAAGTATAACTAATGCGCAGATGTTAAAAACTGTAGAAGCTGCCTCCGAAGCGCTTTTAACAAATGCATCTGTAAAAGAAACAGTTACGGATGCATTGTTATGTGCAGTAGAAGAACTCTTAAGAGTTGGCGCGATTATTAAGGAAATAATTAGTGAAGAGGTTATATGAGATGTAAGTAAAATAGCCCCTAAGCTTCTTGAACCTAACAATCCGCCTCCCAATGCTAAAACTATAAAGGCGGGCCCGGCATTTACAGAATAAAGCAATATTTTTTGAGCGCGAGCCTGCTCGGTTAATTTGTTTTCGCAAAGCTCATCAAGTACCCGTGCGCCTATTGGGTATCCTCCGATAAAGGAAAGAAAAAAAGCGGAAAATTCTGCGGTATTCAAACCAAAAATCAGTTTAATATATTTAGAAAAGAAAGCAAAAATTTTTGAAAAACCTAATTTTGTAAGGAGCAAAACGCAAACGGTGAATGGGTAAAGCGATGGGATAAGCACATTTCCGCAAAGCTGTAATCCGTAAATTGCTCCCGATTTGCTTTCCTCTTGAAAGACAAAAATCAAGAAGATTGTGAAAATTATCAATGTTATATTAAGTATTTTACCAAAACCTGATTTTGCAATCATATTATCACCATAATTACTATATGCTTGTTAGAATTATTATTATTTCTCAATCATAGTTTAGATTAGGAGTAATTTTAGGGTGTGAATATTTTGGGTGATAGGTTTGTGTTTGAATCAAAGAAAAAGGGTAATAAATTTAATTTTTTTATGCCCGATGCTATAAATAAAGAGATGCTAAGTGGCGCAAATATACAATTGTTTTCTAATAAAGAAATAATAGTAGATGGTTGCAGTAAGGTATCAGATTTTAACGCGGATTATCTGAAGCTTAAAATCACAAAGGGCTATTTGATTATCAACGGAAATAATTTCAACATTGTAAACTTTGAGGAAGGCATTATTGATGTTACGGGTGATATCAGTTCTTTGGAGTTTTGTCTTTGAAAGGGTGTAATAGGTGCTTAAATTATTCAGATATATCACGGGTTATATTACTGTTTGCTTTTCGGGAGAAAATTGCGAGGAGATACTAAATCTCTGCGCCAAGCATTCGGTTAAGCTTTGGAATCTTCGTCTTAATAAAGGCAAAATAATCGGAAATATTAGGGCTAAGGATTTCTATTTACTAAGAAAAATCAGAAAAAGACGTACTGTAAAAATACACATAATTAACAAAAAAGGTATTACCTTCAAAACTGCTCGATACAACAGAAGATTTGGATTCATAGCAGGTGTTGCCTTATTTTTTGTTATTTTGCAGTTTTTATCATCATTTATCTGGAATATTGATGTTGTGGGCAATAACTATATCGAGGATAACGAAATCCTTGCAATTTGCCGTGAAATCGGTATAAATGAGGGTACAAAAATCAAAGAAATTGATACTCTTAAATCCGCTCAGAGTATGCTGATAAAGCACAAAAAACTCGCCTGGGCATCTCTTAATATTGAGGGCTGTAAACTAACTGTTAATGTTACTGAAATCAAAAGAGCGAATGAGGATGATTATCAGAATGTTCCTTCAAATTTAATCGCCGCATTCGATGGCGAGATTAAAAAAATTGATGTTACCTCGGGTAATGTTTTGATAAAAATCGGCGATACGGTGCACAAGGGCGATCTGTTGGTATCGGGTGTTATAGAAAATCAAAGCAGTACTCTCTTTGTTGATTCAAAGGGTAGCGTTACCGCGGCAACAAAGCGGATTTTCACCGTTAGTGAAAATTTTAATCAAACAAAAAATATCAAAACGGGGGATATTAAAAAACGTAGTGTAATAGAGTTTTTTTCAATCAGAATACCGCTGTATTTAGGCAAAGAAAGTAAAGATTATATTAGCAGGGAAGAAACACTTGATGTAAAACTTTTCGGTGAAAAACTACCAATAAATAAATATTCGAAATATATGCAGATAACAGAACCTAAAAAAGTTATTTACACCGAGGAAGAGCTGTTGGAAATTCTTAAAAATAAACTGCAGAACAATATAAATAAATCGGGACTTGATATCATAGAAGAGGGTGAGATGAGAGTCGATTTAAGCAGTGGCGGTATAACACTTAGCAAACAGATAATTACCCGAGAAGATATCGCACAAAAACAGCCGATACTTATTAACAGTATAAATTGACTTTTTACCTATTTAAGTTTATAATATAAAAGATATATATAGTTGGGGGAAGTTTAATTGTTCGAACAGTATATTGATATTGAGCGTATTGAAGATATCGTTACATTATTCGGAAACTTTGATGAAAATATTAAAAAGCTGGAAAAACAGTACAGGGTAAGCATAACCTATCACGGCGGTCAGGTAAAAATAAGCGGTGTTGAGGAAAATGTAACTGAGGCTTATAAGGCTGTTAATTGTCTTCTTGTTATGATAAACAAGGGGGAGATTATAACCGAGCAGAACATTGATTGTGTCATCGATATGATTGCAGATGGTACTGAGGATAAAATAAGAAGCATAACCGATGCCGATTGTATCTGTGTTACATCCAAGGGTAAACCCGTCAAGCCTAAAACTTTGGGTCAGAAAAGATATATTGATGCTATAGCTAATAATACCATCACCATCGGTGTTGGTCCTGCAGGTACGGGAAAAACCTATCTCGCAGTTGCTCACGCGGTAAGCGCTTTTCGCGCCAAGCAGGTTAACCGAATTATATTAACACGTCCCGCAGTTGAGGCGGGTGAGAAGCTCGGTTTCTTGCCGGGCGACCTTCAGCAAAAGGTTGATCCCTATTTGCGCCCTCTCTATGATGCTCTTTTCGATATGCTCGGCGCAGAAAACTTTCAAAAATGTCAGGAGCGCGGTGATATTGAGGTAGCCCCCTTGGCGTATATGAGGGGTAGAACTCTCGATGATAGTTTTATAATTCTTGATGAGGCGCAGAATACCACATCAGAACAAATGAAGATGTTTTTAACTCGTTTAGGCTTTAATTCAAAAGCCGTTGTAACAGGTGATGATACACAGATTGACCTACCTGACGGTAAGCGTTCGGGCCTTAAGGAAGCGGTAAATGTGCTTAAAAATATTGATGATATTGCTATTATTCAGTTAACGGGCAAGGATGTTGTAAGGCACAAACTCGTTCAGGAAATAATCAAAGCTTATGAAAAGAACGGTAACAAAAATGAAAGTAAAACTAAATATAACTAATGCACAAGATATAAAAAAACTGCCCTTTGGCACTAAAGCTCTTGTAAAAAAAGCTTGTAAGGCAACGCTTACATCCGAGGAATTTAAGGAGCCTGCAGAAATCAACGTGACCTTTGTGGATGATAAAGAGATACAAAGGCTTAATAATGAATTTAGAAATCTCGATAAATCAACCGATGTTTTATCCTTTCCTCTTGGTGAAGACGGTGTGTATGATGTCAATCCCGAAACAAATGCTCTGATGTTGGGTGATGTGGTAATTTCCATCGAACACGCTCTTGCTCAGGCGGAAGTCTACGGCCACGGCGTTAAAAGAGAAATCGCCTTTTTAACCGTTCATTCTGTTCTGCATCTTCTTGGATACGATCATGTAAATTCGGATGAAGAAGATATGCAAATGCGCGCTAAACAGAACACGGTACTTAAGAATATGGGACTTGATATTAAAAATAAGTAAAGGATGTAATTATGGCACAGCAATCCGCTTTTATAACTATAATCGGCAGAGCCAATGTGGGCAAATCTTCTCTTATGAATAAGATTTTAGGTCAGAAGGTTGCCATCGTTTCGGACAAGCCTCAAACTACGCGAACACGGATTATGGGTATTCTTACAAAGGAAGAAACCCAATATGTTTTTATTGATACTCCAGGTTTTCACAAGCCCCACAATCTATTGGGAACAAATATGATCAAGGCCGTTGACAGCGGTATGAGTGACGTAGATGCCGCTGTTTTAGTTGTTGATGCATGTCCCGATTTTACTATTGATGAAGATAATATACCTGCGGCGGAATTAGCGCTTTTAGAATCCGTTAAGGCAAAAAAACTTAAATGCCTGTTGGTAATTAACAAAATTGATTTACTTACCGATAAAGAGAAAATTCTTGATATAATTAAGGCTTATACTAAGTATTTTGATTTCGAAGCGGTAGTACCTCTTTCTGCTAAAAGCGGTGATGGAGTTTGCATATTGCTTAAAGAACTTGAAAAGTATAAAAAACCTTCTCCTCATTATTTTGATGCCAGCGATGTTACCGATCAACCCGAAAAGGTAATGGTTGCCGAAATGATAAGAGAGAAGCTTTTGCTTACATTGAGCAAAGAGGTGCCACACGGTATCGCGGTTGATCTTGAAAAGTTCTATGAGCGCGATAATGCGGCGGGTGAGCCTATAATCGAGGTTGAAGCAGTTATTTATTGCGAGAAGGATACCCATAAAGGCATTGTTATTGGTAAAGGCGGCTCTATGCTTAAAAAGATAGGCACAATGGCAAGATACGATATAGAAAAGTTTTTTGGCATTAAGGCATCGGTTAAGCTTTGGGTGAAGGTTAAGGAGGACTGGCGTAACCGTCAAGGTCTTATCCACACCTTCGGTCTTGATAATAATTGATTTTGAATTATTTTCCTACCATATTTTCTTTGTTTTAACAAAACCTATTAGTGAAAACATCTGGGAGGTTAAATGCTTTATGGTAGGAGAAAAAGAATGGAATAAATTTGTTTTAACAGGCAGGGTGGAGGATTATCTCAAATATGTTGATTCCTGCCATAAGAACAACGATTTTGGGGGATAAGATGGGCTTTTCAACCGATGGACTTGTTATAAAAGAAATGAATATCGGTGATAATGACAGATTGGTTACTATTATGACCAGAGACTACGGCGTAATAAAAGCATTTGCGGTTGGCGCAAAGAGTATTAAAAGCCGCAGGGGGTCGGCAACCGGTCTTTTATCCTATTCCGATTTTGATATCGATAAAAAGGGAGATACATATAAAATCCGTGAAGCTACCGTTAACCGAATGTTTTTTGGCGCAGGCAGTGATATTGATGTTCTCGCCTTATCGCAATATCTGTGTGAGCTTTGCCTTGTGCTGGGCCCCTATGATGAAAACGGTGAAGAATTTTTAAGGCTTATATTAAATTCGCTTCATTTTATAACCGAAAAGAAGCGGCCACTTGCTCTTATTAAGGCAATAACCGAGCTGAGAATAGCTTCTATTTCAGGTTATACGCCTAATTTAGTAGCCTGTGATGGTTGCGGCGAATTTGAAGCGGATGTTATGTATTTCAATACCTATGAGGGTGTTTTGTACTGTGAAAACTGCCGAAAAGGAGAATACTGCAAGGAGATAAATCCTGCCGTTCTTAAGGCAATGCGGCATATTGTTTATTCAAAGTTGGAGAGCTTATATTCCTTTGAAATACCCGAGAGGGAAACCAAAATTTTATCGGATATTACAGAGAAATACATAACATTACAAACCGAGCATAAATTTACCACGCTTGATTTTTACAACAGTATTATTTGAGGTTAAAATGTATAACTTAGAAAAACAGATTACTACTTTAGAACTTAACCGTATTCTAGAATTTTTGGCTGAGGAAGCAACCATGCCTGAAGCTAAGGATACGGCATTGCTTATTAGACCTTCCCGTAATTTCGGGGAGGTTAAAGCTCTTTTAAGGCAGACCGAGGATGCCTATTTGTTTATGGCTAAATATTCTGCTCCCGTGTTTACTGCCTGCTCTAATGTTTCTTCGATGCTTGCAAGGGCAAATGTAGGCGCATCTCTTTCAGCAAAAGAACTTTTAACGGTTGCAGAGATTCTCAGAAATATAAGAACGGTTAAAAAATGGCGTGAGGATTGTTCGGGTGTAAATGAAACCTCCATCGATTGTTATTTCAATGCTCTTAATCCCAATAATTATTTAGAAAATAAAATTAACTTTGCCATAAAATCCGAGGATGAGATAAACGATAACGCTTCTCCAACATTAGCGGATTTGCGAAGAAAAATTTCTTCGGCATCATCAAAGCTTCGAGATAACCTTGAAAAGATTATTAGAGGTCAAACTGCAAAATACCTGCAGGATGCCATTATCACCCAAAGAGATGGCCGATATGTTGTGCCCGTTCGCGCGGAGTACCGAGGCGAAATCAAGGGCATTCTTCACGATACATCATCTAGTGGCTCAACGCTGTTCATAGAGCCTATGAGCGTTGTTGAAACCAATAATGAAATCAGAGTTTTAAGAGCAAAGGAGCAGGAAGAAATTGCTCGGATTCTTGCGGAAATTTCTGCGGAGGTTGCCGATTTTTCTGATACTATAAAAAATTCCTACAATGCACTATTGGAGCTTAATATTATCTTTGCCAAGGCTAAGCTTGCTTATAAAATGGGCGCTGTTGTGCCTAAAATCAATGATAAGGGTTACATTTATCTTAAAAATGCCCGTCATCCGCTTATTGATAAAAGAAAGGTCGTTCCAATAACAGTTTCTCTCGGCGAAGAATACGATACCCTAATTATTACCGGTCCCAATACCGGCGGTAAAACGGTAACCCTTAAAACCGTTGGTTTGCTTACCTTTATGGCAATGTGCGGTCTTATGATACCCGCCGATGATAACAGCGAGATTGCGGTATTTGATAAAATTTTTGCTGATATCGGTGATGAGCAGAGCATAGAGCAATCTCTATCAACTTTTTCATCCCATATGGTTAATATCATTTCTATCTTAGATGAGTTTGATGATAACTCCTTGGTTCTCTTTGATGAGCTTTGCGCAGGTACCGATCCCATAGAGGGCGCCGCGCTTGCAAAAGCAATACTTATGCAGCTTACCGAAAACGGAGCAAAAACTGTTGCTACTACTCACTATCCCGAACTTAAATCCTATGCTCTTGATAGTTTCAGGGTTGAAAATGCAAGCTGTGAATTTGATGTTAATACCTTAAAACCGACTTATAGACTTATTATAGGTGTTCCGGGTCGGTCTAATGCCTTTGAAATATCTCGGAAATTAGGCCTTAATGACTTTATTATCGATAGCGCAAGGAATCAAGTTACTGAAGATGATATGCGTTTTGAGAGGGTTGTGGCATCACTTGAAAAGGCAAGACAGGCAGCTGAGGAGGAGCAGAGGAAATCTTCAAAGCTGAGGCTTGAGCTTTATGAGAGCAAAAAGCGTACCGAAATGCTTGAGCATGAGTTCAAAATCAAGCAGGAAAAACTGATGGAAAAAACCAGAGAAAAGGCAAATCAGATAATTGATGATGCCCGAAACAAATCTTCTGTGTTACTTAATCAGTTGGAGTAAGCCAAGAAAACTATTACTGCAGAAAATGCAGCTAAAAGTGTTGAGGCGGCAAGGCTTAACTATAAAAAGACTCTAAACGCGCTTGATGAACTTGCCGATCCCATTGAAAATCAACATGATAACCGCGAAAAGTTAAGCGTTATGCCAAAGAAAAACGATATTGTTGTCATTGGCAGTATTAACCGCGATGCAACCGTTATTGATACCGATGAAAAGGGCAAGAGAGTATATGTAATGTCGGGTTCCATGAAGATGTGGGTAGGTCTTGATGAACTGCGAATTAAAAAATCATCCGTTTCCACCGAGCATAAAAAAACACGTAGAGTAAATAATATGATTTCTAATGCTATGCGCAGCGTTTCGGGTGAAATCGATTTAAGGGGTATGGCATCGGATGAGGCTATCCTGGAGCTCGATAAATATATTGATAATGCAATTCTTTCTCACCTTGAATCAATCAGGATTATTCACGGCAAGGGTACGGGGGTATTGCGGAAATCTGTTCAGGGATATCTTCGTTCCCATAAATCCATTAAAGCCTACAGGCTCGGCGTCTTCGGTGAGGGTGAAGATGGCGTTACAATAGCAGAATTTAAGGAATAAATTATGATAAGATTAGCAAAATTTAAAGATATTGATGAGATTCTTTCCGTTTATGAAACGGCTAGAAAATTTATGAGAAGCACAGGCAATGCAACTCAATGGAACGGCGGGTATCCTCAAAAAGAAATTCTGATGGAGGATATAGATAAAAAACAGTTGTTTGTTCTTGAAATTGATGGGGAAATACACGCTGTTTTTGCTTTTATAAAAGGAGAGGATCCAACATACTGTTATATAGAAAACGGCGCCTGGTTATCTGATGAAGAGTATTTTGCTGTTCACAGAGTGGCAAGCGCCGGCAAATCCAAAGGTGTGCTTAAAGTATGCCTCGATTTTTGCAAGGGCTTTTCGAAAAATCTTCGAATAGATACCCACGAGGATAATAAGGTTATGCAACATCTTTTAGAGAAGAATGATTTTAAGCGTTGCGGTATTATTTATCTTGAAAACGGCGATCCTAGAATAGCCTTTGAATTTCTTAATAAGTAAATAAAAAAATCGGTGTAGCCAGTAGCTACACCGATTTAATTTTACATAACATAACCGCCGTTAATACCTAAAACCTGACCTGTTATATAATCAGCCTCACCTGAAGCCAAGAAATATACAGCAGCGGCAATTTCGTTTGGGGAGCCCATTCTGCCAAGAGGAATCTCCTCAACAAATTCGCTTAAATCCTCGGCGGGAATATCGTTGTTCATTGAGGTTTCAATTAACCCTGGAGCAACAGCATTTACAGTAATTCCACTTGGAGCTAATTCCTTTGCAAGCGCTTTTGTAAGACCGATCACACCCGCCTTAGATGCCGAATATGCTACCTCACAGGAAGCACCGACCTGACCCCACATAGAAGATATATTTATAATTTTTCCGCTTTTCTGATTAACCATAACTGGTGTTACTGCTCTGCAACAGTTGTAAACACCTTTAAGATTAATATCAAATATTCTATCCGAATCAAATTCATCAGTATCGGTTATCATATCTATATGGGAAACGCCTGCATTGTTAACAAGAACATCAACACCGCCAAAGCGATCAGCAGTTTCTTTAATGAGCCGTTCGGCATCAAGTTTGTTGGCAACATTGGCTTTTATTGCTATTGTTTTGAAGCCTTGTTCGTTCAGGGAACGGGAGAGTAGGGCAGCGGATTGATAGGAATCGTTATAGTTAATAACAACATTGTAGCCCTTGCTTGCAAAATATATGGCAGTTGCGGCGCCGATACCCTTAGAGGCTCCGGTTATTATTGCAGTTTTGTTCATTATTAAATCTCCTTGTTTATGCATATTCATTATTATATCATAATTTGTTAAAAAATTAAAGAGGAATTTACTACAATTTGGGATAAAAAATTATTACGAAAACAAGATATTGTGTGGTTTACATAAATAGTTTACATAATATTTTTCAATTCAAAATTAGTTGTTGACATAATCCCTGAATTGTAGTATAAATATATTGTCACCTCGCAAAAAGGTGGATAATTAGGTGTGTTTTTCTTATCGAACAACTCTTAAATTCGCATTTTTCGATTTTGAGAGGTTGTTTTTTTAACGCCATTTAGTTGACATAAACTGCGATTTTTTCTAAATGTTGTGTGTTAGCGATAGGGAATTCCCAAATATTGTGCTTTTCATATCTTGTCCTTTTGCCGCATATATATTAAGCGGTAAGGAGTGTTCGTATATGAATAAAAGCGCAATATTAAATTTCAATAAAAACAATATCTTAGGTTTTTTAAGAGATAACAAAACAACTATTATGTTAACCGCTGCATTTATCATTGGTATCATAGTTGGTTGTGTTTCTTATAAAAATAGTACTGTTGCTGTTAAAGTTGCTGAGTGGCTGTTTGATTATTTTCTGGCAGCAAGGCAGGGTAGGGGCTTTATTAAAATATTTGCATACTCATTCGAAATGCGGTTTTTAGTTTTGCTTTTGTTTTTCTTGTGCGGAGCATCGCTTATGGGTATTGTTATTGTACCGTTGCTTAAAATGGCTTCCGGTTTTTTTTACGGTATTTTGTGCGCCCATATTTGTAGTACATATCTACTCAAGGGCATTGCTTTTAATGCCTTAATAGTTATTCCTGTAGCGGCAGTATTCGTTATTGCTCTTGTTATTGCTGCAGGGAAATCCATTCGTTTTTCTTTTGAGTTTGCAAAGCTTACTTTTCCCAATAGCCGCCCTGCAAATTTGTTTTTAATTTTTAAGGATTATTGCGGATATTATCTTATATATTTATCGGCAATAATCGGAGCGTCCATTGTTGATGCTTTGCTTTCCAAGGCTTTGATTTCTTATTTTGAATTTATATAGATTTCGTTAAAAGGAGGTGCAGTATGAAGGATTTTTTAGATGGCTATAAGGTTTATCTTAATGATGTTAAGAAGACATCTGCCAATACATTAGAAGCCTATATTCGCGATGTTAATCAATTTGTTACTTACTGCGCCAACAACGATATTCACAATATAGATAGGGTAAATGAAAGCACTATAAGGAAATATATAGATTATCTTGATTTCTTAGGTAAATCAGAAGCAACAAAAACCAGAATAGTTGCATCGCTAAGATGCTATTTTAAGTATCTTATTACAGCCGATGTTGTGAAGCATAATCCAACAGATGCTATTAAATTTAAGAAGGCAGAGAAGAAGCTCCCCGATGTACTGGATGCAAACGAAATTGTTCTGTTGCTTTCTCAGCCTGATAACCGTGATTATAAAGGAATAAGGGATAAGGCTATGCTCGAGCTACTGTATGCAACAGGCATAAAAGTATCGGAGCTTATCGAGCTGAGCATTAACGATATTAACACACAGGTTGGCATTTTACATACACATGGCTCTAAAAATGAGCGTATTATTCCTATATATCCTGCGGCAATAAGGCACCTTAACGATTATATCAATTCGGTAAGACCTGCAATGGTTGAGGATGATGATACCGATATATTATTTACCAATATGAATGGACAACCAATGTCCAGACAGGGATTTTGGAAGATAATCAAGCATTATGCCGAAAAGGCGGGTATAAACAAGGATATCACTCCGCATACATTAAGGCATTCCTTTGCGGCGCATCTGTTGGAGAACGGGGCACAGCTCAAAGATATTAAAGAGATGTTAGGTCATTCCGATATTTCTTCAACGCAGGTTTACGCCCAGCTTGTTAAGAGTAAATATGTTCAGTCTTATGCAAAATTCCATCCGCTTGCTAAAAAATAACCGCCACTAGATATAAGTAGGCGGTTATTTTAATAAGCAAAACCCATAGGGGATATTACTGTTTGGACCGATAAAACGTTTTATCTAATTATACAAAATGAATATTTTGTATAATTCGGGGGGAGTGAAATTGGCTGTTTTCGGGGTTATTTGCCGTGTTCCGCCTATAACGACCTTATAACTCTCTTATTTATAAATTGTTGCAGCATCAGAATTTAATCGCTAATTTATGTTTTCGAATTACTTTTGAATTTGCCCGTGTTGTTTTTAATTTTTTGAATATTTAATTTCAATACTCTTCCTTTAATCCATATTTTAAATTTTTTACTGACTTTTTTGAAAATTGCTCAAAACTTACCTTTCTGTAATCGAATCAGTTTTTTTCTGACATATTAAGTATCGTTGGAAAAATTTCTATTCGATTGCTTTTTTATTTTATATGCTATTTGTCGGCTATCAGGATGTATTTTTTGATTACATTATATATTGTTGACCTAACGGAAAATTATCGGTTTAATATGAGTGATAAAGACTCTCTTATTCTCTTTTATACAAAATATGGTTTTGCCTATTGACTTTAACGCTTTAAAGTGATATAATATGTGCAAATCAATTATTGTGAGGTATTTGTTAAATATTTCACAAATAGGAGGCAATTTTATGAAAAAAATTCTCGCGTCTATTTTATGTGTATGTATGATTTTGGGTTGCTGTCTTTGCTTTGCAGGTTGCGGCAATAAGGATGATGGTAAATACACCATCGGTATTTGTCAGCTTGTTACCCACGATGCATTAGATGCCGCAACAAAGGGCTTTAAGGATGCAGTTATTGCTGCTCTCGGCGAAGATAACGTTGAATTTATTGAGGTTAATGCCGCGAATAATCCCGATACCTGTGTTACTGCCGTTAACGATTTCGTATCCAAAAAGGTAGATTTAATTATGGCTAACGCCACCCCTGCCCTGCAGGCCGCTTACAATGCCACCGAGGAAATCCCGATTCTTGGAACATCTGTTACCGAATACGGTGTTGCCCTTGGTATTAAAGATTTCAGCGGTACAGTTGGCGGTAATGTTTCAGGTACCAGTGATTTGGCTCCCCTTACCGAGCAGGCTCAGATGATTATTGACCTTGTTCCCGATGCTAAAACAGTAGGTATGCTTTCTTGCTCTGCAGAAGCAAACTCTGCTTATCAGGTGAAGGTTGTTAAGGAATATCTTGAAGGTAAAGGTCTTACTGTTAAGGAATACACCTTCGCAGGCTCTGAAGATGTAGCTCAGGTTGCCGAGGCTGCAGCCGGCGCTTGTGATGCTCTTTACATACCCACCGATAATACTGCAGCTTCCTGCACAGAAACCATTAACGGTGTTGTTGCTCCCAAAAAGGTGCCTATTATCGCAGGTGAAGCAGGTATATGCTCAGGTTGCGGCATTGCCACCCTTTCCATCAGCTACGAAGAGCTCGGCAAAACTACCGGCGAAATGGCTGCTAAAATCTTAAAGGGCGAGGCTGATATTGCCGAGATGGCTATTGAGTATGATAACAATCCCGTTAAGAAGTATAACAAGACTCTTTGTGAAGAACTCGGTATCACTGTTCCCGAAGGATATGAGCCCCTCTCCTAAAGCACTTGCTTTTTGAGTAAAATTATAGTAAAATACTCAGTGCCGCTGCGCAAAAGGTAGCGGCACATTTACTATTTTATATAATAGGAGAATAAATATGGATTTTTTGAATTGGCTCGGCGCAATGCCGGGTGCCGCTGCCCAAGGAATGATTTGGGGTATTATGGCTATAGGTGTTTATATTACCTTCAAGATTCTTGAATTATCTGACCTTACCGTTGATGGCTCTATGGTAACAGGTATGGCTACATGCGCTATGCTTATGGCGGCAGGTTGGAATGTTTGGGCGGCAATGCTTATCGCTTTTATTGCAGGTATGGCGGCAGGTCTTGTAACAGGTCTTTTCCATACCATAATGGGTATCCCCGCCATCCTTTCTGGTATTCTTACACAGCTTATTTTGTGGTCAGTTAACCTTAAAATTATGGGCAAGGCTAATCAGGCGCTTCCCGCAAGATCCTATGATGTTCTTATCACACAGTTAAGAAAGTATGAGTCCTTAGTTTATCTGTTCCTTATATGCATTGTGCTGATTGCTGTGCTTTATTGGTTCTTTGGTACGCGCTACGGTATGTCCATAAGAGCTACGGGCTGTAATGTGAAAATGTCCCGTGCGCAAGGCATTAACACAAGCTCTAATAAGGTTGTCGGCCTTGCGCTTTCCAACGGTATCGTTGCCCTTGCAGGCGCGTTACTTGCTCAGTATTCGGGTAAAGCAGATATTTCCGATGGACGCGGAGCAATCGTTATCGGCCTTGCAGCTGTAATTATCGGTGAAGCTATTGTTTCCCGTATGGGACAAAGCTTTGTTATCAGATTAACAGGCGTACTTATAGGCGGAGTAATTTATTACATCGTATATCAAACGGTTATTTTCTTAGGTCTTGATACCGATCTTCTTAAGATGCTTTCGGCAATCGTTGTTGCCATATTCTTGGCAGTTCCCCACCTTAAGAAAACATATTTTTCCAAACCTGCTGTAAGAAACACCAAGGAGGCGGCATAAATGTTAGAAATTAAGAATGTAACAAAGATATTTAATGCCGGTACTGTTAACGAAAAGGTTGCCCTTGATGATGTTTCCATTACCCTCAATGATGGTGATTTCGTTACCGTAATTGGAGGTAACGGTGCAGGCAAATCTACCCTGCTCAATTCTGTTGCAGGCACCTTCCCTATTGATGATGGTAATATAATCATCGATGGTACCGATATTACAAAACTGCCTGAATATAAAAGAGCGCAGTTTATTGGCAGAGTTTTTCAGGATCCTATGACAGGTACAGCCGCTGATATGTGGATTGAAGAAAATATGGCAATCGCTATGCGCCGCGGTAAATCAAGAGGCTTATCATGGGCTATAAATGATAACGACCGTAAGATTTACAAGGAGCTGTTAAAACGTCTTGATTTAGGTCTTGAGGATAGATTATCAACTAAGGTTGGTCTGCTTTCGGGCGGTCAGCGTCAGGCTATTACTCTTCTTATGGCATCTATGAATCATCCGAAGCTTCTGCTTCTTGATGAGCATACTGCCGCGCTCGACCCTAAAACTGCCGCTAAGGTTTTGAGTATAACAAGTGAAATTGTTAGTCAGGAAAAGCTTACCACCCTTATGATTACTCATAATATGAAGGATGCCATCACCCACGGCAACCGCCTTATTATGATGAACAACGGCAAAATCATTCTTGATATTTCGGGTGAAGAAAAGAAAAAATTAACGGTTGAAAATCTGCTTCAGGCCTTCACAAAGATAAGCGGCGATGTTTTTGCTAGTGATAAGGCCCTCTTAAGCTGATTTTTGCTTAAAATTTCTTGACATTGCAATTACATTGTGGTAAATTTATATATATTATTATTTAATTTTACTTAAGTTTTAAGGAAAGAGGTTTTCAAAATGAAAAAAATCGCAAAATTCATATCCGTTGTAATGGCGCTTTGCCTCGTTGCATGCTGCTTTACCGGATGCGGCAGTAACTATACTGCTGAAAACACAGAGTTCGTAATTGGTGTAAGCGGTCCCCTTACCGGAGCTGCTGCTGTTTACGGCGTAGCAGTTCAGAATTCTGCACAGATGGCAGTTGATGAGATCAACGCTGCAGGCGGTCTTAACGGCGTTAAATTCAAGCTCATCGCTACCGATGATACTCACGATGCAACCAAGGTTGCCGCTAACTATGCAACTATGCTTGAAAGCGGCATGCAGGCTTCTTTAGGTACAGTTACTACCGCTCCCGGCCTTGAGTATACCAAGCTTTCTGCTGAGGATAATGTTTTCTTCCTCACTCCCTCAGCTTCTGGCGATAAGATCCCCGCTAACGATAACGGCTTCCAGATGTGCTTTGCTGATGGTAACCAGGGTAAAGTTGCTGCTGACTATGTAAACACTCTTGGTATTGATCAAATTGGTATCTTCTATAAGTCGGATGATGCTTACTCCAACGGTATCTATGAGCAGTTCAAGGATAACCTTGATTCTTCTATTAAAACAGTTGAAGCTGTATTCACCGATGCTAATGCTACTGACTTCTCTTCACAGATCACCTCTCTTAAAGAGTGCACCTTTATCTTTATGCCCATTTACTACACTCCCGCTGCTGTATTTATGACTCAGGCTAAGGATATCATTGCTAAAGATGCTGTTTACTACGGTTGCGATGGATTTGACGGTCTTGCAGGTCAGTTCGAAGATTTCAGCATAATTCCTCAGGAAGTTTCTATGCTTTCTCACTTCGATTCCAATGCTACAGAAGGCGCTGCCGCTGACTTTATTAAGAAATATACCGATAAGTTCGGTACCGATACTCTCAATCAGTTCGGCGCTTCTGCTTATGACTGTGTATATGCAATCTACAATGCTATGAAGGCTGCTATTGATGCAGGCGAAAAGATTGATGTAACCATCTCCGCTTCTGACCTTTGCGATATTCTCAAAGAGCAGTTCACCGGTGATTTCACCTACAGCGGCGTTACCGGTAATGATATTGCTTGGGAAGATAACGGCTATGTTGCTAAAGAAGCTGTTAAGTACACCCTTAAAACCGCTAACTCTGCTAATTAATTGAATTTTTAGCAAAACAACATAGAAGATATTTTTGCCGGCGCAGTTTTTCTGCTCCGGCAAATTGTCGTAATAATAGTAGGAATATTTATGAAATTTATAGAAACTTTGATAAACGGTCTTAGTATGGGTAGTACCTACGCCATGATAGCTCTCGGTTATACTATGGTTTACGGTATTGCTAAAATGCTAAATTTCGCTCACGGCGATGTTATTATGGTGGGCGGTTATATGATTTTCGTTACTATGGCTTCCCTTGGCAATCCCATTTTAGGCTTGCTTGCGGCGGTTGTTTTCTGTGTAGCTCTTGGTGTTACTATAGAAAAAATCGCATATAAGCCACTACGCGGTGCCTCTCCCCTTGCGGTACTTATTACTGCAATCGGTGTGAGCTATCTGTTGCAATCTACTGCGCAGATTATTTTCGGCTCTGCTCCTAAAATGGTTAATGTTGCTGATCTTGGTAATGTTAAGTTTGCAGGTCTTACCGTGCCTGTTTATATACTTGTAACCCTAGGTTGTTCAATGGTTATAATGCTTGTTCTAAGTGTTTTTGTTAAATATACTAAAACAGGTCGCGCAATGATTGCTGTATCTGAGGATAAGGGCGCCGCACAGCTTATGGGTATCAATGTAAACAAAATTATTATGATTACCTTTGCAATCGGTTCTGCCCTTGCGGCTTTTGCGGGATTCTTTATGCTTATGAAATCCCCCAGCCTTAATAATACCCTTGGCGCTATGCCAGGTATTAAGGCATTTACGGCCGCGGTAATCGGTGGAATCGGCTCCATACCCGGCGCTATGCTCGGAGGTATGCTTATGGGTGTTGTTGAAGCAATTTCTCTTACCATACCTGCCATTGCTCCCTATACCGATGCCATTGAATTTTTAATACTTATTGTAATTCTTCTTGTACGTCCTACGGGTATTTTGGGTAAAAAGAGAAGGGAGAAAGTGTAATGAGTAGTTTTAACAGCATTAAATGGAAACACTATGCAAACTATATAGCAGTTGCAGCTTTCACCATCGTTTTTGCCGTTTTATCCCTTGTTGGCGGCCTTAAAACCTCTGATATATATATGCTCGAAAAAATAGCAATCGCCATAATGCTTGCTGTTTCTCTTAGTATGGTCGTTGGCTTTTTGGGTGAATTATCCTTAGGTCATGCAGGATTTATGTGTGTTGGCGCCTATCTCGGCGGTAAAACTGCCGCAGTATTAGAGCCACTTCTCGGCGAGGTGCCTACTCTCCTTATTTCCCTGCTTGTAGGCGGCGCCGTTGCTGCAATTTTTGGTGTTATTATTGGCCTTCCTGCTCTTCGTCTCCGCGGAGACTATCTGGCAATTGTAACCCTCGCATTCGGCGAAATAGTACGAACAGTATTTATGAATTCAAGCTCCGAATCCTTCGGCGGTTCCTTAGGTCTTCCCACTCCTCGCTTTGATAAAAATTTCCTTTTCATTATTGCTTTTGTTCTGGTACTCGGATGTCTTGCTGTAACACAGAATTTAATCCGTTCAAAGCACGGCAGAGCCATCACCTCTATCCGCGATAATGAAATTGCCGCCAGAGCAACGGGTATAAATGTAACAAAGTATAAGCTTATAGTCTTCACCGTTTCCTCTTTCTTTGCAGGTATTGCAGGCGTTCTCTATAGCTATTCTAACTTCACAATTCAAAGCACCAATTTCAGCTATAACTATTCTATCGAAATTCTTGTTATGGTCGTTTTGGGCGGTATGGGTAGTATTAACGGCTCAATTATTGCCGCCACGCTTATTACCTTCCTTGATGTTAAGTTGCAGACCATCCTTACGGGTAATCTCGCAGTGCTTCAGGATTTGTTCTATGCATTAATTCTTATTTTAATAGTTATCTATAATAACGCTCCTGCTCTTAAGGGCTTCCGCGAAGCGCACAATTTCAAGAATCTCTTTAACAAATTTAAGAAGCATAGCCCTGAGCATATTCACGATGATGAGGCTAAGTGGGACCGCGTTCCCACAAAGATAAATATGGATGAGGTTTTATCCGTTGATATTCAGGTATCCTCTCCCTATACACCTGATAAGACTGATAAGGAGGATAAATAATGTCTAAAGTTGTTCTTAAAACAGAAAATCTTGGCATATCCTTCGGCGGTCTTAAGGCTGTTCAGGAGCTTAATCTTCAGATTTGTGAGGGTCAGCTTTACGGTCTTGTTGGACCCAACGGTGCGGGTAAAACCACAGTTTTCAATATGATTACAGGCGTTTATAAGCCAACCACGGGTAAGTATTACCTTGATGGTGAGGATTTAACGGGAAAGAATCAAGAGGCTATTAACCATAAGGGTATTGCAAGAACCTTCCAGAATATCCGTTTGTTTAATAATATGACTGTTATTCGTAATGTTATGGTAGGTCTTCATAATCAGCCCGAATTTAAGTGCGGAGTTTTTGCAAGTATGTTCCGCCTTCCTGTTCATTTCAAAACAGAAAAAGCTATCCGTCAGCGCGCTAAGGAAATTCTTCGTATAGTAGGCCTTGCAGAAGAGCGTAATACCCTCTCCTGCAACCTACCTTACGGTAAGCAGAGAAAGCTTGAAATTGCAAGAGCTCTTGCCACTAATCCGAAGCTTTTATGCCTTGATGAGCCTGCTGCGGGTATGAATCCCAACGAAACTGCAGATCTTATGGAAATAATTCGCCGCATCCGCGATGAATTTAATGTAACCATTTTACTAATTGAGCACGATATGAAGTTTGTATCGGGCCTTTGCGATGAAATTACAGTTCTCAATTTCGGTACCGTTTTGGCACAGGGCTCTCCCGATGTTGCCTTAAACGACCCCGAGGTTATTAAAGCTTATATAGGAGGATAACGAATTATGGCACTTTTGGAAGTTAATAATTTAGAAGTTCGTTATGGCGTTATCACTGCCCTTAAAGGTATAAGCTTTGAGGTAAAAGAGGGTGAAATAGTTACCCTCATTGGCGCTAACGGCGCGGGTAAAACCACCACGATGCAAAGCATAATCGGTCTTATCCCCTCGCAAAGCGGCTCAGTAATCTACGATGGCCACGATATTACCAAAATGCCCTGCCATAAGATAGTTCATTTAGGTATGTCACAGGTTCCTGAAGGAAGAAGAGTTTTTCAGGAGCTTACTGTATATGAAAATCTTGTTATGGGCGGTTATTCTATTAAGAATAATGCTAATTTCAAGGAAGATGTAGATAAGATTTATGAGCGTTTTCCCCGCCTTGCTGAACGTAAAAATCAGATTGCGGGTACCCTTTCAGGAGGCGAACAGCAGATGCTTGCTATGGGTAGAGCTATGATGAGCCATCCTAAGCTACTTATGCTTGATGAGCCTTCTATGGGCCTCTCTCCCCTGCTTGTTGATGAGGTTTTTGAAATTATCAAGGATTTCAATAAAGAAGGTACAACCGTTCTTCTCGTTGAACAGAATGCAGGTAAATCTCTTGCCATTTCCGATAGGGCCTATGTTCTTGAAAACGGACAGATAGTTCTCTCGGGCACGGGAAAAGAGCTTATGTCAAGCGAAGAGGTTAAAAAAGCCTATCTTGGCGGTTAATAACAAATTAAACCCGAGTAGAAATTCTACTCGGGTTTTTCTTTAAAATATAAAATAAATAAAAACAAGTACCCGAAAAGGATACTTGTTTTTTGTGGTGATCCATCGGGGAATCGCTACGGTGCAACGCACCTACACGCCCGCGTCGGCAAAAACAGTCCACCGGACTGTTTTCTTCCGCATACGCTCCCTCCTGTTCGATTTCCCTGGTTTAATTTAATAAAAAAACAAGTACCCAAAAAGGATACTTGTTTTTCTGGTGATCCATCGGGGAATCGAACCCCGGACACCTTGATTAAAAGTCAAGTGCTCTACCGCCTGAGCTAATGGATCATATAGACAACATTGATATTATATCAACATTATACCCCGTTGTCAAGCCAAAAATTGCAATTTTGAAAGATTTTTATTTAAGCGCTGAACAATATAAATCCGATTGTATTAGTGGCGAAATTTGCAAACATATGTATAAGCCAGGAAAGATAGATATTATTATATTTTTCATTGAAATAGTTAAATATTAAGCCGCCTATAAAAAGACCTGTAATCGCTAAAAGAACAACAGGTAAAGCAAACCAACCGATCATCATAGCAATATGATAAAGCGCAAAATGGGCAGAACTTATAATATAAGCTAATTTGCGGTTTGATGCCTCCTTCAAATTGATAAAAGAAAATCCGCGGAAGAAAAACTCTTCAAGTAAAGAATTTGCAAAGGAAATATAGATAGCCACAAATATAAAATTATCCTTATTAACGCCCGTGCCCTGTGTTAAAGTGCTTGTAAGTGATGAAAAATCAAATATATTGCGAAAAATAAAGAATGCAGCAAGAATTACTGTGAATACGCCTATACCTAATGCGAAAGCTATCACTATCCCCTTTTTGTCAGGTATAAAAAGCTTTTTGAGATTGCATTCTTTGTCAAAAATCGAATAAATAAATGGCAGGAGCAGGAACAGTACCAATTTTATAGCTGATTTAATTATGTACCCAGGCTGTATAATCGCATCAACAATACCCATACATAAGCAGGCAAAGAGTGTTATAGCAATAATTATATATTTTCTGTTTTTCATTTGTATCTCCGCTTAATAAGTAATATGGTATACATTTATTTTATTATATATTATACTAAAAAGCAATAGCTAAGAAAAATATAGATGAAGTCTGCGCATTATGGTAAACTAAAAAATAAAAATATGTCACATTTTCTGTGTTTTCAGGATTTTATAAATATAATGATTCGAGGTGTTTGGTATGACTTATAAAGAGCTGATGATAAAATCTCTATCAGGTTTATTAAAAGAAGGCGAAACTTTGCTACACCCTATTTACGGTATTATTGATAAATCAGGCGAGCAAAAAATTTGCATATTTCGGCTTTACTAAAAACTATTTATTGATTGCGGAAGTAATACACGGCAAGCATATTGTTAATACACAACGTATTCCTCTAGATATAAAATCTGTAAAAATAAAACAAACCGCTATAACTAAGCAGTATGTTATTGATATCAGCTTCAAAAACAGCTCTCCTTGCAGGATTACCGCATCACCAAAGGTTTTAATGATTGACTCTCAAAAAGTCAATTTACCCTTGTTTTTAGAGCATTTGAACAATATCTCTCCCAATACTGTTAATACCAATCTTAAGAATATCAGTGGGCAAAAAATACGCAAGCAATATTTTAATTTCACTATACTTTGCTTCTTTACGGTTTTTCTAACAATTTTCGCAGTGATGATAACTATGTCGTTTGTCGGCCGATTCTATTTTGAGGCAATGATTAAAGTCCTACCGTTAATGGCAGTTGCTTTTGGTATATGTCTCACCCCTCTTATCTTCTTATCGCTCCTCAATAAATTTATGTTCGGTAAAATAATCGGTGTAATCGATGAAAACGGTATTCACCTTGAAAATGAT
Source organism: Clostridia bacterium (assembly GCA_017465085.1). Lineage (GTDB taxonomy): Bacteria > Bacillota > Clostridia > Oscillospirales > Acutalibacteraceae > UBA737. Next base: position 38,084 of record JAFTWW010000010.1, on the reverse strand, counting down.
TATATCAGGCTTGCTGATATCGAGTCTGTTACATATAGTCCAAGAACACCAAGAAGGTATCGAGTAGTACATACTTTTGCAACCATTAAAACAAGTAAATACGATGTTGATGTTTTGCATTTTTCATTATATGCCTTAAGATATATCAAAAAACAAAATCCCGATATTAAAATAAAACTTGATAAGGATGGCAAGGATGAGATACTTTATTTCTTTTATATGCCAATAATTTATGCAATAATTTTTTCCGCTGTAGCCTATTTAGTGGGTAGAATTTAATAGCATATAAAAATGAAGAGTTAGAATCCCCGTACGATAGTACGGGGATTTTTTAAGGGTTGCACGAATTCGATGACCTTATTACTTCTTACTTATTACCTTAAAATCGACGAGATTTTTTAGTGAAGAGTGAAAAAGTAAGAGGTAATAAGTAAAAATCGACAAGGCTCTGTCGAACCTTGTCGATTTTGGTGGACCCGAAGGGATTTGAACCCTCGACCTTTCGGATGCGAACCGAACGCTCTCCCAACTGAGCTACGGGCCCATTTTTTGTAATTATATCACAAATAATTCGTTATTACAAGTGTAGAATAAAATGAAGAATGTTGAAAGGGATTCTCTTCTTCGGCTATCGAACAGTTCACAGGACTGTTCTCCCAAACTCTTTGTTCGTTTTACTCACAGAGTTTGGAAGGCGTTTCGAATCCCTATATATTATGAGAATAAAATAAGGAGTACCAACCTTACGGTAGCACTCCTTATTTTATTGGCACGCTGAAAGGGATTCGAACCCCCGACCCTCTGCTTAGAAGGCAGATGCTCTATCCAACTGAGCTATCAGCGCAAATTACTGTTGTTTTAACAGCAAGTAAGATTATATCACAAAAGAATATAATAATCAAGTGAAAATTTCAAATTTATTTAATAAATTTTGTGTATCCTTCGCCGTATTGAACACAACGGGAAACTCGGCTTAATGTGGCAGAAGAAATATCGGTTTCGGCAATAACCTCATTATAGGTTTTGTTCTGCATAAGCAGTTTTGCTGCCCTCACGCGCTGAGCCATATTGTTTATTTCTTTACCGGTACACAAATCATCAAATAACAGTTTGCACTCTTCCCTGCTTTTGAGGCTTAGTATTAAATCAAATAGTTCGTTTTTCATATCTTCGGAAGCTTTTTTAGATAGCATAGTCAATACTCCTTTAAATTTCTTCAAAAGATTTATTAAGGAACGCCTTTGTTTTTTCTGATTTTGGATTATCAAATACTTCGCTTGGAGTGCCAATCTCCTCAATAACACCATCGGAAATGAACATTACCTTATCTGCAACATTTTTTGCAAACTCCATTTCGTGAGTTACGATAATCATTGTGCTATCGTGGCCTTTAAGGGATTTTATAACCTTGAGCACCTCACCCGTAAGCTCAGGATCAAGAGCGCTTGTAGGCTCATCAAAGCAAAGAATATCGGGGTCTAATGCAAGTGCGCGGGCAATGGCAACACGTTGTTGCTGACCTCCCGAAAGTTCACAGGGGTAGTTGTTGATTTTTTCGGTAAGACCAACTTTTTCTATTAAAGCCCGAGCGTTATTCTCAATTTCCTGTGCTGTTCCTCTTTCGAGCAAAGTGGGCGCAAGGGTAACATTTTCAAGCACATTATATTGAGGAAATAAATTAAAGGACTGAAAAACGAGACCGAAATGCAATCTGTTTAGCCTTAATTCATCATCATTTTTACCTTTTTTATCGGCGCCATCATAAATAACCTTAGAGTTTACCGAAATGGTACCCTCATCAGCAAGCTCTAAAAAGTTAAGACAACGAAGCAGAGTGGTTTTACCGCCACCCGAAGAGCCTATAATAGCAAGTACCTCACCCTTTTCAAGAGAGAAGCTGATGCCCTTTAGAACCTCGGTAGTGCCGAAGCTTTTTCTTATGTTTTTGATTTCTAATACAGACATAGTTTAACTCCTGAAATAGCTGAGTTTTTTCTCAACCTTATTGAGAATGATGGTAAGTATTCCAACGAATAGCAGATAGAAAATACCTGTGTAGAAAAGCGGCCAGATCATTGCTTTTGTTGCGGCAAGTTCCTTGGCTTGCTTAATTATTTCGCAAACTACTATACAGTTAGCGAGTGCGGTATCTTTAATAAGAGTTATTATTTCGTTAGACATTGGAGGAACAATACGCTTAATTACCTGTTTTAAGATAATTTTGCGGAAAATTTGGTTTTTAGTGAGGCCCAAAACATAACCTGCTTCATACTGACCGCGTGAAATGCTCTCAATTCCGCCTCGATAAATTTCAGAAAAATAGCAGGCGTAATTTAAGGTGAAAGCAATCAGTACAGCGGTTATTCTTCCCGCATCCGCTATACCGTAGTTTATATACATAAAACGGTCTATCTGACCGAAAAGCTGGTAGTTAAATAATAATCCAGGTACATAATAAATGATAAAAATCTGAAGCATCAGAGGAACGCCTCTGACAATCCAGACTATAACCTTTGAGATGGCTTTAACTACCTTTAGTTTGCTCATAGAACAAAAGGCTATAGGCAAACCAAGCGGTGCGCCGCAAAGCAGCGTCACCGCAAAGATTAACAAAGATATTTTGAAGCCATCAAGTAAGAATAACGTTACTTCTAAAAATGACATTTTATACCCCAAGAATCAATTATTTCTGGTCTGCAAAATCAGTAATAGCAGTATTGGAAACTCCGTACTTTTCAGCAAGCTTTGCAATAGTGCCGTCAGCACCTAACTTTTCGAGCTGTTCGTTTACCTTGGCGGTAAGCTCACTACCCTTCTTAAATCCAATTGCATAGTATTCAACATCGCTTGAAAGGTCCTCAACGATCATAAGGTCAGCATAATCGCCCTTGCCGCAGTAGCTCTTAGCAAGCTGAGCATCAACAACTGCAAAATCAGCGGTACCTGCCTTAACTTCGGTAAGGCACTCGGTCTGCTTAACAAAGCCCTTCATGGTAGCGCCTTCAAAGCCGTTGCCGTAGGTTTCGCCTGCGGATCCGCTTTCTGCGGCGCCGAATTTGCCGTTAAGATCTGCGGCAGCTTTAACATTTGCATCGTTCTTAACAACAACTACCTGACGGTTCTCCATATAATTATAGGAAAAATCCACCTTTTCGGAACGGAGAACGCCATCATCATCAGCAGTATTGCAGGTAAAGCCATTCCATACGCAATCGATGGTATTGGAATCAAGATCGGTATATTTGCTTTCCCATTCGATTTCCTGGAAAACAACCTTGTAACCTAAGTTGCCGAAAACTGCTTCTGCAAGCTCGGTATCGTAGCCGATAAGCTTTCCGTTCTCATCCATATAGTTCATAGGCTCATAAATTGTGTAGCCAACAACTATGGTTTCTTCTTTGTTGCCGCAACCTGCAAAGCAGAAAAGCATAGCAACTGCTAACATCAGTGCAATAATTTTTTTCATAATAAAAACTCCCTTTCGGTTTTTGTATGCTCATATTATACTTTATCAAACTAAAGTTGTAAAGTGTTTTTTTACATTTTTTGAAACTTTGGCACTTTGCACAACTTTTAGTTTACTTTATTAGTTTAGTTTGGTGAAGCATCACCTGTTTTTCGTTGATTAAGCGGTGATTATATGTTATAATACGGTAAAATAGATAATTCAAGAGGAAGTTTTTATGGCAATAATCGAACCTATCGCCCATATTAAAACGGATTTTAAGGAAAAATTCGGTATACCACGGCAAAGCGGAAAAGCATCTACTGCCAAGGGCATTATTATATTTACTGAAAAATACAGAAACGATGATGCCTTAAAGGGTATTGAAGAGTATTCTCACCTTTGGCTTATATTCGATTTTTCTGCCGCGCATACGAAAGATTGGTCCCCCACAGTAAGACCTCCCCGCCTTGGTGGCAATAAAAGAGTAGGCGTATTCGCTACACGCTCCCCTTTCCGCCCTAATTCTATCGGTCTTTCTTCTGTAAGGCTTGAAGAGATTAAAAAGGATAGCAAAAACGGTAGTGTTATAATTGTTTCGGGTGTTGACCTACTTGACGGTACACCCATATATGATATCAAGCCCTATATTCCCTATTCTGATTGCCATATTGATGCCAAAGGCGGCTTTGCTGATAAATACGCAGATTATAAATTAGATGTGGTGTTCCTTGATGATACAGATAAACTGTTACCGAATGAAACAAAGATAACACTAATTGAATGTTTAGGCGATGACCCGAGACCATCGTACAAGGATGATGGCGATAGAGTATATAAAATGAATTTTGCCGACTATGAAATAGGTTTTAAGGTTGATAATAATACTCTATTTGTCATTTCGGTTGAAAAAACAAAATAAGCAGGTGTTACCTGCTTATTTTTTATATTCTGATATTAACAAGATGAGAAATGCCAGGAATACTTTCCCCCTGCATTGTTGAAGTAGGAGAAAGCAAAGCGCCCGTTGACATAAACAAAATATTCTTAAAGGATTTATCCTCAAAACGATGCATAACAAATGAGTTTAATATTGATGCGCTGCAACCGCAACCTGAGCCACCTGCATGAACATCCTGAGCATCCCTATCATATATAATAAGACCGCAGTCACTATGGCGACATCTTATATCGATGCCATCCTCCTCGCAAAGTTTATATAACAAATCGGTGCCAACCTCGCCTAAATCTCCCGTGTAAATTATATCGTAATCCTCGGGCATGGTTTTGGTATCCTCAAGGTAAGCTTTCAAGGTGGAATAAGCGCTTGGAGCCATAGCAGCACCCATATTATTGGCATCGGTTACACCTAAATCCTCAATAGTGCCTATTGTTACAGCATTAATATAAGGTTTATCATTGCCGTTCTCAATTATGGCGGCGCCTGAGCCCGTAACTGTCCACTGAGCTGTAGGTGTTCTTACACTGCCGTATTCAAGAGGAAAACGATACTGTCTTTCTGCTGAACAAAAATGTGAAGATGTTACTGCAACTGCTCTTTTAAGCGCTCCGCTATCAACCATAATTGATGCCATACTAAGACTCAAGGTCATTGTGGAGCAGGCGCCGTAAAGACCGACAAAGGGTATTTTCATATTACGAAGACCGAAGGAACTGCCGATACATTGATTCAGCAAATCACCTGCGAAGATACAATCAATATCGTTTTCGTTTAACTTAGCTTTTCTGAGCGCGGTTTCCACAGCTATTTTTTGTAATCGGCTTTCTGCCTTTTCGAAGGATTCTTCACCAAAACGCGAATCCTCATCAAAGGCATCAAATTCATCACCTAACGGCCCTTCCCTTTCCATCTTGCCAACAACCGAACCGTAACCGATTATTGAAGGCCTGTTTTCAAGTATTATCGTTCTTTTACCTAATCTTTTTGCCAAAAAAATCACCCCGAAATATATTTACAAATATTATTTGTAAAATTCGGGGTGATATTCTTATTTATTCAAATAGCGGAGTGGATAGATAACGCTCACCGGTATCAGGAAGGATTACCACGATTGTTTTGTCCTTGTAATCTTCACTTTTTGCAAGCTTTAAGGCAGCGGATAAAGCGGCGCCTGAAGAGATGCCAACGAGGAAGCCTTCCTTTTTAGCGAGATTTTTGGCGTTTTCGTACGCTTCTTCTTCGCAAACCGTTAAAATATCATCATAAACGGCGGTATCGAGGTTTTTAGGAATAAAGCCTGCTCCGATACCCTGAAGGCCGTGAGCGCCTGATTTGCCGCAGGATAGCACGGGAGAGCCTTGGGGCTCAACAGCAACAACCTTAATATCTTTGTTTTGTGATTTAAGATATCTACCTGTGCCGCTTAGAGTGCCACCCGTTCCAACACCCGCAACGAGAACATCAACAGCGCCATCTGTATCCTCCCAGATTTCAGGTCCCGTTGTTAAATAGTGCTCATCGGGGTTTACGGGGTTATCGAACTGGGACGGTATAAAGCTATTGGGTATCTCTTTGGCAAGGCTTCCTGCCTTTTCAATGGCTCCTGCCATACCCAAGCTCGCATCGGTTAAAACTATCTCGGCGCCGTAGGCGGCTAAAAGCTTTCTTCGTTCAATGCTCATAGTTTCGGGCATAGTTAATATAACCCTATAACCCTTAACGGAGGCGACTGCCGCAAGACCGATACCCGTATTACCGCTTGTTGGCTCTATTATAACCGAGCCAGACTTAAGTTTTCCGCTTTTTTCTGCTTCCCTAATCAAAGCGTAGCCGATTCTATCCTTAACGCTGCCTGCAGGATTAAAATATTCTAATTTAGCGAGAATTCTGCAGTTAAGTGAATATTGTTTTTCAATGTTTTTAAGCTCAACTAAAGGAGTGTTACCTATAAGCTCAGTAAAACCGCCATAAACCTTCATAATAAATCTACTCTCTTTTCGCTTAAACTTGCTTTTTAATAGAATTGGTGTTAAAATATATAAGTATTATATTACAAATCAAAGGAGGTTGCAACCTTGAAACACGAAATTTTATTATCTGCCCCGCCGATAATCCGAGATTTCCTTACATATAGTGAAACCATCAAGGGCAAATCCTCCCGTTCTGTTGATGAATATTATCTTGATTTACAAACCTTTTTCCGATATATTCTGCTTATAAGAGGCAAGGTTGATAAAAAAACCGAATTCAATAAAATCAGTATCGAGGGCGTTGATGCCGAGCTTATCAGCACGGTTACAATATCCGATTTGTATTCATATATTGTTTTCTGTAAAGAAGAAAGAGGAAATAATGCTGCAACTAGAGCCCGTAAAACCTCTACCCTTCGCATCTTTTTTAAGTATCTCACATCACAGATTCATTTATTAGAGGTTAATCCTGCCGAAATGCTTGAGGCGCCTAAAATTAAGCAATCATTACCCAAACATCTTACTCTTGAAGATTCTTTAGAGTTATTAAACAGCATTGATGGGCCCAATAAAGAAAGAGATTTTTGCATCATTACCCTATTCCTCAATTGCGGTATGCGTTTATCAGAGCTTTGCGGTCTTAATTTAGGCGATATCCGCGCCGATGGAACATTAAGGCTTTTGGGTAAGGGCAATAAAGAAAGAATTGTTTATCTTAATGCGTCCTGCAACGAAGCTATTAAAGCGTATCTGGCGGTGCGCCCCACAGAAGATATTGTTTATACCGATAGAAATGCTCTGTTCATAAGCCGTAACAAAAGAAGGATAAGTAACAAAACAGTTCAGCATATAGTAAAAACCTATCTTGAAAAGGCGGGCCTTGGCGGTCAAGGACTATCCACCCATAAGCTAAGGCACACAGCCGCAACACTAATGTATCAGCACGGTAATGTTGATATAAGGGTGCTTAAGGATATTTTAGGTCACTCTAATCTGGGTACAACACAGATTTATACTCATATCTCTGATACGCAGATTAAAAATGCAATTGAATCAAATCCTCTTGCGAATGCAAAGCAAAAAAAATAACGCCGAAATTTCGGCGTTATTTTCATTTTATAGAATAATGCAAACCAATCCGTTGCAGCCGTCATTTATAACCTTTTCAATAGTTTCCTGAACTCTCATTCTTGCATCCATCGGCATACGGGCAAGCTTGGTATGTAATCCCTCGTTAACAAGCTCATGAAGGGATTTACCAAAAATATTGGAATCCCAGATTTTAACAGGATCCTCTTCAAACTCCTTAAGCAGATACATCACAAGGTCCTCCGACTGCCTTTCTGAGCCAACGATCGGGCTTACCTCGGTATTTATATTTGCTCTCATAAGATGTATTGAGGGTGCAGATGCTTTGAGCCTTACGCCATATTTACCGCCCTGCTTTACTATTTCGGGCTCCTCGAGAGTTAACTCCTCAATATCAGGCATTACAATTCCATAGCCCGTTGCCTCAACCTCATCAAGAGCATCCTTAACCTTCATATATTCTCTTTTGATTTTTGCAAGTTCGGTCATATTAAGCATAAGCTCCTGCTCATCGCCGATATCCATGCCCGTTGTTTCGGTTAATATCTTATAGAAAAGATTGTGATTTATATCAATATCCACAACGGCGCTGCCGCTTCCAAGGTCTATACTTCTTATCATTACTCCCCTAACATTTTCATTACCGCCGAATGAGTTTTCAAAGGAGTTGATATCTCTTATTTTTTCCATTCCCGAAATAGCATTTTTAATAAGTGCGGTAAGCTCTGATCTTAGCCAATGCTCGATAGGTAATGAGTTTATCCATCTCGGGAAATTGATGCAAATTTCTTTAATGGGGAATTCTAAAAGAATTCTTGATAAAATTCTTTTAATATCGGCTTCATTTAAATCAAGACAGTTGATTGGAATTACGGGAACTGAATATTTTTCTGTGAGATTAGCAGCCTTTTCGGTTGCCTCAGGCGAATCGGGATACAAACAATTAAGCAGAATTATAAAGGGTTTATTTATATTTTTTAATTCGGCTATTACCCTTTCCTCAGCCTCGGCATATTCTTCGCGGGGTATATCGCTGATACTTCCATCGGTTGTAACAACAAGACCAATAGTTGAGTGCTCGTTAATAACCTTTTGAGTACCTATTTCTGCAGCCATATTAAAGGGTATGGATTCATCAAACCAAGGAGTCATTACCATTCTCGGTTGATCGCCTTCTATGTAACCAAGGGCGCTTGGTACTATGTAACCAACGCAATCAATTAAGCGCACATTGGCATTTATGTTACCATCAAGATTTATACCAGTTCCCTTTTCGGGTATAAATTTAGGCTCGGTAGTCATAATTGTTCTGCCTGAGGAAGATTGGGGTAACTCATCATTTGCCCGTTCCCTTTCGTATTCCTCTTTAATGTTAGGCAACACCATTTTTTCCATAAACTGTTTGATAAAGGTGGATTTGCCTGTTCTCACAGGGCCTACGATACCGATATAGATATCACCACCCGTTCTTGCCGCTATATCCTGATAAATACTTGTTGCCATAAACATTCCTCCGAAACAGTTATCGTATATTTGTAACGTGTTTTAGCTTTCACACTACGCTGTTAGATAAATATGCGGACAAAAACTATATTATGACAAAACTAAATAAAAAAAGACGGATAATCACGTGATTATCCGTCTAAAAATTTTAATTAACAATCAAAGAAATGAGCCTCGGTAGCGGCGCAAAGATAGTGGTAAACAGGCAGATGTAATTCCTGAATCTTGAAGGTTTCGCATTCGGGCACCTTAATGCAGATATCGGCAACCTCCGAGAGCTTTCCGCCGCCCTTACCTGTAAGACCGATTACAGTAAGGCCGAGCGCCTTACCAACCTTAGCGGCAGCATTGGCGTTAATAGCATTACCTGAGGTGCTCATACAAACAAGTATATCACCCTTTTTGCCAAGGCCCATAACAGCCTGAGCATATATTAAATTAGGATCAACATCGTTGCAAAAAGCAGTGTTAACAGCATTCAGATTAGTAAGCGCAACAGCAGGAAGACCGCACTGAAGCTTATTTAAGCAATCATCGTCTATTGTAGGACAATTTTTCTTCATTTCGGCTTTCTTTTCTTCTGAAATAGGTCTTTTCTTCAAGAAACCTTTCATAAGCTCACCAACGATATGGTCAGAGTCAGCGCAACTGCCGCCGTTACCGCAAAGCAAAATCTTGCCGCCGTTTTCATAGCAGTTAATCCAGGTATCAGCAACCTTAACAATATCTTCTTTACATGCCTCTAAAATAGGATAACGGGTTAATAATTCATTTAACATTTAATTTCTCTCCTTATAGTAATGCGGTTGCAATAGCAGCATAATCGCCAATCTGTTCGCCTAGTTTTGCAGGAACAACCTCACAAACTGCGGCGGCAGGAGCAAGCGCCTCCTCATCAATAACCTTTTTGGTATGCTCCCAAATCAGATTATGGGAACGGGCAAAAATACTGCCGATAACTATCTTTTCGGGATTTAATATATCAATTAAAACAGAAAGACCTTTTCCAAGGTATTCGCCGCAGGTGGCATAAACCTTTATGGCGGTTTCATCACCTTCATCAGCGGCATCACCAACGGTTTTTGCGGTAACATCGGCAGGAGTCATACCTTTTTCAAAATATGAAGGGTATTTTCCCTGTTGAACCTGCTCAAGAGCCATTGTATAACCGAGCTGAGCAATACCGCCACCACTGCAAAAGCCTTCAAATGAGCCTGCCTTGTGGAAGCCTACGGGACCGAAACGGTCAAGGCGGATATGGCCGCACTCACCTGCATTATCGTTGGTACCTGCATAAAGCTTACCATCCAGAATAAGACCTGCGCCAAGGCCTGTACCAAAGGTGAGGAAAATCATATTATTGCTGCCCTTGCCTGCGCCGAATTTCCATTCAGCTACTGCGCAAGCGTTAGCATCATTCTGAAGATGAACGGGAACACCGTAATGGGCATTTATCTGTTTGCAGATTTCAACATTATCCCAGCCGAGCAGGTTGGGTGGACCTAAAATAACTCCTCTTGCTGAGCTTAAGGGACCACCGCAGGAAATACCAATTGAATCGAATTTGCCATCAACCTCCAAAGTATCGGCAAGCTCAATTAGCTTATCAATCATTTCTTCAGGGCTTATGGTTAAATCGGTAGCAATTTTTTTCTTTTCAAGCAGTTTAATTTCGCCATCTATGTAAGAAGCAGAGATAACAGCACACTTAGTACCGCCTATATCAAAACCTAATAGATTCATTATACATCCTCCAAAAACTGTTATATTGGTATTGTATAACAATTTGTTTTTATTGTCAATTAAAACCTACTCTATTATAAAAAAGTATGTTAATAAAACACATAAATTTATCAAATTAACTAATGCAATTATAAAAAAAGTATGTTATATTTAAGATAGCATAGTTTTTTTCGGAATGAGGGTGGCAAAATGTTAAAAAATCTAGCTGAAAAATCCAAAAACAACGCCATTAAACCTTTTTGGAGTTGGAATGATGAGCTAAATAACGAGGAACTGTGCCGTCAGATTGAAATTATGAAAGAAAACGGTATTGAAGGCTTCTTTATGCATGCCAGAGGCGGCCTTATCACCGAATATATGAGTGATGTGTGGTTTGACAGAATTAAAACCTGCCTCGATAAAGCCGATGAGCTAGGTATGCAGGCATGGGCCTACGATGAAAACGGTTGGCCAAGCGGCTTTGCCGATGGAAGAGTGCCAAAGAAAGGCATCGAATATCAGCAAAAGCATCTTAAATATATCCAATATACCCAAAACTCTCAAATGCCAGAAAATGTTGTAGGTATTTACCGTAATACCGATGGTGTTTTTTCTATGGTTGATAAAGCCGAAATCGGTGATTATATTATCGCTTTTACAGTTAATCCCTATTACATTGATATAATGAATGCCGATGTTATTGCGGATTTCATAAATGAAACCTATGAAAAGTATTACGAGCGTTTGGGTGAGCGCTTCGGCAAATCTCTCAAAGGCTTTTTTACAGATGAGCCACAGTTTGGCAACGGATACAGAATTCCCTGGTCCTTTATTTTGCCTCAAAAATTTGAGGAAAAATACGGTTACAAGCTTTTAGATAAGCTTCCCCTACTGTTTAATGATACTGGTGATTCATATTCCTTCAGGTATGATTACTATTCATTACTAAACGAGCTTCTTACCACCTCGTATTTTAAGCAAATTTACGATTGGTGCGAGGCTCACAACTGCAAATTCACAGGCCACAGTATGATGGAGGACTGTATTTCTGCTCAGATGTGCGCTAATTTCGGTGTAATGCCCTCTTATGAATATATGCACGAACCGGGTATTGATTGGTTATGCCGCGTCGTATCTAAGGACGGAATTACAGCAAAGCAATTAGGTAGCGCCGCAAGGCAGCTTAATAAGAAAACTATGACCGAAACCTTTGCAGGTTGCGGTTGGGATGTGAGCCTTAATGAATTAAAGGGTATTGCGCAATCTCAGTATGTTCACGGTGTTGCCTCCATCTGCACTCACCTTCAAAGCTATTCAACCAGAGGCGAGAGAAAGCGTGATTGGCCTGCTTCCCTTTATATCCAACAGCCATGGTTTGATAAGTCCTTTAAGCAGTTTGCAGATTATTTCACCAAGCTTGGCGCATTGCTTGATGAAGCAAAGGAATATGCTCCCCTGCTTGTTATCCACCCTATAAAATCAGCATATCTTACATATAATCCAACTAATCTGCAGGGGCTCAGAGAATCTAACGCCTCATTCTCAAGAATAAGTAAATCTCTACACGCTAACCATATTAGCTTCCACTACGGCGATGAAACACTTATTAAGCGGTACGGTGAGGTTAACGGTAATTTAATTAAGATTGGTAGCTGCGAATATAAGTATGTGCTTATTCCCGATATGCTCTCTTTAGATGAAAATACATTAAATATTTTAAACGAATTTGCCCAAAACGGCGGTAAAATTTACGCTTATAATAAGAAGCCCTCTCTTGTGAATGGCAGAGAAAAGGACGAGCTTAATAAACTGAATGATAGCATTTGTGTAATCAATAACGAAGAAGAGTTGATTTCTGTTATCAAGGATAATAAATTCATTCAAACCGTTAAAGATGATGGTATTGTTTGCTCAATTCTCACATTGCCCGATGGCACCGATATCTACTATATGGTAAATATTGATAACATTGAAAAAACCTTAAATGTTAAAATTGATGGAAATAAATCGGTTAATGATTTTTGTCCTATTAAAGAAACCCATACCGCTATTCCCTGCTCTTATAAGGATGGAAATGCTGTTTTTGAGCTTAAATTTGCGTCATATGGAAGTTTTGTTCTTGCAGTAAGGAATTATAATGGTAACGAGGTAAAAACATCACAAAACCAAATTATAAGTCTGGGTAACGAGTTCGAAGTAACCAATGCTAATGATAACTGTATTACCCTTGATTATTGCGAATACAGAATTAATGGCGGCAGGTGGCAGGATAAGAAATTTATCCTCCATATTCAGCAAGAGCTTTTGAAATTACAAAAACCTTGCGATATCGAGCTTAAATATACGGTAAATATCAAGGATGCAGATATTTTAGGGGGGCTTAGATTCTATACCGAAACTCCCGATAAATATATAATCAGAGTTAACGGAGTTGAGGTTAAATTTGAGGATTGCGATAAACTCTATGATAAGAGCGTACGCGGAACTAATATCGGCTCTTATATGACTGTTGGCGAGAATACCGTTACCCTATCCACCGAATTTTATCAAGATGAAAATGTTTACCGTGTTCTCTTTACACCCGATATTCATGAGGTAGAGAGAAACAAACTAACCTACAATACCGAGCTTGAGGCCTGCTATATAACGGGTGATTTCGGAGTTGAGTTCGTAGGTGAACATACCTTTGGAGATAAAAAAGCAATTTTTTGCTCTGATACTTATTCTCTTGTCAAACCCACAAGGAAGCTCGATATCACAAATATAACCATCCAAAACTATTGGTTCTTCTGGGGTGAAATGGAGCTAAAAAAAGAAATAACCCTTGATAAGCAAGAAAATGTTAACTATTCGGTTGCATTTCGGAAGCTTCACTGCCCTGCCGCGCATCTTTACATAAATGATAAGTTTGCAGGTGATATTAGTTTTGCTCCGCATACTGTGGATGCAACGAAATTGCTTATTAACGGCAAAAATAAGATAACCGTAAAGCTTTTCTCAGGAAACCGTAACATATTAGGTCCCCATCACCATGTAGATGGCGAACTTTACAGTGTATCCCCCAGAGCATTTACAGCAACTCAAAAAGCAGATGGCTCAAATGCATGGCGTGATGAATATGCATTCGTGATATTCGGAGCTGAGCCCTATTAAAAATAAACTGTCGTTTTAGCTTAAAACGGCAGTTTTAATTTTTATGTATTTTTCTTCAAAAAAATGGGAATATTTATGATAACAAATTTTTTTGGAGGAAATGCTATGAAAAAACGAATTTCAGCCCTTATTTTATCCCTGATACTAATTCTGCTTTCTTTCTCACTCGCGGGCTGTGGAAAGAACAGCAATTACCCCGTATATTTCTTAAACTTTAAGCCCGAATCCGCCGCTGTTTATGAAGAGATTGCAAAGGCTTACGAAAAGGAAAAGGGTGTTACAGTTAAGGTTGTTACTGCCGCGGCCAACACCTATGAGCAAACGCTTAAATCTGAAATAGCAAAATCAAATGCGCCTACTATCTTTCAGGTAAACGGACCTATCGGCTACCAATCCTGGAAAGAATACTGCCTTGATTTGAAGGATAGTAAGCTTTATTCCTATTTAACCGATAAGAGTCTTGCCATAACCGAGGGCGAAGGAGTTTACGGAATACCTTATGTTGTTGAAGGCTATGGCATTATATATAACAATGCGATTATGCAAAAATATTTTGCATTACCCGAAAAGAAGGTAAATGTAAGCTCGGCAGATGAGATTAAAAACTTTGAGACGTTAAAAGCTGTAGTTGAAGATATGACTGCCAATAAGGATAAGCTTGGTATAGAGGGTGTATTTGCCTCTACTTCCCTTTCTTCAGGCGAAGATTGGCGTTGGCAGACCCATTTATTAAATGTACCCCTTTACCACGAATTGAGTGAAAATGTTGATTATGACGATCCCACCCTTGCGGGATTAAATTCTAAAGAAATTGCATTCAGATATTCTGATAATTTTAAGAATTTATTTGATTTATATACCAATAATTCTATTACACAGAAAACCCTACTTGGCTCAAAATCCACTAGCGATTCAATGTCCGAATTTGCTCTTGGTAAGGTTGCTATGGTGCAGAACGGAAACTGGGCATGGTCACAGATAGCCAATGTTAACGGTAATACGGTCAGCGAAAATGATATAAAGTTTATGCCCCTTTATATCGGCGTTGCAGGTGAAGAGCATCAAGGCCTTTGCATTGGAACGGAAAACTATTTTGCAGTCAATAAAAATGCAACTGATGAGCAAAAAAGAGCATCCTTAGAATTCCTTGATTGGCTGTTTTCAAGCGAAACGGGCAAGGATTTTGTTACAAATAAGCTTGATTTTATAACTCCTTTCAACACTTTTACAAACGAAGAACTGCCTAACGACCCCCTCGCTAAAGAGGTAGTAAGATATATGAAAGATGAATCACTTACCACAGTGCCTTGGATTTTCACATCTTTCCCGAGTGAAAATTTCAAAACCGAGGTAGGCAGTGAATTGTTACAGTATGTTCAAGGTAGCCGTGAGTGGAAGGACGTTGTAGCAACTGTTAAAGATAAATGGAAGAGTGAAAGATAATTAATGGAGAAAACCTTAAAAAGATGGTTTCCCGTTTTTGTTCTGCCAACGGGTATTGCCTTTCTAATTGCTTTTTTAATACCATTTATAATGGGTATTTATCTATCGTTTTGTGAGTTCAGAACCGTTACTGATGCGCAGTTTGTTGGTTTCGTAAATTATGTACGAGCCTTTACCGAAAACAGTGATTTTGTTAATGCTTTGTGGTTTACTGTTAAATTCACCGTGGTATCTGTTATCAGTATAAATATTATTGCCTTTGCTCTGGCACTTGCGCTTACAAGAGGACTGAAAGGCACAAATTTATTCAGAACTGTATTTTTTATGCCTAATCTTATCGGCGGAATTGTTCTTGGATATATATGGCAGGTAATTATTAACGGTGTTTTATATAATTTCGGTTATTCTATAACCTCTGATGCCACATACGGACTTTTAGGATTGATAGTTTTAATGAATTGGCAAATGATAGGTTATATGATGATTATCTATATAGCAGGAATACAAAACATTCCTCACGATATTTTAGAGGCCGCGAAAGTTGATGGCGCGGGAAAGATACGAATGTTATTCAATATAATAATTCCATCGGTAATGCCATCTATAACAATCTGCCTATTTCTTACCATCACCAACTGCTTTAAGCTGTTTGATCAGAACTTGGCGTTAACGGCAGGCGCACCTGCAAAGCAAACACAGATGGCGGCGCTTGATATATATAATACTTTTTACGGCAGAATAGGCTTTGAGGGCGTTGGTCAGGCAAAAGCAGTTGTATTTTTTCTGATTGTGGCGGCTATTGCCTTATTACAGCTTTATTTCACAGGCAAACGCGAGGTGGAAGGATGATAAAAGAAAATAAAGGCAGTGCATTGGGAACAGTAATACTTGGTATAATCGCAGTTGTGTTTTTGTTTCCCGTATTCATTGTCCTGATAAATTCCTTCAAAACGAGGTTTGCCATAAGTCAATCACCCTTTACCCTACCCGATTCATTAACCTTTGTAGGAATTGAAAATTATATAAAGGGTGTAAGAGATACAGGTTTTCTATCCGCTTTTTTCTGGTCATTGTTCATAACTGTTTTTTCTGTCGGCGTAATTGTAGTTTTCACTTCGATGACAGCGTGGTATATAACCCGCGTTAAAAATCTTTTGAGCAGAACATTATATCTATTGTTTATATTCTCTATGATTGTTCCGTTTCAGATGGTTATGTTTACAATGTCTAAAATAGCAAACTCATTAAGCCTTGATAACCCTATCGGACTGATTTTAATCTATCTTGGCTTCGGCGCAGGATTATCGGTATTTATGTTCAGCGGATTTGTAAAATCCGTGCCACTCGGCATTGAAGAGGCGGCCACAATAGACGGATGTAATCCCTTCGAGACATTTTGGTATGTAGTTTTTCCCATACTCAAGCCCACATCAATTACAGTTGCAATTCTCAATACAATGTGGATATGGAACGATTATCTTCTTCCCTATCTTGTAATCGGCAACGAGTATAAAACAATACCCATAGCTGTGCAGTATCTTAAAGGCGGTTACGGCTCAATAGATATGGGCGCTATGATGGCTATGCTGGTGCTTGCCATATTGCCTGTGGTAATCTTTTATCTTGCGTGTCAGAAATATATTATTAAAGGTGTTGCTGCAGGCGCGGTTAAGGGATAAACAAAGAAAAAGCCTACTCAATTGAGTAGGCTTTAATTTTAATCTATACCCTCTTTTGTTTCTTCGTTTTCTAATACGAAAGCTTCATAAAGCTCATTGAGTTTTTCCCTTGTTTGTGGGAACTCATCGGAAATCTGTAAATTAAAGAAGGTATAATCCATACCGTATTCTATCTTACTATTGTAGTAGAAGGTTACCTCGTTATAATGATTAGTATCATATTTTGTGGCATTTTTAAGCTCCTCTTTGTAAAGAGCAAATACCTCGCGCATCTGCGCTTTATCGAGCTTAATATAGGCGTATTCGCTCTTTTCTAAATCGCCTAAATAATAATCTACATCAAAATGCTCATAGGCAATATCAATTTGAGCTTCAATAGCTTCTAATCGCTCTTCACTCCTAAACAACTTAAACAGCTCATCATTGTGAAGCTTGCCCTCAATCCAAAATTGTCGGGTCATAGTAGTACCATTTTTTAGCTTATAGATAAATTCAATATGCTTATCGTATCCGTCATCATAATCTTGATTGCAAATATCCTTGTGTAAATCTAAAATTAACTGCGGATCATCCAAGGTTATATCAAGATTATCTAAAGTAACGGTAGCGGTTTCAATGCTTGATTTTTCAGGCACTCTTGTGCTGTAACCGAAGGCATCTGTCTTGATTGATATTAGTAAACCGCTTAGCACCATAAAGGAAATTGCTCCTAAAACAATCGAGCGTATAACCTTCTTAAAGCCGCGATTAGTAATAACACCGTAGATTACACAGCCTAAAACCGAGCCAATGGCGCCGAATATGAAGAACACGGGATTAAATTCTGCCTCGGCAAAAATCATACCTAATCCGTATCCACAGCAGAAGCCTATAATCAGACTGCATATAGTATATACAAACTTGAATGCAAAGGAATCTCCGCCCTTTTCGGCAGGTCTTCTCTTATAAAGAAGCGCTGATATAATGTAGAAAACAGCGATAAGAATGAGGCAAACCGAAAAGTAAATAAGCATAGATTTAACGGTTACGGCGCCGTTAATAAACTTACCCAAGCCGTTAAACAGATAATATAAGGGTGAAATATACTCAAACAGATCGGCTTCGTTCATTGAATTAAAACCTCTTAAATAATCAGAACAGAAGTCAAATACTATAGCGCCTATAGCCAAGGCTCCTAAATTTATACCGAAGAAGGATACGCCCCAATCAAATATGGTACCTGCGCAGATAATAAACATCATTGAGAAGGTTGAGGCAAACAGCATTGCTGTAACTGTATAACCAAATCCAATAAATAGCGGAGTAAGCTCACCTACAACGCCGGGCATCAGTAAAACTATGAGCATTAAGCTAACATATCCAATTACTACGGGAATAAGAACGCTGATAATACCTGCAAATAGCCTTGCAAACAGCAGTCCACTTCTTTTAAGAGGTACAGAATGGAAAACATCACTTGATTTCTTTGAATATAGATAGGAGAAGTTTATTAAATTCATAAATACAACGCCTATCGCCGCAACTACAGTCACGGCTAATACAAAGCCATTTATCATATTAAACGCATCATAGGTGCGGTCTCTTATATCTATAAGTTCAATAATTTGTGTTACGAAATATCCCGGGCAGATTATGAGCATAATAATCGAAGCGAGCGCAGATAATCCAATATTTTTGCGAATAGTAAAGCCTAAAAGCCTTGCAGTAGGATTTATCTTATTTGAGGATGTTTTTAACATCATAACCTGTCACCTCCAACTCATAAACAAACATTTCTTCCAAAGTGGGCTCAATGCACTCGGCAAACAAGGGACAAAGACTATTGATATAATCAAGAATTTCCTTCTCCTTACCTCTTGCCACTATCTGAACAAGGGAGCCTGTGCGCTCAAGCTTTATAACATCAAGCTTATCAAAAATTGCGGTTTCGGGAACGGCTGAAAAAGCCACCTGAATTTTGTGTATATTCTCTCTGATACCCTCAATGGAGCCATCCATAACCATCTTGCCTTCGTGAATAAGGGCAACATGGTCACATAGGGATTCTAACTCTCTAAGGTTGTGAGAGGCGATTATAGCCGTAATTCCAGATTTCTCAACGCCATCCATAAGGATATTACCAAGAACCTTACGCATTACAACATCTAATCCATCAAAGGCTTCATCGAGTAATATGTAACGGGGCTTGGTTGCAAGTAGCAGTATAAGCGATGCCTGCCTCTGCATACCCTTTGAGAAGGTGGATAATCTGGCCTTAGGGTTAAGCGGGAAAATAGATAATAATCTATTGTATTCTTCATAGCTGAAATCGGGATAAAGGGAAGCGTAAAATCTTGCCATTTCACTTAGGTTTGACTGAGGCAGAAAATACGGCGTATCACCTAAAAATGCTATCTGCGATTTAATAATGGGGTTATCAAACACCGATATGCCGTCAACACAGATATCTCCCCCATCTGTTTTATAAACGCCTGTAATCAGACGAAGCAAGGTGGATTTACCCGAGCCGTTTGAGCCGACAAGACCGTAAATCGAGCCTTCTTCAATTTCAAAAGTGATATTATCAAGGGCAACCTTGTTTTCAAATTTCTTATAAACATTGATACCGTTTATCACTTTAACTCCTCCTTTTCGTTTAAGGTTTGGCCGACAAGGGCAATTAGCTGTTCTTTTGATAGGCCTATTCTGTTCGCCTCCATAATTGCCGCCTTAAAATTATTTTCGGCGTTTTCAATTATGGCCTTGTGTGCGCGGTCATCATCAGAGATAAAGGAGCCCTTGCCTTTTACGGAATAAACAATTCCGTTTGCTTCAAGTATGGCGTAAGCCTTTTGAACGGTATTGGGATTAACAGAAAACTGCGATGCGAGGACGCGTACACTCGGCAGCTGTTCTCCGCCTTTTAACACACCTAATGCTTTTAATTTTATGAAACCGTTTACTATCTGGTCGCAAATAGGCACGCCGTTTTTCAAATCAAGCTGGAACATTTATTCACTCCTTTCTTAGTGTACTATTTCAATTAGTACAGTTGCATTATAGCATCATATACCTTCTTTGTCAATACCAAAATATAAAAACAGACCGAAAAAATTTCGGTCTGTAAATTTTAGAAGCAATCGCTTACTGCTTCGGGAACTTCTGAATAATCAGTTCTCCTCTGCTTTAGCAACCACCTAATTATTTCTTCATTTTCGTATGCTTCGTTTATACCATCGTTATGACCAAAGCCCTCAAGAGTAATAAGACGAGCATCGTTGCCGATACTTTTAAGCCTATCTACCATAAGCTGTGAATAAATAATAGGCACAACGCTATCCTTATCGCCGTGCGCGGCTAATACGGGTGTAGAACGCAGATTGCCGCCTCGCCAGGACATACCGCCGCCTGCAATGGGAGCAATTCCTGCAAAGAAATTAGTAAAGGTAAGGCCCATCATCCATGTACCGAAACCACCCATACTTGAGCCCGTAATACAGATACGGTCCCTTTTAATATTATACTTTGCAACAACGGTATCGATTATAGCCTTAACATCATTTACCACATTATCCCAAACTCGATCGCAAGGACACTGAGGGCAAAGAAATACCGCATCGTATTCCCTGCCTGCATCCAAAAACTTAGGGATTCCGTGGCGGGAAAGATGGTCAACCTTAAGGCCTCTCTCCCCTGCACCGTGAAGATAAATAATAAGCGGCATATCAGAAACATCAACATTTTCCTTAACATACACAACATAGTTCATCTTAGTTTGTTCATCTGCATAATGAATAATTTTTTTCATAATTAAGCACCTCTAAATATTTTGGGTAAAGAGGGTATTCCCCTCAATGTTTTTCCAGATAAATATATTGTTTTCGTAAATCATATATCCGTTTTGGGTATTTTCTTTAGGAATTGATACCGAGCCCGGATTAAGATACAGATTATTATCACCGAAGCTTTCGCAACAGCTAATATGGGTATGACCGTGAATAAGAATATCATTTTCTCTCATTGGCGGAGGATTATCGGTATTGAACATGTGACCGTGGGTAAGGTAAAAAACTTTATTATCGATAGTTAAAACCTCATAATCCTTAAACAGAGTGAAATCAAGGACCATACTATCAACCTCAGCATCACAGTTGCCATTGATGCAAAGGATTTTATCCTTAATCTCATTCAGCATTTTAATTACTGCCTTTGGATTATATTCACGCGGTAAATCGTTTCTCGGTCCGTGATATAAAATATCGCCGAGCAAAATCAATCGGTCTGCTTTTTCCTTTGAAAAGGCATCTACTAATTTTTTACAGTAATAGGCCGAGCCGTGAATATCCGATGCGATGAGTAGTTTCATAAAATCACCGTAAATCTATCTCAATTTCGTTTTTTATGATATCACACAAAAGGTGTTTAGTCAATTAAAAAACGCCGTAAAACTATGGTTTACAGCGTTTTTTACATTATTCTAATTCGAAAGCGCCCGTATAAAGCTGATAGTAGGTGCCTTTTTCGGCGATTAGCTTATCGTGGCTTCCTCGTTCTATAATTTTGCCCTGATCCAGCACCATAATAACATCAGAATTTTTAACGGTAGATAAGCGGTGAGCAATAACAAATACCGTTCTTCCCTGCATCAATCTATCCATACCCTTAGAAACGATTGCCTCGGTTCTGGTATCAATACTTGATGTAGCTTCATCAAGTATCATAACGGGAGGATCGGCAACAGCGGCGCGGGCAATAGCGATAAGCTGCCTTTGACCCTGTGAAAGATTAGAGCCGTTATTATCAAGGGCTGTGTTGTAACCATCGGGTAATCTTGTTATGAAATCATCGGCGCCTGCTAGTTTTGCCGCGGCAATACATTCCTCATCGGTAGCATCGAGCCTGCCGTAACGAATATTTTCCATAACAGTACCCGTAAACAGATTTGTTTCCTGCAAAACGATACCGAGAGAGCGTCTTAAATCGCCTTTTTTAATCTTGTTAATATTTATACCATCGTATCGGATTTTACCATCGGCAATATCATAAAAACGGTTGATAAGATTGGTTATAGTTGTCTTACCTGCTCCCGTAGCGCCAACAAAGGCAACCTTCTGACCTGGCTCGGCATAGATATCGATATTCTGCAGAACTATCTTATCGGGCGTATAACCGAAATCAACATCGTGCAGTCTTACATCGCCCGCAACCTTGGTATAGGTAACGGTGCCATCTCCGTGGGGATGCTTCCACGCCCATATACCTGTTCTCTCTTCGGTTTCGGTGAGATTGCCATTTTCATCAAATTTGGCATTAACAAGGGTAACATATCCATCATCAACCTCGGGGATTTCATCCATAAGCTTAAATATTCTTTCGGCGCCTGCCATAGCCATAATAATTGAATTAAGCTGTTGTGTGGCCTGGTTTGTCTGTCCCGTAAACTGCCGTGTCATATTAAGGAAGGGAATAATTATGCTGATTTCAAAGGCCATCCCCGATATACTGATATTATCAATGGAAGAAAGCAGGAACAAACCGCCTACTGTGGCAACGAGTACATATAGGATATTACCAATGTTCATATTTATGGGGCCTAAGCAGTTGGCATAGGCATGGGCATTTGAGCTATGCTCGTAAAGCTCATTGTTTATCTTATTAAACTCATCACAGCTTTTATCCTCGTGGCAGAAAACCTTAACAACCTTCTGGCCATTCATCATTTCTTGAATATAGCCCTCCGCCTTAGCAACAGAGGCTTGCTGACGTATGAAGAATTTAGCAGAGCCACCGCCTATCTTTCTTGAAACGGTAATCAGGCAGATCACACCAAATACAACCACCAACGTCATCCAAGCGCTGTACCAAAGCATAATCGAGAAAACGGAGATAACTATTATTCCCGATTGAAGTAATGCGGGCAATGACTGTGAAATCAGCTGACGAAGTGTATCAATATCGTTGGTATAATGGCTCATAATTTCGCCGTGCTGATGGGTATCAAAATACTTTATTGGTAAATTTTGCATACCGTTAAACAAACGCTTACGCAATTTACCTAAAAAGCCCTGAGTTATGATTGCCATTAACTGCGTATAAACGATAAAGGAAATAAGTGAGAGTATATATATTGAGGCAAGAATAGCAAGATTGCCCAAAACTTCACCTTTAGCGGCATCCCAGTTTCTATCCATAAAATATTTTTCAATAATCGCAATTATTCTCTGAGAAAATATAGCGGGAATTGAAGAACTAATGGCAGAAAAAATAATGCAAATCATAGTTATAGGTACTAATACAGGGTACTCCTTAAAGAGCATCTTCAATACTCTCTTAAAAACTCCTATATTAAGCTTTTTACCGAGAGGAGCTTGCATACCCGGACCTCTTCTGCTCGGACCTTGAGGCATTGTATTCGCCTTACTGCTCATTATCTTCACCTCCCAGCTTCTGCTGTTCATATACCTCTTTATAAATATTATTGTTGAGGAGTAATTCATCGTGGGTACCGATGCCTGCGATTTGGCCGTTATCCATAACGATAATCATATCGGCATCCTCAACCGAGTTTACACGCTGAGCTATAATAATTTTAGTTGTATCGGGAATATATTCCTTAAAGCCCTTCCTGATAAGCGCATCAGTTTTAGTATCAACCGCGCTTGTAGAATCATCGAGAATAAGGATTTTAGGCTTCTTAAGAAGAGCTCGGGCTATGCAAAGGCGCTGCTTCTGACCACCCGAAACATTAGTGCCGCCCTGCTCAATGTGTGTATCATAGCCATCGGGGAAGGTTGAAATGAATTCGTGCGCCTGAGCAAGTTTACAAACATCCACTATTTCTTCTTCGGTAGCGTTTTCATTACCCCAACGCAAGTTATCCTTGATGGTACCTGAGAATAACTCATTTTTCTGAAGTACCATGGCAACATTATCGCGGAGTGTTTCAATATCGTAATTTCTAACATCTATACCGCCGATTTCTACACTGCCTTCGGTAACATCATAAAGGCGTGGAATCAGCTGAACGAGTGTGGTTTTACTTGAGCCCGTTCCGCCTAAAATACCAACGGTCATACCCGAAGAAATATTAAGGTTTATTCCCTCAAGGGCGTTGCGGGTGGCATTTTTCGAATACTTAAAGGATACATTGTTAAACCTAATAGAGCCATCCTTAACATCAGCAATGGGATTTTCACAGTTATTGATGGTGGGCTCCTCGCACAATACCTCATCAATCCTTCGGATAGATTCTATGGACATAGTTATCATAACATAGAACATAGAAATCATCATTAGCGACATAAGTATTTGCATACCGTAGGTAAGCATTGAAGAAATCTGACCAACATCAATAGTCGTTCCGCCGTTTTTAATAATAAGGTAAGAACCTATAAAGAGTATGAAAACGGTATTAAAATACATACAAAACTGCATTATAGGGCTGTTAAAGGCAACAATGCGTTCTGCTTTGGTGAAATCGTTGGTAATATCATCAGCGGCGGCGGCAAACTTTTTCTTTTCATAGGCCTCACGAACAAAGCCCTTAACCACACGCATACCGCGCACATTTTCTTCCACAGATTCGTTAAGCTTATCGTATTTCTTAAAAACCTTTCTGAATGCGGGCATAGCATTACGGCTTATAAGGAATAAGCCACAGATAAGTATGGGAATTACAACCACAAAGGAAAGGGATAATGCGCCGCCCATTCTGTAAGCCATAATTACCGAAAATACGAACATTAAGGGACTGCGAATGGCAGTTCTTATAATCATCATATATGATTGTTGAACGTTGGTAACATCAGTTGTAAGACGGGTTACAAGCGATGAGGTAGAAAATCTATCAATGTTTGCAAAAGAAAAGCCCTGAATTTTTGCAAACAAATCGTGGCGGAGGTTTTTGGCAAAGCCTGTTGATGCTTTGGCGCTGAGAATTGCTGCAATACTGCCGCAAAACAGCGATAACACAGCCATTATTACCAATTTAATACCCGTTTGTAAAATTTCCTCCATAGCTGCCCCCGATTTGATAGCATTTATCATATCAGCAACTAGAAATGGAATGAAAACCTCAATAAATACCTCTCCCGAAATAAATATGCAGGAGAGAATACTGATGGTTTTATATTCTCTTACACATTTCAGTAATCTACTTAACATCATTGTCCTCCAGATTTGCCTTGATTTTATCTATTGTTTCATAGAACGAGGCAAGCTCATCATCACTTATTCCCCGCTTCATTCTATCTTCACGCTTCTCGATATCCTTAACAATAAGTTTATGAATTTCGATGGCCCGTTCGGTTAATGTGATTTTCTTCATTCTGCCATCGGATTCATGACAGGTGCGGACTATAAGACCATTCTTTTCCATCAGCTTTAATATCTGAGTAGCGGTTGAGCGCCTTATAGAAAAGAATTCTTCAAAATCTTTTTGGAATACATCTTTATGGGAATTCTCATAAAAATATCGGATAGCCCAACCGTGAACGCCCTTGGCAGAGTCTATTTCTGAGGGATGGGTTTTTTCGATATCTCTTTTAATTAAGTTGTTAATGCCCCGTATTTCAAAGGCGATTTTCCTTAATTTTTCCATAAAACACCTCGCAATTTGTTAGGTTACTAACATTATATATCATATCGGTTTAATAGTCAACAAATTTTATGTGAATAAATTATTAAAAAAGCAGCGAAAATAAAACTTTTCGCTGCTTTTTCCTAAATCTTAAAAGCCAAAGGCTTCCTTATTGGTGCAGTAATAAATATCATCCTTATTACTAATGAGTTTACAAAACTCTTCAAATCTTTCCCAGCCGTTTTCTGTGAAATCAAATTCATAGGTATGACCCCAGATATAGAATAGCTTAGGAGTATCGGGCTTAAGCTCTATAAATTCGCGGCCTAACTCCATCATTCTATCGTGGTGCATATGATAAACGGTGGGATTAAATCTATAAAGGTTATCCTGCAAATCAAAACTATCAGAGCTTTTGATTGTTCTACTATATTTAACGCCTGTATTCTCTTTAATAAGCTTTGCAACGCGGTCATCATTATTTTCACCGCCGCAGGGGTAAGCCATACCAACAACCTCATAACCTACTATTTCGGATAGATTGATTCTATCCTGCTCAACCTGACGGATAACTTCCTTATCATCAAGACCTGGAAGGAATGGGTGTGTTAAGGTATGAACGGCTACCTCATGACCCCTATAAATATTTGCAACCTCCTCTGCCCTTGGTTTAACATGAGCAACGGTTACATCGTTTCTAATAAGTGAGCCGGGCTTGCCGAGAAGCTCGGAGTTAATGTTAAATGTGCATTTAAGACCGTATTTATTTAGTATTTTTATAAATCGTTGGTCCTGAGTAATACCATCATCATAACTAAATGTCACTGCTTTCATTTTTCCGTTAAACATAAATACACCTCAATCAATCTGCGCCATAACGCTTTCAAAATATTCGAAAGCTTCATTCATAATGGTATGAATTCTGCTTTTTTTAGTATCAAACCCACAATCATCAGAAACAACAGCTAATATCTCAGATTTAGAAATTTCAGTTCTGCCGAGAATTAAATTGATAAGTGTTCTGCTATCTGCGGTTGTGTTTTCGCTCAGTTTTCCGTTATACTCGGTAGCTCTTAAAACTATTTTGCCGATTGCATCGGCGCCGTAGGATGTGGCATCATCGAGAACGGCAGTTTCGGTAATTTTCTCCTCAAGAGCTATAAGAGGCTCACTGTAAACAGGTTTAGCGGTCAAATCCTCAATCTTTTTGTTGAGAGCTTCTATCTCTCCTTCAAGCGATTTATTCTTCTTGCGTAACGCGGTATTCTCAAGTTCTACCTTTCTGAGTTGTTCAAAAAGCATAACATTCTGGTTAAGCAAATCTTTTTTACGCATTAGTGCCTCCCACAAAAGCATTGAAAAATCTGTTTTTCTTGAAAATTAAAGAAATGAAAATGATACCTAATAACGAGCCTAAAAAATCAATGATAACATCCCTGATTTCTCCGCTTCTTCCCGCCACAAACAGTTGATGAATCTCATCGCTGATTGCATACAGAAGGCAAAATGCAGCGGAAAATAAGCTCTTAAGAGCAAAACTCGGTTTAGAATATGAAACTATACTTGCTAAGGCAAAAACGCCCAAAAGTGCAAAAATGGTAAAATGGGCAAGCTTTCTTATAACAAAAGTAACGTTGTGTGTAATTACTTCTTGTTTAGCCACATCCATATCCTCAAAATCGGAATAAATAACATCAATAACTGCTTCGGTAAATTTCCCGCTTGTTTCGCTGGATAGTGCGGCATTTTCTGATGACAGTGCGAATATTAAAACACACCACAGAACAAGTATTATCACAGTTGCCGTTCTGAAAATCCTCACGGCTTCACCTGCTGTTTAATATAAGGATAAGGATTAAGACGGGTATAATACTTACTGCCAACCGCTTTACGTTTGAGCTCAAGGTGGAGATGGTAACCTGTGCTTCTGCCCGTGGTACCAACATAGCCAATGGTCTGGCCCTGCCTTACGGTCTGACCCGGGCTTACGGTAACACTCATAAGGTGCGCGTACCACGCCATATAGTTATATCCGTTTCTTGAACCGTGGTTAATAACAACATAGTTGCCGTAGCTTGCGTTTCCGTAGTAGCCCATAGAAGGACTCCAGTTAGAAACTGTGGTTTCTATTTGACCATCAGCAATAGCAACAACAGGTTTACCTGCGATACCGCTTGAAGCAAGGTCTATACCGGTGTGACCTGCGTTACCGTAGTGCTGAGTTACGCCATAATATCCGGGAACAGGCCATATAAAGTATTCTGCCGAAAGCACAACATCGCTGGACTCGGTCATACTAAGGAAGTATTGTTCAAGCTGACGCTTGGATGCTTCAATAGCCTTATTTTCGGCGATAACAGAATTGGTATCAGCAGTTATAGAATTAAGATATTTTTGTTCCTCTGCCCTTTCAGCAAGAAGCGTATTCTGTTTAAGGGCGATGGTTTCCTTAACCGAAACCTGTGAATCAATAAGAACTTGATTTTCTTCATTTTTCTTATTGAGCACTTCAATAGCAGCAGCTAATTTCTTCAATAGGGCCCTATCGTGAGCAGATACAGCCTTCATTAACTGTGAAAGCTGAAGATAATCGGCAAAATTATCGGCGCCCAAAAGTAACTGTAAGGAATTATCCGTTGAGGACATATAGGAAGCTCTTAATCTTTTCTTGAATAACAGCTTATCATTAGCGATTTCCTCATTTTTCGCCTTAATTTCAGCATTGTTTTCGGCGATCGCAGTATTGATACGCGAAATTTCCTTATTACAAGCTAAAATCTGACTTTCGGTATTATTTATTTTCTTTTGAACAGCATTAACGATAGCCTGCTGATCTGCTTTTTGAGATTTGAGATTAGCTATTTCTTTTTCAAGTTCTTTTGATTTCTGCTCAAGCTCGTTTATCTGAGTTTGAATATTATTTTTTTCTTCTTCAGAAAGCTTATCGGCAGATGCCGTAAGAGTAAAAAGAGAAGAAAAAACAAGAGATATCACAAGAATTACAGAAAGTATTTTTTTAGATTTCATAAATATTCCTAACTTTAATTAAATTGCCGCAAATTCGCTTCCCTCTTTGCGAAGGTACTTGCCAATCATAATAAAGCTTCCAAGTGCGCCCGAGAAAATACCAACAGCAACGAAAATGGCAAGTAACTGCCATGCAACATCGCCAAAGGCAATAATATCGCCTGTTCCGAGTGTGGTAGAGATTGCTTCGGTAGCAACGCGGTAACAGAAATAGAGCAATCCTTCCGAAATCAATGCCGAAACAACGCCGATAAGCATACCCTCTACTATGAAGGGGATTCGTATAAAAGCATCAGTTGCGCCAACGGCCTTCATAATACTGATTTCGAGCTTTCTGTTATACATAGTAACGCGGATTGTGTTGGAAACAATAACGAGAGAAATAACGATTAAAATTGCCATAATGGCTATACCCGCAACGGTAAGTCCGCTTTTGATGGCGTTAATTTTATCCGCAAGATCACTGTTAGACTGAATGGTATCAACACCATCGAGCTGTTCTATCTGCAGAAGGGTTTCCTCAAACTTATCCATATTAACCATGGTGACCTTAGCGGCGGCAGATATCGGGTTGCCGAATTCATCATCAAGGAAGGTGAAATATTCTGCCTGACCTTGAAGCATAGTTTCCTTTGCGGCTTCAAGACCTGCATCACTTGAAATATATTCAACATCCTGAACATTTTCAAGAGCCGCTATTTTATCACAAAGATCTTTTGCTTCCTTTTCATTATGGATAACATAATCGGTTTCTTTAATTCCGTTTTCATCAGAGCCATCGTCCACAGGCGTTTCTGTTGAGGTAGTATCATCTGCGGACGTTGTAGCGCCCGATACAGTATCAGAGGAAGTATCGGCTGGTGTTTCCTCGGATGATGTTTCTTCTTCCCTTTCTGTATCGCCATACAGAGCCCAGTTATAGTCCTTCATATAAACCATAACAACATTCTGCTGTTCGAGTCTTCCAAGCGCCATAGTAACATTCTCAGAAATAAGAATAGCAAGGCCAATAACAACCATACAAGCAACAAGAACACCGATAGATGCTAAGGACATCAACCTATTAACCCAAGTATTAGAGATGCCCTCTTTGATTAAATATTTAACACTACGAGTTTTCATTATTCGGCACCTCCTGCAGCATTATCTGCAACAATTCTACCCGAATCGAGCATAATTACGCGGTGCTGGAAATCACGAACGAGATTGTGGTCGTGAGTAACCATAAGAATTGTGGTGCCGCGCTTGTTTATCTCGGTTAAAAGAGATACTATATCATAAGACATATTGGGGTCAACGTTACCCGTGGGCTCGTCCGCAATGATAAGATCGGGCGAATTAACAAGGGCGCGAGCAAGACCAACTCTTTGCTGTTCGCCACCCGAAAGCTGCATAGGCATGGAATGGGCTTTATCGCCAAGACCAACCTTACTAAGAGCCTTAGGTACTTTCAAACGAATTTCCTTATCGGAAGCGCCAACAACGCGCATCGCGAATGCCACATTATCAAATACATTCATAGTGGGAATTAGGCGGAAATCCTGGAACACGATACCCATTGTTCTGCGTAGCATAGGAATCTGATTACGGGTCATTTTGGTAAGGTTAAAACCGTTTACCATAACAGTGCCCGTATTTGCCTTTTCTTCACGCATAATAAGCTTCATAAAGGTACTTTTACCTGCGCCCGAGGAGCCAACCACGAAAACAAATTCGCCACGGTTTATGCGGATATTAACATCTTCTATAGCGTGGGTACCCGTGGCATAGGTTTTGGATACACCCTTAAATTCAATAACGGGTTTATCCGATATTCTATTTATTTCAAATGTATCAGTTTGCATTTGAAAAAATCACTCTTTCATCAATATTTTATTGGTGTATTTTTAAGATACTTGTTAACCATAAGAGCAATCCTAAAGATGATTGCGTGGTCAAATTCACGAAGATCAAGACCGGTAATCTTTTTAATCTTTTCAAGTCTGTAAACTAAAGTGTTTCTATGTACAAACAACTTTCTTGATGTTTCGGAAACATTGAGGTTGTTCTCAAAGAAACGCTGAATAGTAAACAGGGTTTCTTGATCAAGACTATCAATAGAGCCACGCTTGAATACCTCTCTTAAGAAGGTTTCGCACAATGTTGTGGGCAACTGATATATAAGCCTTGCAATACCAAGATTATCGTAGGAAATAATATTCTTTTCAGTATCAAATACCTTACCAACCTCAAGAGCAATCTGCGCTTCCTTAAAGGAACGGGCAAGCTCTTTAAGATTATCGACGATAGTACCAATGCCGATATTAACCTTAGAATAGCACTCTGCAGAAACTGTATCAGCGATAGTTGACGCCAATTCCTCAATGTTCTTGGAAACGATATCATGATCGGTTTCTTTTACAAGAGCAATATCGGTTTCATTTATGTTGATTAAGAAATCCTTGGTCTTTTCCTGGAAAAGATTCTGAAGAACACTAAATACAGAGATATCGTTAGGCTCAGCGTTTCGGATAAGGATAACAACTCTATTTACATCGCTGTTAAAATGAAGTTCACGGGCCTTAAGATATATATCACCGATAAGAATGTTATCAAGAATGATATTCTTAACAAAATTACTGCGATCGTGTTTTTCATCATCATAATACTTGATATTAGTAAGAGCAACTGCAATAATAGCGGCATATCTACCCGAAATAACATCATCGCCCTCAACAAAAACATAATAATCTCTATTGTGACCATCGTTTATAGCTCTGAAGGAATAACCGAAGGAGGTAAACGCACCATCATCGGAGAAGCGGTTAATGAGCATCTGCTCTCCCCTCTTGCTCTGATCGCTACAAGCAATTACGGTATAATTTTCATCAACAACACCGAAGGTCTTATCCACTACCTCTTTCATCTGCTGAACTACGCTCTGGAAAATACGGTTTGACATTTTTTCGCACATCCTATATATTTATTTTATATATACATATCTATTTTACACAATACGAGCATTTTTTTCAAGTGCTATATTAAAAAAAGTTACAAAATTATTACAAATTTTTCGTTTTATCAAAAATTTAAGGAAAATTAAAAGACTTCCGCCTTTTTGGGACGGAAGTCTTTAACATTTTAGGAATTATTTACCGTAAAGCTCAACTAACTTTTCAAGGTGAGCACGGCGTGCCTTAGCAGCATTAGCTGCTTGCTCGAAGAGCTCCTCAGCACGCTCGGGGAACGAACGGGTAAGTGAAGATTAACGAGCTTCGTTGAGGATAAACTCACGGTAATCCTCGGTAGCAGGCTTACTATCTAGACTGAAGGGATTCTTGCCTTCTGCCTTAAGAGCAGGGTTATAACGGAACATATCCCAATAACCGCAGGCAACAGCCTTCTTCATTTCTTTCTGGCAGTTAACCATACCACCCTTAATAGAGTGCATTTCGCAAGGAGCATAGCAAATAACGATGGAAGGACCATTGTATGCTTCGGCTTCCTTGATAGCCTTAAGAGTCTGATTCATATCAGCGCCCATAGCAATCTGTGCAACATATACGTAGCCGTATGACATTGCAATTTCAGCAAGGCTCTTCTTAGCGATAGCCTTACCTGCTGCAGCGAACTGAGCAACCTGACCGATGTTGGAGGCCTTAGAAGCCTGACCACCGGTATTGGAGTAAACCTCGGTATCAAATACCATGATGTTTACATCGTTGCCGGCAGCAAGAACGTGGTCAACACCGCCGAAGCCGATATCGTATGCCCAACCGTCACCACCGAAGATCCATACGCTCTTCTTGGAGAGGTATTCCTTGTTATCAAGAACATCCTTGCAGAGCTCGCAGTTAGCGCCTGCCTTTTCGATAGCGGCAACTAAAGCGTTAGAAGCGGCGGTATTCTTATCACCGTCATTAACGGTAGCAAGATACTCTTCACCTGCAGCCTTAACATCAGCAGAGCACTTATCGGAAGCTACAATGCCCTTAACATCATCAATTAAACGCTCGCGGATAGCTCTCTGACCGAGGAACATACCGTAGCCGTGCTCAGCATTATCCTCAAAGAGTGAGTTAGCCCAAGCAGGACCGTGGCCATCAGCGTTAACGGTGTAAGGAGATGTTGCAGCGGGACCGCCCCAGATTGACGAACAACCGGTAGCGTTGGAGATATACATTCTATCACCAAAGAGCTGAGTTACAAGACGTGCATAAGCAGTTTCAGCACAACCTGCGCAGGAGCCTGAGAACTCAAGTAAAGGCTTCTTAAACTGAGATGTGATAACGTTAGCATCGGTAGCAACGCCTTCCTTCTCGGTAACGTTAGCTACGCAGTAATCAAATACATCCTGCTCCTTAAGCTGAGATTCCTGAGGAACCATCTTAAGAGAGTTGGTGGGACATTCGCCTATACATACGCCGCATCCCATACAATCAAGGGGAGAAACGGTCATAACATAGGAGTAACCCTTATTGGTAACGAGCTTCTCCTTAACTGCAACCTTCATATTTTCGGGAGCAGCAGCCTTCTCTTCATCAGACAAAGCAAAGGGACGGATTGTAGCGTGGGGGCAAACGAATGCGCACTTGTTACAACCGATACAGGTTTCATTATTCCACTCGGGAACCATAACAGCAACGCCACGCTTTTCATAAGCGGATGCGCCCTGCTCGAAGGTACCGTCTGCATGGTCCATAAATGCGGAAACAGGCAGAGAATCACCGTTCATAAGGCCAACGGGCTTCATGATATTATCTACCATCTTAACGAGCTTGGAAGCAGAAGTATCCTCCCCTGCCTTAACCTCATCAACAGCATCGGCCCAACTGCTAGGAACATCAATCTTAACATAAGCGGTTGCGCCTGCATCGATAGCCTTTTCGTTCATTTCAACGATTTCTTTACCCTTCTTCATAAACTTCTGGGCTTTTTCCTTCATGTATGCAATAGCATCCTCAGCAGGAAGAACCTTAGAAAGTGAGAAGAAAGCAGACTGTAAAACGGTGTTGGTACGCTTGCCAAGACCGATTTGGGCTGCCAGGTCAATAGCATTAACGGTATAAAGCTGAATATTGTTCTTAGCAATATAACGCTTAGCCTCTGCAGGCATATGCTTATCAAGCTCTTCGGCAGACCACTGGCAGTTGATAAGGAATACACCGCCGGGCTTAACATCGTTAACCATCTTGTAACCCTTAATTACATAAGAGGGGTTGTGGCAAGCAACGAAGTCAGCCTTATTGATATAGTAGGGGCTCTTAATGGGCTTATCACCGAAACGAAGGTGAGAAATGGTGATACCGCCGGTCTTCTTAGAGTCATACTGGAAGTAAGCCTGAACATACTTATCGGTATGGTCACCGATAATCTTTATAGAGTCTTTATTAGCACCAACGGTACCGTCACCGCCAAGACCCCAGAACTTGCACTCAATAGTGCCTTCTGCTGCGGTGTTGGGAGCCTCTTCCTCGGGAAGAGAAAGGTTGGTAACATCATCGTTGATACCCATTGTAAAGTTATGCTTAGGAGCATCCTTAGCCAGTTCTTTATATACAGCAAAAATGCTTGAAGGAGGAGTATCCTTGGAGCCAAGGCCGTAACGACCGCCAACAACGGCATCAATCTTTCTGCCGGTAGCAGCAAGAGCGGCAACAACATCAAGATATAGGGGTTCGCCGAGAGAGCCGGGTTCCTTAGTTCTGTCAAGAACAGCAATCTTCTTGGTAGTAGCAGGGATAGCTTCCACTAACTTTTCAGCAGAGAAAGGACGATAAAGTCTAACCTTAACAAGACCTACCTTCTCACCCATAGCGTTAAGATAATCAATAACCTCTTCAGCAACATCGCAAACGGAGCCCATAGCGATAATTACACGCTCTGCATCCTCAGCGCCATAGTAGTTAAAGAGCTTATAGTTAGTGCCAAGCTTAGCATTAACCTTATCCATATATTCTTCAACAATAGTGGGAACTGCATCATAATACTTGTTGCAGGCCTCTCTGTGCTGGAAGAAGATATCTCCGTTCTCGTGGGAACCGCGCATAACGGGATGCTCGGGGTTAAGGGCGCGCTTACGGAAAGCAGCAACTGCATCCATATCGCACATTTCCTTAAGATCCTCAAAATCCCAAACCTGAATCTTCTGGATTTCGTGAGAAGTGCGGAAACCATCAAAAAAGTTGATGAAAGGTACTCTGCTCTTTATGGTAGCAAGGTGAGCAACGGCGCCTAAATCCATAACTTCCTGAGTATTTGTTTCAGCAAGCATAGCAAAACCGGTCTGACGGCAAGCATATACGTCTGAATGGTCACCGAAAATGTTAAGAGCGTGAGAAGCAACACAGCGTGCAGATACGTGGAACACGCATGGTAATAACTCACCGGCAATCTTATACATATTGGGGATCATAAGCAAAAGTCCCTGAGAAGCGGTATAGGTGGTGGTAAGAGCACCGGCTGCTAATGAACCGTGAACTGTACCTGCAGCACCTGCTTCGGACTGCATTTCGGCAACCTTTACTGTTGTGCCGAAAATGTTTTTAAGACCCTGTGCGGACCACTGATCAACATAGTCTGCCATAGGGCTGGACGGGGTAATAGGATAAATACCTGCTACTTCAGTAAACGCATAGGATACATGAGCAGCGGCGTTATTACCGTCCATCGTCTTGAATTTTCTGGCCATGGAAAAATTCCTCCTAAAAATAATAATGTGCGAGAAATCCTAACTTGGACAACCTCATACAGATATATAATAACACTAGATTGTTAAAAAGTAAACAAAAAAATATTGGTTTTTGCAAAAAAATGCAAAAACCAATATTAAAAATCTATTTATTCTTCTTTAATTGAAAAATTTTCAAATTTAAGGGTCAGATTTTGGTTATAATACGGGTCGCCACGTTCTAACTCATCGTCCCATTTACTAAGGAACAAATCAATCTCAGAATTGAAGCGTTTAATTTTTTCAGGAGAATCTTCAGCTCCCCTACTTATTGATTCATAATGATAAAGCTCGGCATATGGTGTATAGATAATTAAATATCCCGCCTTGCGAATTTTCATACATAAATCAACGTCGTTAAATGCTACCTTGAATTTTTCATCAAGACCGCCAACTTCCTCAAATACAGATTTTTTCATCAAAAGGCAGGCGGCGGTGCATGCAGAGAGATTTTGAGCTATAGTAAGACGTGATGCATATCCGTAATCATTGCGATTGAAATATTTATGTGAGTGCCCTGCTACCCCTCCGATACCGAGAATTACACCTGCATGCTGAACAGTATCGTCAGGATAATAAAGTTTAGCGCCGACTGCACCGACATCTTCCCTTTGAGCAAACATAAGCATTTCCTCAATCCACTGCGATGAAATAATTTCAATGTCATTATTAAGTAATAAAATGTATTCACCCTCAGCAAAGGTCGCAGCAAAATTATTAATTGCAGAATAATTAAACTCATCTTTCCAATATATAACCCGAAGATTATCGTGAGCAAACTGTAACGCTTTATAATATTCAAAGGTGGCAATATCTTTACTGTTGTTCTCTATTACAATGATTTCAAAATTTTCATATGTGCTCTTCGCATATATAGAGTCAATGCATCTCTTAAGATCAACGATATGATCTTTATTTGGTATTATGATAGAAATTAAAGGTTTTCCATCAATTTCATATTTGATCTTATAGGTAGTAGGAGCGTAGGAATTAAGTACTTCGCCTTTGAGCCCAACCCTATCGAGATGATCGCTAATAGCTTTTTTAGCTGCATCTACAACATACGGTTTAGCTGATGCTGTGGATGCAACTGAAAGCGGATGAGCACGCCAATAATATAGAATCTTAGGTATGTGATAGACAATATTTGCTTTTTCGGTAAGTCTTAAAATTAAATCATAATCCTGACTTCCATCGCACTCAGATCTGAATTTTCCAACTTGATCTAAAAGCTCTTTGGAAAAAACAGAAAAATGGCAAATATAATTATATGATCGAAGTGTATCAGGTGAAAAATCAGGTTTAAAGTGATAATTAACTACTTTTTCTGTATTGTCGCCCACAAAGGTAGCTTCATCAGTATAAATGAATTGAGCACCACATTCAGAAATCGCTTGCATTATCTCAAATAATGCAGATGGATGCAACAAATCATCGTGATCAAACAGGGCAATATAATCACCGGAAGCCAAATCAATACAAGCATTAGTATTTTCGGAAATACCGAAATTATCATCAAGCTTTTTATATTTAATTCTACAATCACGACGGGCAAGTTTGGTACAAATTTTAGACACATAATTATGATTAGTGTCGCTACCGTCCGCGAGACATAATTCCCAATCCGAATATGTTTGAGATTTGACAGATTCAATCATATCAATTAGATACTTCTTGGGTGTATTATATAATGGAACAAGAATACTGAACTTAATATGCTTATCAAATTTATATGATGCTTGGTACTTTTTTTCTGATTGAGTAATATGATAACGGTGAATTTTGCTAGGCTTCGAAAAAATCTTTTTAATACGTAAAAGGATATTTCGAGGTCTGATAGTTAATATCAGCTTAATTAATTTCAATAAACCGCGAGTAATTCTATATCGGCGCAAAAAACGGATTAAACAGTCTATCGTAAAACTGCTTGTACTGCTACCAAAATTATTGATGGTAGCATTTTGCATTTTTATATTAGCGGAAGCATTTTGAGCGCAAGCAGTTGTTGTAATAAACTCTTCAATAAGATTTGCATGCTTAGCCGGACTGAAATAAGCCTGCTTTGTTTGTATTTTATATAGATCTCTTGTAGTAAAATCGAACTTTTCCTTCGCGAGCTTTATATATTCTTCATCGGCAAAAAGTTCTGCAAACTTATCAAGTCCTAAAACGGGATTCCCCTTAAAAGTCAAGGTGCCCTCAAGCAACAAAAAAGCTTTTTCTAACTCAACTTCTTCGTGAGAATGCTTACCATTTAAGATGAGTTTATCTTCAAAAGCGTTAAGAAAAAGTTCATCTGGGCAAGAACAAATTGATTTATAAATCAATCTTACAAGTTCTGTATCGTGTCCTATCCAATCTTCATTCGACATTTCGCTATTGTTATCGTTGTGGCGCCTTACAAGCGTAAGCGGCTCAGGATAAACATATATGGGACATATTATTATAAGACGCATCCAATAATCGAAATCGTGCAGAATTTGCAAAGAGGTATCGTGTTTGCCAAGCTTATTTATTATTTCAGTTCTAATAACAGAACTGGGGTGGCACAGCTTGTTGGCGTGATCGAAAAAGTGTCTGAGAATTTGTGCTTGAGATCGATTTTCAAAGGCGTATATATTTCTAAAATAATCATAGCGTTCATCGGCAATATTACCATTTTCATCAATTATTTCCGCATAAGAAAAGCAAGCGCCATACTCTGAATGTTTCTCTAAAAAAGCAACCTGCTTTTCAATTTTTTCAGGATCCCATAAATCATCAGCATCAAGATGAGCAACATAATCACCCTTGACATACTTAAACGATTCGTTGCAGGCATTTGAT
>JAFTWW010000009.1 GCA_017465085.1 Clostridia bacterium | reverse complement strand
CCAATAGCTCAGTTGGTTAGAGCAACCGGCTCATAACCGGTCGGTCCGGGGTTCGAGTCCCTGTTGGTCCACCAAAAATAAGACCACCCGTTTGGGTGGTCTTATTTTTTATATGCTTCACAACAGGGACTCTAACAAGGAGGGAGCGAAGCGGAAGAAAAGCGTTCGGGTAACGGTTTTCGCCGACGTGGGCAAGCAGCTTGCGGCGCGATAGCGCACGATAGTGCGCGGAAAGTCCCTATTATTCAATTCCCCCTTGTATTTCGTTGCTTTTAGTATTATAATAATTGTAATAAATTTACATAGGAGTAATTACTATGAACTGTTTTTTACGATTTCCTGATGGTAAACCCAAGGCGCTTACATTTAGTTATGATGATGGCGTAACTGAGGATGTAAGGCTTGTAGAAATCTTTAAGAAATATGGTCTTAAGGGTACCTTTAATGTAAACAGTAACCTTTTTTCCTCCAATGCCAATCACTTATCGGCTGAGATTATAAAGGATTTATATCTTAGGAACGGTCAGGAGCTTGCCTGCCACGGCCTTAACCACCCCTTCCTTGAAAAGCTTCCCGATAACTTAGCATTATATGAGATTATGGAGGATAGGCGCCGTCTTGAAGAGCTTACGGGCACCATAATCCATGGTCTTGCTTATCCTTACGGTACCACATCCGATCGCACGGTAGAGTTATTAAAAGCGGCAGGAATTTATTATGCGAGAACTATAAATCATTCAAATAATTTTGATTTGCCTTGCGATTGGCTAAGGCTCAAACCTACCTGCCATCACGATTCGAAAAATCTTTTTGATTTAGCGAAGGACTTTTTAGCCCGCGATATGCATAGAATAGGTCTTGGAAATAATGATGGTCTTCTTTTCTATGTGTGGGGCCACGCCTATGAATTTTCCCGTAATAATAATTGGGAGCATATTGAGGAATTTGCCGAGATGATGTCGGGCAACAGTGAGATTTGGTATGCTACTAATATAGAGATTTACAGATATATAGAAGCATTCCGTTCCCTTGAGTTTTCTATGGATCACAGCCTTGTTTACAATCCCACCACCATTGATGTTTGGTTTGAAAAGAGAGAAACCCCCTACAAGCCCTTGGAAATGGTTTGTGTAAAGGCGGGAGAAACAGTTAAACTTAAATAGGAGGCCTTTACTTGCAACTCGATTTTGTTTTCTTTTTTAACAGCATCCTTTTAGGCGTAGGTCTTGCTATGGATGCCTTCTCGGTTTCTATGGCAAACGGCCTTAATGAGCCCTGTATGAAAAGAAGAAAAATGTTCCTTGTAGCAGGCGTTTTTGCAGGATTTCAGGCGGCTATGCCGCTGCTTGGGTGGATATGCGTTCATTCCCTTTTGCAGTATTTTTCTGCTTTTCAGAAATTCATTCCATTTATAGCCTTGGCGTTGCTTTTGTTTATAGGCGGTAAGATGCTTGTTGATGGCATTAAGGGAAACGAAGAGGAAGAGTGTGCGGGCGTTGGGTTTATTTCCCTTTTAGTTCAGGGCATTGCCACCTCTATAGATGCGCTGTCCGTAGGATTTACTATAGCTGAATATGATTTATTAAGCGCCGTGATAGCCGCTCTTATTATATCGGTTGTAACCTTTATCATCTGTATGATAGGTCTTCTGATAGGCAAGAAATTCGGCACAGTGCTTGCAAACAAAGCCCAGATATTCGGCGGAATAATTTTAATAGCAATAGGCATTGAAATTTTTATAACGGGTATTTTCTAAAATAAAAAGCGATGAGAAATTTCTCATCGCTTTTTTTTACACATTAAATTTTGAACAGCAAATCGCCATAGCTTGGGTAGGGCCAATAATCTCTGGAGGTAACGTTTTCAGCATCATCTGAGCACTTCCTGATATTTTCCATAATGAATAAAACGTCATCGTGGTAAATCTTGGCGCTCTCAAGAAGTCCCTCAGTTTTACTTGCTTTCTCAACCGCCTTTTCCAGCTTATCCACTAAGCTATAAAGGTTATTGTTATCATTATTAAGGCGTTCGGCAATATCCTTTTCAATGCTTTTTCCTTTAATTCCTGCCGCCGCTTTCTTAGAAACATCATCACAAAGGGCGTTTATATATTCGCTGATAGCGGGGATAACATCGCGGTTAACCATTTCTATAAGGGTGAGAGCCTCTATGTGCAGAATCTTGCAGTAGTTTTCAAGAGCAATATCACTGCGGCAGTTAATCTCTGTGCGGTTGAGCACACCGTGGCGCTCAAACATAGCAACATTTTCGCCGCTTCTGAATAGGGGAATAGCATCAACCGTACTGCGAAGATTAAGAAGTCCGCGCTTGGCAGCCTCTTCCTCCCATTCCTTAGAGTAACCGTCACCGTCAAATAAGATACGCTTATGATTTTTAACCGTTTCTCTGATTATGGTGCTGATTTCGCTTTCCTTATCCTCGGCCTTTTCCAAACGGTCAGCAAACTCCATGAACACATCGGCAACCATAGTGTTAATCATAACATTGGTTTCGGATATAGAAGCTGAGGAGCCCAGCATTCTGAACTCAAATTTATTACCCGTAAATGCAAAGGGGGAGGTGCGGTTGCGGTCGGTATTGTCCTTTCTTATATAGGGGATGGTTTCGGTACCAACCGTCATCTTAACACGCTTTGAATCATCGTGATGAACGCCGTGTTCAATATCATAAAGAATATTGGTAAGCTCTTCGCCCAAATACATAGAAACAATGGCAGGGGGAGCCTCATCGGCGCCTAAGCGATGGTCATTACCTGCAGAGGCGATGGCAATTCTGAGTAAATCCTGATGCTCGTCCACCGCCTTCATAACGGCGGCAAGGCAGATAAGAAATACCTTGTTTTCACTGGGTACCTTGCCTGGCTTTAAGAGGTTAATACCTGTATTGGTGGAAAGGGACCAGTTGTTGTGTTTACCCGAGCCGTTAACGCCGTCAAAGGGCTTTTCGTGTAAAAGACAAACAAGTCCGTGGCGGGATGCCACCTTTTTCATCATTTCCATTGTAAGCTGATTGTGGTCAGCCGCAATATTGATTGTGGTGAAAATGGGGGCAAGCTCATGCTGAGCGGGAGCAGCCTCGTTGTGCTCGGTCTTAGCGAGCACGCCCAATTTCCAAAGCTCCTCATCAAGCTCACGCATAAACGCGGCAACGCGGGGCTTTATAACGCCGAAATAGTGGTCGTTCATTTCCTGCCCCTTGGGCGGCATAGAGCCGATAAGTGTTCTTCCGCAGAACATAAGGTCGGGGCGGAGGTTGAATAATTCCTTATCTATAAGGAAATATTCCTGCTCAGGACCAACCGTAACATCAATATGCTCCACATCCTTAAGGCCTAAAAGCTTAACAAGGCGGAGAGCCTGCTTGTTTATTGCATCCATACTGCGAAGCAAGGGGGTCTTCTGGTCAAGCGCTTCACCGCCATAGGAACAAAAGGCGGTTGGGATGCAAAGAGTGTTATCCTTAACAAAGGCAAAGGAGCTAGGGTCCCAAGCGGTGTAGCCGCGGGCCTCAAAGGTGGCGCGAAGTCCACCCGAAGGGAAGGATGAGGCATCAGGCTCACCCTTAATTAACTCCTTGCCCGAAAATTCCATTATTATGTGCCCATCATCAGTAGGCGCTATAAAGCTATCGTGCTTTTCGGCGGTAATGCCCGTCATAGGCTGGAACCAATGAGAAAAATGGGTAGCGCCCTTTTCAATGGCCCACTCCTTCATAGCATTTGCAACAGTATCTGCAATGCTACGGTCAATAGCCTTACCCAGCGATACAGCCTCCCATAGCTTTTTGTATGTATCCTCGGGTAAGCTTTTCTTCATCACCGAGTCATTAAAAACCATACTGCCGAACAATTCGTTAACATTGTTCAAAAATATCACACCTTAAATAAAATATAGTAATCATTATACGGTTTTTGTCATCCTTTGTCAATGAAGGCAACTTAAGTTCTAACTTTCAAATGAAAAAAGTGAAAAAACCCTTAAAAAATTAACAAATATCACTAAAAACTTAATAAAATTAAGTAAAAGCGTCGATATACAACGGTTTATGTACTGATTTGCGTAATATTATTATGCAAATCAGTTAACATAGTAGGCTCTTCCGCTCATACCCTTAAGATAATCTGCCCATCTATAATAATCGGGAACAGTAATATCCCCCGTGGCGCTTTCAAATATGGCTATAAGGTCCTCTCTTAAAATACCGTTTTTTGAAACCTTGTTAAAAAAGCTCAGAAATATCTCTCTTCGCGCCGAAGAGGTATCCACCTTGGTGGATAGATATTCCACCACCTGCACACCCGTAAGCCTTAGGTCCTCTTCCTCAATTACAAGGTCAATTCCACCCACCGCATCTACTGCGGTTTTTATAGTATCATAGCTTGTCTTAATAACAAAATCGGCAGGGTAGCCGTAATCGGAAGGGGAGGCGGCTTCATCCTTAAGGTCTAAAAGCAAAATGTTGCTTTCCTCAAAATCGAGATAAACAAGTGTTGAGCCTTGGCTTAACTCCAAAAGTAAGCCCACATTATCGGGGGCAGAGGATTCGTAAGGTACATTATAATCCTTGTTATCTGCCTCTGCCTTGCTGTTTTTCATATCTATATATAGGTAGCCGTAAACAAAGGCGGAAAATATAAACAGACTTAAAAAAACGCTAAAGGCAGTTTTTAATATGCTTTTCGATTTTGATTTCATTCTTATCACCCAACATATTATGGGCAGGAGATAAGAATTTTATTTATCTAAAAAAGCAAAAATATCCTCCAAAACCTCTTGCTTGCAGGTATCGTTAAGAATTTCGTGGCGGCAATTTTCGTAAAGCTTAAGCGCAGCGTTGTGCTTTGTGCTTATTAGCTTATCATAAACCGATTTAACACCCTTACCGTAGTCACCTACGGGGTCATCATTACCTGCAATAAGCAATATTGGAAGCTTGACCGAAAGCTCTTTATACCAAGTGTCGCTGTTGCAGTTGATGATTAAGTTCATCAGGTCCTCCATGGCAGAAAGGGTAAACTTAAAGGTGCAGAATTTATCCTTGCTGTAGGTTGCCATTATTTCGGGGTCCTTAGTAAGCCATGCGTAAGGAGATTTTTCCTCAAACCGCTTATTATAGCTTCCAAAAGCCATCTTCTGAATAAATTTGGAATAGCCCCGCTCACCCTTAAATATCTTCATAATTTTAATAAGCAAACGGCCAACAGGCGCCGCAGGATTTTTGCCTGCCGTTCCGCAGATTATAAGGCGGTCAAGATTTTTAATATATTTTTGCGCCGCAATTCTAACTATAAAGGAGCCCATACT
Organism: Clostridia bacterium; assembly: GCA_017465085.1. Taxonomy (GTDB): domain Bacteria; phylum Bacillota; class Clostridia; order Oscillospirales; family Acutalibacteraceae; genus UBA737. The sequence goes on along the minus strand of JAFTWW010000009.1, from coordinate 41,373 downwards.
GTGCCCCATAAGGATATAAGGCTTATGGGGATACTCTTTTCTTACCGCATCCGAAAATACCGCAACATCACGGCAAAGGTAATCAAAGCCGTTCTTTGAAGCGATGAAGCCAAGCTCACTTTCACTTTCGGCTGTGTGACCGTGACCTAAATGGTCATAAGCCAAACAAAGATAGCCTTCGTTTGCAAGGGCATCGAATAGCGGGGTATAACGGCCGATGTGCTCGGTCATACCGTGAACTAAATGGAAAAGTCCCTTGATTTCACCCTCGGGAATATAAAGCTTGCCTTTCAGGGTATGTATTCCATCACTTGATTTAACGCCGAAATCCTTTATGCTGTAAGCCATAGTTATTCTCCTTTTGAAAATTCTTTGGTAGCCTTAACCGCCCTTTTCCATCCGCCGATGAGGCTTAAACGCTTATCCTCTTCAAAGGCGGGGGTAAAGGCGCGGCTGTTCTCACCAATACTTAAAATTTCCTCTCTATCCTTAATAAGCCCGCAGGTGAGCCCCGCAATAAGACTTACTCCAAGGGCGGTAGCCTCCGCGCTATCGGGAACGGTTACCTTAATATTTGAAATATCCGATTGGAACTGCATAAGAAGATTATTTTTAGCGGCTCCGCCATCGGCTTTAAGCTCATTTATAGGGATGTGGGCATCGGCAGACATAGCCTCAATCAGATCGTTGCTCTGATAGGCAATGGATTCGAGGGCGGCTCTTATAATATGGTTTGAGTTACTGCCCCGTGTCAGCCCTAACACAGTGCCCTTAACATACATATCCCAATAGGGCGCGCCAAGCCCCGCAAAAGCAGGAACGATGTAAACGCCGTCACTATCCTTTACCTTACCTGCCAATTCCTCGCTCTCTGAGGCGGTTTTAATAAGACCTAATTCATCTCTTAACCACTGAATAACCGCGCCGCCGATAAACACACTACCCTCAAGAGCATACTGTGTTTTTTCATTTTGCAGTGTGGCGGCTACGGTGGTAACAAGACCGTTATTGCTCTTAACAGCCTTTTCTCCCGTGTTCATAAGCAGGAAACAGCCCGTACCATAGGTATTTTTAACATCGCCTGCAAAGAAGCATTTCTGACCGAATAGAGCGGCCTGCTGGTCACCTGCAACACCGCAAACGGCTAAATCCTCACCCATAATATTTACGGTGCCGTAGTTGTAGCCGCTGGGGTAAACCTTCGGTAAAATACATTCGGGAATATCAAGGGAAGCAAGCAGCTTTTTATCCCAACACATATTGTGAATATCGTATAGCATGGTGCGGGAGGCATTGGTATAATCGGTGGCGTGGATTTTACCGCCTGATAGCTTCCACATAAGCCAGGTATCAATGGTGCCGAAAAGGATATCTCCCTTTTCGGCCTTTTCTTTAGCGCCCTTAACATTATCTAAAATCCACTTAATTTTAGTGGCGCTGAAGTAGGCATCGGGCTTGAGTCCCGTGGTTTCGGTTATGTAATCTGAAAGGCCCTTTTGTTTTAATTCCTCGCAGATATCCGCAGTTCTTCTGCATTGCCATACTATTGCATTATAAATTGGCTCTCCCGTAGTCTTATCCCAAAGCACAGTGGTTTCCCGCTGATTAGTGATACCCACCGCCGCAATTTCCTTTATATCGATACCCGCCATAATTATAGCCTGAGTAGCGCAGGAATATTGGGCGGATAAAATCTCGGTGGCATCGTGCTCCACAAAGGAGGGAGCAGGGTAAATCTGGGTAAATTCATTCTGGGAAACCGAAACTATTTTACCCTCTTTATCAAATATTATGGCTCGGGCGCTTGTGGTGCCTTCATCAAGGGTTAGTATATATTTTTTCATAGCCGCTCTGCTACTCCTTTATAAGCTTTATAAAAAGGGCGAAGAACATACTTCGCCCTTGGTTTATTTATTCGTTAACTTCAATTCTAGGAACTCTCGGTGATACGCCGCAAATTATCTCATAATTTATGGTGCCGCAAAGCCCTGCAATTTCCTCTACGGGCAGGTCCTTGCCAAAAAGGATAACCTCGCTATCGGTAGCAACATTATCAATATCTGTAATGTCAACAACGAATTGGTCCATACAAACGCGACCTAAGATATGGGCTTTTTTGCCGTTTATAAGAACATATCCCTTGTTTGAAAGGAGCCTTGGGTATCCATCTGCATAGCCTGCAGAAACGGTGGCAACGGTCATATCCTTTTCTGCCTCAAAGGTTCTGCCATAGCTTACGGTATCACCCTTATGTATGGTCTTAACCTGTGATACAACAGATTTAAGAGTCATAACGGGAATAAAATCCTCTTTAAGAGTGAGTTCGGATGATGGGGTAAGGCCGTAAAGGCATATTCCCGCGCGGCTTAAATCAAGTTGCTTACGGCTATCCTTTAACATTGCGGCAGAATTACGGCAATGGTTAAATTTTGCCTTAAGTCCCGCTTCTTCAAACCTTTTAACAGCGTGCTCAAAACGGGCATACTGCTCATCGGTGAATCCATCCTCCTCGGTTTCGTTTCGGTCGGAGAAGGCAAAGTGGGTGAAGAGTCCCTCGAACTCAAAGCCTTGAAGCTTCGCCGCAGATATGGCAAGGTCGATTTCGCTTAAATCATTGCTTCTCAGGTCAAAACCTATTCTGCCCATACCCGTATCAAGCTTTATATGAACCTTTACGGTAACTCCCTTGCTTACTGCAAAACGGGAAAGCTCATTGGCATAACTCAGAGAAAAAACACATTGGGAGATATTATGCTCAGCGAGGGTACCTGCCAACGCGGCAGGGGTGTAACCTAAAATGAGTATAGGCTTATCAATACCTATCGCCCTTAGATGAAGGGCCTCTTCTATATTGGAAACAGCAAAAAGGTTGACGCCTGCTTTACAGAGTACAGGAGCCACGATACTGTCACTATGGCCGTAAGCATTGGCCTTAACAACGGCGCAGATACTGCTTTCCTTTGAGGTGTTTTCAAGAATTTTAAGATTGTGTTTAAGAGCGGAAACATCTATCTCCGCCCAGGTTCTTCGCAAAAATTCCAAAGCTATACCTTCTTTATGATAAGTGTAATTTTTTGAGAAGCTTCTCAGGTAGAACTGTTTTTAGTTCTTTTAGATTGATTATAAGATAAACGCCGCCGCAAACTATACCCGAAACCGCTATGTTAATAATCTGAACAAGGCGGGATGGGTTATCGGTGGGTAAAACCTTGTTGGCAATCACACCGAGAATTATTAAAACCAATAGGGATACAGCCGCCCGCGGCAAAGTTTTAAGGGTTTCCTTAAAGCTTATATTCATATGCTTTTTAAGGTATGAAAGGCTTAAGGTGTTAGAAACAATAAAGCCTAAAAGGGTAGCGGTGATAGCGCCGTGATATGCTTTAAGACCAAGATATGAGAAAAGATACATAAGCGGAACATCAAGCACAAGATTTACCGCAAGGCCCGAAAGCACACTCTTATAAATTATCTGCTTACGGTTAAGGCTCTGCATAGCAGAGTTAAGCACCATATAAAGACAGTCAAACACCGTAACAATAATTGAAAATTTAATTATAGAAGCGCCCATTTCGTTTCTGCCGTAGAAAACGGTCCAGAAGCTATCTGCCATAAGGCTTATGAAAAGGGAAAGGGGAGCGATAATAAGGATTATCATTTTAAGGCATTTGTTAAAATTAGTGTTTACCCTCTCCGTTTCACCCTTTGTGTAATCCGAAACGATATGGGGAATAAGGCTGACTATAAGTCCCGTTGAAACGGCGGTAATGATAGCGTTGAATTTAGTGCCCCAGGTGGTAAACACACTGCTTACAAACTCGGTTTCCTTACCCGTAAAATTAAGCTTAGGTAAGGTTTTAAGCACCAAAATCATATCGGTGGTGGTATAAAGGGTGTTTGCTATGTTGATGATTATATAAGGCACCGCGCAAACAATAATGGCCTTGATTATCTCTTTATCCTTTGATTTATCATTAGGCCTTATATCAAGACTCAAATCGGTTTTATTTTTGCTAACCGTTCGCGATAGATATAAATAGGATGCAAGACCGCCTATACCCGCCGCGAGAACAGATATACCAACCGCAAATTTAATATCGGCCTTAACGATATAAACGAGCGCGGCGCTGCCTACGAGAATAACGATTATTCTTACTATCTGCTCTATAACCTGACTGATGGAGGGCTGACTTATATACTTATGCCCCTGCAAATAGCCTCTCTTAATACTAAGCATGGGTACAATAAGCAGGGTAAAGGATATACATCTTATAACGAAAACCACATCTGAGATGGTGTTTCCGCCCTCAATATCCCCGATAATAAGGGTGGCTATGGGAGAGGCAAAGATAAAGCAGATAAGGAAGGATAACACTGAGAAAACGGTTATGATTCCCATACCCAAACGGTACATTCTTACCTTTTTATCAATTTCTCCGAGAGCCTGATATTCACTTGCAAGCTTACAGATAGCAAAGGGAATGCCTATGCTTGAAATATTAAGAAATATATTGTAAATATTGTAAGCATAGCCGTATAACGCGCCGCCCTGCTCACCGATTATCTTGTTAAACGGAATAACATAGATAATACCTAAAATCTTACTTATGAAGATACAGGCGGTGGCAATAAATGCGCCCTCTAAAAAAGAGGATTTTTTCAGTTTACCCATTTACATTTTCTCCGAAATAAACATTATACCAGATTAGGAAGGTGTAAATATTATAAAGCTTTCTTCCGTTGTTGGCTTTTTCTTCATAGTGGTCATCAAGAAGCTTATTGATAAACTCCTTGTTAAAGAAAAGGCTTACGCAGGGCTTTTCAAATTCAGCCTTTAAGAGCTTATAGTATTTTTCTTCCCTTATCCATTTTGAGAAGGGAACGGGGAAGCCAAGCTTTCTCCTGCCAGACCATTCGGCAGGCATCTTATCATCAGCAATATCTCTGAATATAACCTTGGTCTTCTTACCCTTAACGAGATACTTTGTAGGCACCTTGGAGGCCACCTTCCAAACCTCTTTATCAAGGAATGGAACGCGAAGCTCAATAGAGTTTGCCATGGTCATTTTATCGGCCTTAAGGAGAATATCCTGAGGTAACCAGAAATGCATATCAATATACATTTTCTTAAGCACATCATCCTTATCCTTAACCTTTTCGTAGTAGGGGGCAAGAACTTCGGTAGTAGTCATATTATCCTTAAGCTCATCGCAAAGGATTTGATTGGCCTCATCCTCATCCATAATCTGAGCGTGGCCCAAATATCTTTCGCAGAAGGGCTTGCTGTATTTAATAATAGTGTTTTTACCGGGGAAATGGGGAAGCTTTTTAGCAATAGCCGCCATACCTTTACGGATAAACTCAGGAAACAGCAGATAAAGTTTGACCCCTACCGTTTCGGGATATTCGTTATATCCGCCGAACATCTCATCGCTGCCCTCGCCCGAAAGCACTACCTTAACCTTCTCCCTTGCAAGCTTTGAAAGGAATAATAGGGGTACTGCAGAAAGATTTGCCTCGGGCTCATCGGTATGGTATTGAACGCGGGGAAGAGCCTCGAAAAACTCTTCCTTCGAGATGTATTTGCCATAGTTATTTATACCCATAAGAGCCGAAAAATCGTGAGCCATCTTGGTTTCATCAAAGCCCTTAACATCAAAGCCTACGGTGAAGGTTTTATCAGGCTTGGCAACGCTTACAACATAGGAGGAATCAACGCCGCCCGAAAGATAGGAGCCAACCTCAACATCGGCCGTAATCTGATGGTATTTAACCGAGTTTTCAAGAGCATCTTTAATAAGAGTTTTATACTCCTCGTAGGATTTTTCTTCCTTTTCGTATTTAACCTCGAAATAGGGCTTGGTTTCAAATTTGCCGTTATTATAGGTGAAATAATGCCCTGGGGTTAATTTATATACGTTTTTGAAAAAGGTTTCTTCGAATACGGAATATTGGAAAACAAGGTACATCTTAAGAGCCTTTTTGTTGACCTCCTTCTCAAAATCAGGATGGTCAAGAAAGCCCTTAATTTCAGAGCCGAACATAAACTTATTATCTTTTTTATAGTAGTAAAAGGGCTTGATGCCAAAGGGGTCGCGGGCGCCCGTAAGGCTACCTGTGGCCTTATCGTATATAACAAAGGCAAACATACCGCGAAGCATAGGGAACAGATTTACCCCGTATTCTTCAAAGCCGTGAAGAATGGCCTCGGTATCGGCATTGGTCTTAAAAATATGTCCCTTCTTTTCAAGGTCTGCCCTTAATTCCTTATGATTATATATCTCGCCGTTGAAAACGATAACCTTGCTTTTGTCTTCATTAAAAATAGGCTGGTCGCCGCCCGCTAAGTCAACTATAGAAAGGCGCCTGAAACCAAGGGCTACCTTATCATCGGTAAAATAACCCTCGCTGTCAGGTCCTCTATGGATTATACGGTCTGCCATTTTCTTGGCTATAATCTTCTTTTCCTCGGCGGTACGTTCATCCGTAAAGCCTATAAATCCGCACATCAGTTAATCAACCTTCCAATAACCGTTTTTGTATTCCTTAAAGTAACGAAGCTTTTTCTTTAAAAGATAAAGTCTTCTCTTCAGGTTTTTATCCTTCTTATAGCAAAGAGGATTTGCGTGGCCCTTTTTCCAAAGCAAGAGGGCCTTTTTCCTATAATCCTCATTAACTACATATTTCTTAATTATTCCTTTGGGAACAAAGGAGAGTAGCACCTCATCCTTTAGCAAGGTGAAATCCTTTTCCTCGCCGTAAATAAGGTCATCTGCAAGGAGCTTTACAGGATTAAAGCCCAGAGGACAGATATAATAACTGCTCCTACCTTGCCGTGCATTTATTTCAAGCACCTTGAATTTACCGTCTCTGCTATCATATTTAAGGTCAAACTCCGCAAAGCCCTGATAGCCGATGCCCTCCAAAAATTCCTTAAGCTTTGAGCATATCTCTTCTGTGCCGCCAAACTGATTATATCCGTTTATAAGCACAGCCGCGTTGCCCACCATATTTTTAGAGTGCTCTTGAAGACCTATCTGCGCAAAGGATAAAAGCGTAACCCTTTTGTTGCTGTCGGCATAGGCCACCGCATCAAAAAGACAGCTATCATCTCCGGGGATAAAATCCTGAATGATGAGTATATCATCATAGCCGCCGCCGATTATTCTCTTAACGGTGCTCTTTAGCTCCTCTTCGCTCTCAATTTTGTAAATCTTATTCTTACCCTCAAAGGATAGATGATTGTAAAGAATAACATTGCTGGGCTTGAGTATAACGGGGTAGGTAAAGCCCGAGGGTATCTCACCCTGCTTTTTGCAATCGTAATAAGCGGTCTTTGGTAAATCAAGAACGCTATACTCATAGGTCTTATAAAACTCCTCTTTATACATTAGAGAGTTTATAAGCTCAGAATCGGGATAGTTAAAAACATAACCTGCAAGGTTTAGCTTTTCTTTATTCTTTGCAATAAAGCCGGCGTAGGTTTCATTGGAGCTTATAAGCAAAACCTTTTTTTCTCCCACCTTCGCCTTATGCTCATAAAGAGCCTTTAGAAAGCCCTCTTCACTCCATATATTTTCATCGTATTTAAGATTAAGTATATCTGTAAATGAGGTATAGGGCAGGGGAGATTTTCCAAGCAGGGTTGCCTTTTTACCGTATTGCTCGTGAAAGCATCTTGCCATATAATAGGCGTTGGCATCGGTGCCGATTATAAGAATATCAAAATCCATAAATGTTCTAAATCCTTAAATTATTCGTAAATTCTCGGTACTCGGTGAGATATACCCGTAAATACCTTATAGGCGTTAACACCCATATTCCTTGCCGCTTCGCTGATGCTTACCGTGTAACCGAAAATTTCGGCTAAATCACCGCAGGAAACACGGTCAGAAACCTTTACGGCGGTCATATCCATACACACCTCGCCTAAGATTTCGCATTTTTCTCCGTTTATAACTACCTTGCCGAGCTTTTTATCCATTCCGTCAAAATAGCCTATGGCAAGGGTGGCAACGTTCATATCCTCGTTTGCAATAAAGCCTGCCGAATAACCTACAAACTCACCCTTTTTAACCTTCTTTACAGAGATAACCTCGCTGTAAAGAGAAAAGGCGGTGTGAAGGTGTAAATCGTTTGAGAGAATACTCTCGCTTATCCCCTTGTGTTTAAGAAGAAAATCACGCTTTATTTTTCTAATACCCGTAGGCTCGGGCAGACTTTGTGAAAAGCCGTACATACAAATGCCGAGTCTTACTCCATTTACAAACGGGGGCTTCTTATGATGAACGAGAATTAAAGAGCGGCCGATATGAACTATCGGGATGCTTTTAAGATCAATATCCCGTGTAAGCTTTGAGAAATTATCTAATTGAAGGTCATAGTAAATATCGTTTACTCCGCTTGTAGCAAGATGGGTGTAAATTCCTTCAAGCTCTATCTTGGGGTTCTTTTTTAATAGATCAAGCGCTTCTTTAAGCTGGTTTTCATCCTTAAAGCCTAATCTGTTCATACCCGTATCAAGCTTTATATGAGCCTTTATGGTTTTTTTCCACTCATAAGAGCAAAGCTCCTTTGCGTTTTGCAAACTATCCACCGTAAAGGTGATATCGTTTTCGCAAAGAGCTGAGAAAGCATTTGTGTTCACAGGCTCTAAGCAAAGCACGGGAATTTCTTTATTAAAATCCCTTACCCTTAAAGCCTCTTCGGGAGTGGCAACCGCCAAGTAATTAACTCCGCCTTCAATAAGGGAATTAATTACCTCAAAGCCGTGACCGTAGGCATCTCCCTTAACTACACCGAAAAAGTATTTATATTCGCTATAGCTTTGGGTTATATTATGTACGTTTTCTTTTAGTATGCTCTTATCGATCTTTACAAAGGTATTGCGGTACATAAGCTCCTTACTCCTTCTTAAGATATTTTTCAAAAACAGCGGTAAAGGGGATAAGCGCAAGACTTAAAATTCCCCATAATACAGAATAAAGGGCGCAAACCTGCCCGAAAAGATTTAAGGGCATTTTGCTATAGTTCCAAACATTTCTTTTAAGTATGATGTTGAAAATCACGCCGAAAACAAATTCAATAGAGGTTATAAGAAGACTTCCCGCAACGGCCTTTTTAACGGCAGAGCAGTTCTTCATTCTTTTTCCTATGGAGCCAAGGCCTAAAAAGGAAAGCCCACCCGCTATCAGCATAGACCAATGTGTTCTTCCGCGCCACAGCAGTTCGAGAAAGCCATAGCCTATTGCCCCAAAAGAAAATTGGATAACCCTTACATTATTGTTTTTCAATTTAATCACCCAAAATATTATTGGGTGATAGGGGCCCGATTAAACATTAAATCTGAAAAGAACGATATCTCCGTCTTTCATAACATATTCTTTGCCTTCGCTGCGCACAAGGCCCTTTTCTTTAGCCGTTACCATATTGCCATCGCACTTATTTATGAAATCATCATAGGCTATAACCTCGGCTCGAATAAAGCCGCGTTCAAAATCGGTGTGAATTTTACCCGCCGCCTGAGGAGCCTTGGTGCCCTCGGTAATGGTCCACGCCCTTACCTCAGGCTTGCCTGCGGTAAGATAGGAGATAAGACCTAAAAGGCTGTAGCATTTTTGAATCATACGGTCAAGGCCCGATCTTTCAAGACCTAAATCCTCAAGGAACATAACCTTTTCATCATCCTCAAGTCCCGAAATCTCGGCTTCAAGGGCCGCGCAGATGGGGAGAATTTCTGCCTTCTCCTTTGCGGCTATTTCCTTAACGGTGGCAAAATGGGCGTTATCCTCAATACCGTTTATAAAATCATCCTCACTCATATTGCAGGCATATATAACGGGCTTTAAGGAGAGAAGCGCCGTGGTATCAAGAATTTCCTGCTCGTTATCACCCGTAACCTCAACAGAACGGGCGGGAAGACCTGCTTCCAAGTGAGCCATAAGCCTTTTTAAGAATTCGACTTCAGCCGCGGCAGACTTGTCCCCCTTGGCAAGCTTGGTGGCTTTATCAAGTCTTCTGCTTACTATCTCCATATCCGAGAAGATAAGCTCAAGGTTAATGGTCTCAATATCTCTTGCAGGGTCAACAGAGCCTTCAACGTGAATTATATCGGTGCTTTCAAAGCAGCGTACAACATGAACGATGGCATCAACCTCGCGGATATTAGAAAGGAACTTGTTGCCGAGGCCTTCACCCTTGGATGCGCCTTTAACAAGACCAGCAATATCCACAAACTCAATAACCGCAGGGGTGAATTTATCGGGAGAATAAATCTCCGCAAGTTTTTCAAGGCGCTCATCGGGAACACTTACCATACCCACATTGGGCTCAATGGTGCAAAAGGGGTAGTTAGCCGATTGCGCGCCTGCATTTGTAATAGCATTAAATAGGGTTGATTTGCCAACGTTTGGCAATCCCACCATACCGAGTTTCATAAACTTTCCTCCGAGAACAAATATCTTTATTTAATAATTATATAATTATTTCTCTATTATATCAAGGAAAAATATAAATTTGAGAAAAAAAGATGTATTTTTTCAAAAAATTGTTTGAAAATGGGGAGATATATAGTATAATGACTTTGTATAACTTGGGTTAGGAGTGAATATATGAGAACGGATTTTTCCATTTCACTTGAAAAAATTATAAAGGAGTTTTCATTAGAGCCTTTATACCTGCCTGAAAACAGCGGTGAGATTATGGTTTCAAGCCCCGAAATTAACCGCCCAGGTCTTCAGCTCGCAGGATATTTTCAGTATTTTGATGAAAAGAGAATTCAGATTTTAGGCCTTAGTGAAACAAGCTTCCTAAAGCGCTTCACAACCGAAAAGGCGAGGGAGAGAATGAAGGAGTATTTCTCCCGTAAGCCCGTTGCGGTAGTTATAGCAAGAGAGCTTGAGGTTGAGGATTATTATAAAGAAATAGCGCAGGAATACGGGGTTCCCCTTCTTAAAACGGGTGAATCCACCTCGGATTTCTCGGCAGCTCTTATAGCCTTTTTGAATCTTCACTTAGCCCCCCGCGTTACTCAGCACGGAGTTTTGGTCGAGGTTTACGGCGAGGGTATATTACTGCTTGGCGAGAGTGGAGTAGGTAAGAGCGAAACGGCTATTGAGCTTGTTAAAAGAGGTCACCGTCTTATAGCCGATGATGCGGTTGAAATCAGGCGTGTTTCAAGTAAATCTCTTGTGGGCACAGCCCCCGATAATATAAGGCATTTTATCGAGCTTCGCGGAATAGGAATTATTAACGCAAGCCGTATTTTCGGCGTGGGCTCGGTAAAGCTTACGGAGAAGATCGATCTGGTCATCAATATGGAGCCTTGGGATGTTAACAAGGCGTATGACCGTATGGGCCTTGAAAATCAGACCACAGAGATATTAGGCCTTAATATTCAATCCCTTACCATACCCGTAAAACCCGGTCGTAACCTTGCGGTTATAATTGAGGTTGCCGCTATGAACAGCCGTCAGAAAAAGCTTGGTTATAACGCGGCAGAGGATTTGCTTGGAAGGCTTGGTATGGCCGATGATTTCAAGGGTAAATCAAACGATAAAGTAGAGGCATTTTAATTCTCGGAAGGAGCAAAAAAATATGTATAAATTAGGAATTGATTTAGGTGGAACAAATATCGTAGCAGGCGTTGTTGATGAGAACTACAACGTTGTTGCTACTGCAAAGGCAAAAACAAACTCGCCCCGTCCCGCCGAAGAGATTATAGATGATATGGCAAGGGTTACCTTTGAGGCTGTTAAGAATGCAGGCTTAACCCTTGATGATATTGATTATATGGGCGTTGGCACCCCAGGCTCTATCAACCCCCAAACAGGTGTGGTGCCCTATTCCAATAACTTAGGCTTTGTGGATGTTCCTTTATGCGCTATGCTAAAAGAACGCGTTGGTAAGGATTTCTTTATCGAAAATGATGCCAATGCCGCCGCCTACGGTGAGTTTTTAGCAGGCTCAGGCAAGGGTACGAGCCACTTTGTTGCCATAACACTTGGCACAGGTGTTGGAAGCGGTATTATCATTGATGGCAGGCTCTTCTCGGGCTCTAATAATGCAGGCGGTGAGCTTGGTCACACCGCTATTCAGATAGATGGCGAGGCCTGTACCTGCGGTAGAAAGGGTTGTTGGGAGGCCTATGCTTCTGCAACTGCGCTTATCCGCCAGACCAAAGCCGCCATGGAGGAAAACAAGGATAGCGTTATGTGGGAGCTCGTTGGCGGCGATATAAGCAAGGTAAGCGGCAGAACAGCCTTCGATGCTATGCGCAAGGGCGATAAGGCAGGTAAGCAGGTGGTTGATCAATATATCAGATATATCGGCATCGGCCTTATCAATGTTATAAATACCTTCCAGCCCGAAGCCCTTTGTATCGGCGGCGGTATCTCCAATGAGGGCGATACCCTTATAAAGCCCCTTGTTGATATGGTTGATAAGGAGAACTATTTCCATCAGGCTGATGGCAAAACCGCAATCAAAGCGGCAACACTCGGCAACAATGCGGGTATTATCGGCGCCGCATATCTTTGCAACCTCTATAAATAATTAAAGGGTGTTTTTGTGGAAAAGAATTCTTTTTTGAAGACTTTAACCGAAAATAATATTGAGATAAAAAACAATGTCTGCTTAAAGGAGCTTACTACCTTCAAAATCGGTGGGGAAGCCGAAATGTTTATCACCGTTAAGGATGAAGGGCAAGCGGTATTCGTTAAGAAAACGGCAGATAAATATAATGTGCCCTTGTTCGTTTTAGGCAAGGGCTCTAACCTTTTGGTATCAGATAACGGCCTTAAGGGCGCTACCTTAAGCCTTGAGCTTAATCACGTAATTTTTAACGGTAATATCGTTACCTGCGGCGCAGGTTTAACATTGCAGAAGCTTTGTGTCTTGGCTATGGAAAAGGGGCTTTCGGGCCTTGAATTTGCCTTTGGAATACCAGGCAGTGTAGGCGGAGCAATTTATATGAATGCAGGCGCCTACGGCGGTGAAATGGCAGATTGTGTAGTATCGGCTAAATATATTGATGATGCGGGTAATATCAAAACCGTAAGCCGTGAGGATATGGCGCTTGGCTACCGAACAAGTATCTTCAAAAATTCAGGCTATATTATAACCGAGGCAACCTTCTTATTAAAGGAAGGTAAAAGGGAAGAGATACTCGGGAAGATGAATGGTTTTATGGGCAGAAGAAAAGAAAAACAGCCCCTGGAATTTGCAAGCGCAGGAAGCACCTTCAAAAGACCTGAGGGCTATTTTGCAGGGGCCCTTATTGAGAAAAACGGTCTTAAAGGTAAGCGCGTGGGCGATGCTATGGTGAGCGAAAAGCACGCGGGCTTCGTTGTGAATTGCGGCAGCGCTACAAGTAAAGATGTAAAAGAATTGATTGAGATAATCAGGAAAACAGTTTATGAAAACGATGGGGTGAATTTAGAACCCGAAGTGATTTTTGTAGGAGAATAAAGGAGGGTAGACGGCAATGAATTTGCTTATAGTTACGGGTATGTCGGGCGCAGGTAAATCTCTTGCCGCCAATGCCCTTGAGGATATGGGATATTACTGTGTAGATAATATCCCTCCCGCCATAATCCCCGTGCTTGTGGATTTTTCCGCAAGGGGTGGGGAAAATCTTGATAAAATGGCAATCGTCACCGATATAAGAGGCGGCGAGATGTTCAATGAAATATCCGATGTGTTAAAGGGACTTAAGGCTAAGAATATCGATTATAAAATTCTTTTCCTAGATGCCGAGGATAAGGTTTTAGTTCGAAGATATAAGGAAAACCGCCGTAAGCATCCTTTGTGCGATAAAGAGGATATTTCGGTTACCGAGGCGGTAAAGAAAGAGCGAAAAACTCTTAAAGATATTCGCAGTATGGCGGATTTTACTGTGGATACAAGTCTTATATCCACAACTCAGCTTAAAAATCAGCTTGCGGATATTTTTTTGGATGATGATAACGATGGCCTTAAGATTCTCTGCAAATCCTTTGGCTTTAAGTACGGAGCCGATCCCGATGCCGATCTGGTTTTCGATGTAAGGTGTTTGCCCAATCCTTATTACATAGAGGAGCTTAAACAGAAAACAGGGCTTGAAGAAGTGGTGAGCGGCTATGTTTTAGGTTTTGCCGAGAGCAAGGAGTTTGCTTCAAAAATCAAGGATTTTCTTGATTTTTCAGTACCCCTTTATCTTAAAGAGGGCAAGAGTCAGTTGGTTATTGCTTTTGGTTGCACGGGCGGTAAGCATCGCTCTGTCACCTTTGCGGAGCTTATCTGTAATCACCTGAAAGATAAGGGCTTTGATGCCAACACGCTTCACAGAGATATTCATAAATAGGAGTGAGGAATTTGTCGTTTAATATCGACATTAAGAATGAACTCGCGAAGATTCGACCGTCTGAATGTTGCAAACAACCGCTTATCTACGGCTTTTTGCTGTTTAGTCGGTCTTTTTCAATTAAAAAAATATGTATGCAAACCGAAAATATTGCCGCGGCGCAGGCTTATGCAAGGCTTCTTAAGTCCGTATATGGCGCGGATTGCGAGCTCTCCTGCGGAGGCGGAAAAAAGCCTACCTATGTGGCGAGTGTTGTAAACGAGGCCGATAGGCTCAAAATTTTAGCCTCGGTGGATTTTGGCATATATGAGGGCAAAATAAATAAAGAGAATTTCGAAAGGGATTGTTGCGCCGCAAGCTTCATAAGGGGCGTTTTCCTTGCCTGCGGACATCTCTCCGACCCCGATACTGCTTATAGGGTAGATTTTCCCGTTAAAGAAAGGGCGCTTGCCGAGGAGCTTAAATTCATTCTTTCGGAGCATTATATAAACGCAAATATTTCAACGAGGGGCAAGGGTTTCGTGGTTTACATAAAACGGAACGAAACCATAAGCGACCTGTTAGCCCTTATGGGCGCGTCTGCCCGTAGCCTTGAAATTATAGAAACCTCTATAATCAAGAGTGTTAAGAATAATACCAATAGGGCAAGAAACTGCGATAGCGGGAATATAAACCGCACGGTTGAGGCATCTATTGCTCAGCGAAAAGCCATCGAATATCTTAAAGATAGGGATATTCTTTACAGTCTCCCCGAGCCCTTGGTGGCGGCGGCAACCCTGAGGCTGCAAAACCCTGACCTTTCTTTAAGAGAGCTGTGCCGTCAATCAAAGGAGAGTATAACGGTTTCGGGTCTTAATCACAGACTTAAAAAAATAATAGAAATTTACGAGGATATTAAAAAATAATCAGGGAGGATACGGTATGGAGTTCGTTCATCTGCATTTGCATACGGAATACAGTCTGCTTGACGGCTGCTGCCGTATTGAAAAACTGATGGATACCGTAGAGGAGCTTGGTCAAAATGCGGTTGCCATTACCGACCACGGCGTTATGTACGGCGTTATAGATTTTTACAAGGCGGCTAAAAAAAGGGGTATTAAGCCCATTATTGGCTGTGAGGTGTATGTTGCGCCCAATTCCCGCTTTGATAAACAGAAATCCCCCGATGGCGATTATAGCCATCTTGTGCTTCTTTGCGAAAATAACAAGGGTTACGAAAACCTAATAAAGCTTGTTTCCGCAGGCTTCACCGAGGGCTTTTATTCAAAGCCGAGGGTTGATAGAGAGCTGCTTGCAAAGCACAGCGAGGGACTGATAGCCCTATCGGCCTGCCTTGCAGGTGAAATACCGAGGGCGCTTATGTCAAGAGATTGGGAAAAGGCGGTAGATACTGCCCTTTGGTATAAGCAGACCTTTGGTGAAAATAATTATTTCCTTGAGCTTCAGGACCATGGAATAGAGGAGCAGAAATATGTAAATCCTCTCATAAAGAAGCTGGCGGGCGAGCTTAATATCGGCCTTGTTGCCACCAATGATGCCCACTATCTTAAAAAAGAGGATAGCTTTATGCACAAGGTTTTACTGTGCGTTCAAACGGGCAGTAAAATAACCGATGAAAACACTATGGAATTCAAAACAGAGGAATTCTATGTTAAATCCTTTAATGAGATGCAAGGCCTCTTTGGTGATACTCCCGAGGCTTTAAGTAATACCGTAAGGATTGCCGAAAGATGCAATGTGGAGTTTGAATTCGGCAAAATAAAGCTCCCCTTCTTTGATACGGGTGATAAGGACCATTTCGAGTATTTTAAGGAAAAATGCTGCGAAGGGCTTTATAAGAGGTATGGACAAGCCCCCGAAAAAGAGGTTATAGAAAGGCTTGATTACGAGCTTTCGGTCATAAATAAAATGGGATATGTGGATTATTACCTTATAGTATGGGATTTCGTAAACTATGCTAAAAAAAGCGGCATACCCGTAGGTCCGGGCAGAGGCTCGGGAGCGGGAAGTCTTGCCGCGTACTGCATCGGTATTACGGGTGTTGATCCTATAAAATACGGTCTGTTCTTTGAAAGATTTTTGAATCCCGAAAGGGTTTCTATGCCCGATTTTGATATTGATTTCTGTTTCGTTAACAGACCTAAGGTAATTGATTACGTTGTAAATAAATACGGCTCTGACCATGTGGCTCAGATAGTAACCTTCGGCACCCTTGCCGCAAGAGCGGCAGTAAGGGATGTGGGTAGGGCTATGGATCTGCCCTATAATGTGTGCGATAAAACTGCAAAGCTTATCCCGCACGCTATGGGGATGACACTAACAAAAGCCCTCCAGAGTAGCGCAGAGCTTAAAAATCTATACGAAACCGATGAGCAGATAAAGGCATTGCTCGATATGGCAATAAAGGTGGAGGGTATGCCCCGCCACGCCTCAACCCACGCCGCAGGTGTGGTTATATCCGATAAAAGAGTAGATGAGTATGTGCCCTTGGCTGTTAATGACGGTATGGTAGTAACCCAATATACTATGACCGCCCTTGATGAATTAGGTCTTCTTAAAATGGACTTTTTGGGGCTGAGAAACCTTACCGTAATAGCCGATACCGAAAGGGAAATCAGAAAAGAGAATCCCCGATTTTCCGCAGATAATATCCCCTTTGATGATAAGGACACATTTAAGATGATGGGCAAGGGCCTTACGGACGGTATATTCCAATTCGAATCGGACGGTATGAAGAACGTTCTCCGACGCTTCGGTCCCGAAACGCTTGAGGATTTAATAGCCATACTATCCCTCTACCGCCCGGGTCCTATGGATTCAATACCCAGATATATCTATAATCGCCATCATCCCGAGGCGGTCACCTATGATACGCCCCTTTTGGAGCCTATTCTTAAAGTAACCTACGGCTGTATCGTTTATCAGGAGCAGGTAATGCAGATATTCCGCAGTCTTGCGGGATATTCGTTAGGCCGCGCCGATATCGTGCGAAGAGCAATGTCCAAGAAGAAGCACGATGTTATGAAAAAAGAGCGGGAGGCCTTTATATACGGCGAAAAGGATAGCGAGGGCAACGTTATCTGCGAGGGCGCAGTAAATAGGGGAGTAAGCGAAGAGGTTGCCGCCAAGATTTTTGATGAAATGTCGGCATTCAGCTCCTATGCATTTAATAAATCCCACGCCGCCGCCTATGCTGTGGTTGCCTATACCACCGCATATCTTAAATGCCATTATCCCGATAAATATATTGCGGCTCTGCTTACGAGCGTTCTTGATGATAGCAGTAAAATAACCCTCTATACCGAGGAATGCAAACGGCTCGGTATAAAGGTTTTGCCACCAAGCGTTAACGAAAGCGTAGCCGATTTCGTGGCGCGGGATAACAATATCTCTTTCGGGCTTTTAGCCGTTAAGAATTTAGGCTCGGCGCTCATCGAAAAGTTGGTAAGAGAGCGGGAATCAGACGGAAAATATACATCCCTTTATGATTTTTGCAAACGGAACGTGGGCAGGGAGCTTAACCGCAGAGCATTGGAAAGCCTTATAAAATGCGGAGCGTTGGATGGTCTTGGGGATAACCGCCGCACAATGATATATAATATAGATAATGTTCTTTCTGTAGTGGAGGAGCAACGCCGCTTTTCAGGTGAGGGTCAATTAGGCCTTTTCGGAAGCGAGGAGCCTGAGGAATTTACCCTTAATAAAGTGGAGGAAATGCCGCAAAAGGAGCTTTATGCTATGGAGAAGGAGGCTACGGGGCTTTATCTCTCGGGCCATCCTATGAAGCAGTATGAGGGCTTCGTGAAAAACGGCGGGTTTGTATCTGTTCGCGATATTATTGTAAACAACCGCCCCGATGGAAGCAGGGTAAAGGTTGCAGGCGTGCTTGAAGAGATTAAAACCAAGCAACTTAAAAACGGTAATATGTTAGCCTTTACAAGCCTTGAGGATTTAACGGGCAAAATTCCCGTTACTGTTTTCGGCGCAAACTTTTCTAAATACCGAACATTTTTTGCCGCGGGTAATACGGTTATTATGTGGGGCAAAATAAGTGAGCGGGAGGATAGGGATACCGAGCTTATCTGTGAAGCCTTGGAGCTTATTCCCGAGTCTGCCGCAAATATGCCCGTCAAAAATATTAAAACGGGTCTTTATATAAAGGTTGATAGCAAGGCTTCGGCTATGTTCGGTAGGGTGTGTGAGTTGTTGAGGACTCACCACGGCACCACCCCCGTTTATATCGTTTGCGAGGATACGGGCAAAAAATTAGAGGCTCCCGAGCACCTGCGGGCCCATGTGGATGATGAGCTGCTTAGCGCCCTTTATTCCGTTACGGGTGAAAACAACACAAAATTTATAAAATAAGAAAAATTAGTGTTGATAATTGGGAAAAAATGTTTTATAATGGTTGATGATTTGTTGCAACTATGTTAAACTTGGTTGCGAAAACCTTATTAGCAATACTTTGGAGATGAAATTCTATGAAAACTATAGGTGTGCTCACCAGCGGCGGAGATGCGCCGGGTATGAACGCGGCAATCCGCGCGGCTGTAAGAACAGCAATTTCTTTGGGTATGACCGTTAAGGGTATCCGTAGAGGATATAACGGCCTTATTGAAGATGATATAATCGATCTTGATATCCGTTCTGTATCTGATACCATCCATAGAGGCGGTACAACCCTTTTCACCGCAAGAAGCCCCCGCTTCAAAGAGGAGGAGGGTATGCAGGAGGCTATCAATACCTGTAAAAAGCACGGTATCGAAGGCATCGTTGTAATGGGCGGTGATGGCTCTTTCAGAGGCGCCCGCGATTTATCCGAGAGGGGAATCCCCTGTGTTGGAGTTCCCTGCACAATAGATAATGATATAACTTCCACAGAATTTACCATCGGTTACGATACCGCTATGAATACCGCTATGGAAATGATAGACCGTCTTCGTGATACCGCTCAGTCTCACGAGCGTTGCACCATAATTGAGGTTATGGGAAGACATGCGGGTTATATTGCCCTTAACTGCGGTATTGCCGCAGGCGCTACCGCTATTGCAGTGCCCGAGGTTTCCGTTTCCATCGAGGAGATTATCGAGAAGATTGAGGCTGCCCGTCATACAGGCAAAAAGCACTTTGTTGTAGTAGTAGCCGAGGGTGTTGGCGGCGTTGAAGAGATGGCAAAGGAGATCGAGGAAAAAACAGGCATTGAGTCAAGACCTACCATCTTAGGTCATGTTCAGCGCGGCGGCAGACCTACCGTTAGGGATAGAGTTATCGCTACAAAGCTTAGCAACGAGGCTGTTCACCTTTTAAGCAATGGTATTGGCAACCGTGTTGTAGGCTATAAGGCAGGTCAAGTTGTTAACTACGATATTTTCGAGGCGCTTAAAATGGAGAAGCCCTTCCCCGTAGATACCCTTCGTATCGCCTATGAAACCTCAAATTAAGTATTGTAATTTTTGATGTGAAAAACCCCACAGATTTTTGTGTCTGTGGGGCTTAATTTTTATCTATTTTTAATCTTGACTTTGATTATCTAAAGGAATAGAATATTAGGGTTGAAATTTTTAATATAAGAGATGACCTTTTTATGCAAATTCTTCTTAGTTTATCCATCGCAATGTTTGCAGGGCTTATGCTTTCCCGCCTTGCAAAGCTTGTAAAGCTTCCCGCTGTTACAGCCTACTTGGTAGCGGGAATTTTAGTAGGTCCTTATGTTTTAGGCGCCTTCGGTGTTTCGGGCCTTGGCTTTACAAGTATGGCAGATATCAAAAGCTATTCCATCATTTCCGATGTGGCATTGGGCTTTATAGCCTTTTCCATAGGAAATGAGTTCAGAGTAAGCCAGATAAAGCAGATAGGAAAACAGGCGGCAATTATCGGTGTTATTCAGGCTCTTGCGGCAACCGTGTTGGTTGATGCGGCGTTTATAGGGCTCCATTTTATGTTCCCCGATAAAGTAACCCTGCCCACCGCCATAATTATGGGCGCCGTTGCTTCTGCTACCGCCCCTGCCGCCACGCTGATGGTTGTAAGGCAGTATAAGGCGAAGGGCCCATTAACCTCAATACTTTTGCCTATAGTTGCCCTCGATGATGCGGTAGGACTTGTGGTGTTTGCTGTATCCTTCGGCGTTGCTAAGGCTATGCTTTCGGGGCATTTGGATGTAATTTCGGTAATCGTCGAGCCCATTCTCGAGGTAGTTTTATCATTAGGACTCGGTTTTGTTATGGGAATGATTTTCAGCTTCTTTGAAAGGTTTTTTCACTCCCGCTCGAAGCGTCTTTCAATGTCAGTAACCTTTG
The DNA here is from genome assembly GCA_017465085.1 of Clostridia bacterium. Lineage (GTDB taxonomy): Bacteria > Bacillota > Clostridia > Oscillospirales > Acutalibacteraceae > UBA737. The sequence goes on along the minus strand of JAFTWW010000009.1, from coordinate 20,733 downwards.
TTCTGCTGACCGTTGCGCTTTCTATGGTGAAATTTGAAATATTCGGCGTACATATAGCCTTTTCCTCACTCCTTGTTTGTATGATGTTAGGTACCGTTTTCTGTAACATCTGTGATTTTTCAGAGGAGCTTATGGATAGAATCGACCGTTGGACAGCCCCCATATTTATGCTGTTCTTCGTGTTAAGCGGTGCAGAGCTTGAGCTTTCGGTATTCAGCGATATGCTTATAGTTCTCATCGGTCTAGTGTATATTATAATGCGTTCTCTCGGTAAATATATAGGCTCTTATATAAGCGCCAAAGCGGTGGGCTGTGATAAGAATATTGTAAAATATTTAGGTATAACCCTACTGCCTCAAGCGGGCGTAGCGCTGGGTATGGCCATTAAGGCATCGGAGCTTGGAAGCGAAGGCCATATGATAGCCAATCTCACGCTCTTCTCGGTGTTGGTTTATGAAATAGTAGGTCCCTATCTTACCAAGATTTCATTGCTCAAAGCGGGTGAGATTATCCCCGAAGGTAAAACGAGTGCAAGGCAGATTGGGGCAAAATAATGTAAAAAAAGGAAAGATTTTCTCAAATCTTTCCTTTTTTTGTTTACTAATTCTCATTAAGTCTTTTGTAAAGAGCGATAATTTCGGCGCGAAGTCCAAGATTTTCATCGGCTTTAAGGCGTGGGTCGTGCTCTAAAATATCTGCCGCCGCCATACCTGCAAGGCGCAGAGTATCGGAATCGGCGAAAAGGTCGGCGATTTTAAGCTTGGGCAGTCCGTGTTGGCGGTTGCCTAAAAAGTCGCCTGGGCCGCGAAGCCGCAAATCCTCATCCGCAATCTTAAAGCCATCACAGCTTTGGGTTATAACCTGTAGCCTTTCCTTTGTTTTATCCGACTTAATATCCGAAATGAAAATGCAGGTGGATTTACATTTGCCTCTGCCGATTCTTCCCCTTAACTGATGAAGTTGGGAAAGACCGAAGCGTTCGGCGTTTTCTATCACCATAATTGCGGCGTTGGGCACATCGATACCTACCTCAATAACGGTGGTGGCTATAAGAAGGTCAATTTCTCCTTCCTTAAAGGAACGCATTATGCGGTCTTTATCCTTAGAGCTCATCTTTCCGTGGAGAAGACCTAAACGGTAGCCTCCTAACTGCTTTTTGGCAATATTCTCAAAGTATTCCTCGGCGCTGAGTAGACCCTCAACCTCGCTTTCCTCAACCAAGGGGCAAACGATATAACCCTGCCTTCCTTCATCGAGATGCTTTCTGATATAGTTAAATACCCGAGGTCTGAGCTCGCTCGTAACGGTGTAGCTTTCAATCTGCTGTCTGCCCTTGGGATATTCATCAATAATACTAATATCAAGGTCACCGTAGATAATAAGCCCAAGGGTGCGGGGAATGGGCGTTGCCGACATAACAAGGGTGTGCACATTTTTGCCCTTTGCGGCAAGTTTGCTTCTTTGAGCCACGCCGAAACGGTGCTGTTCATCGGTTATAACAAGGCCCAAATTCTTAAACTCAACATCATCTGTAATAAGGGCGTGGGTGCCAATGGCAATCTGATATTCACCCGATTTAAGTCCCTGCTTGATTTTTTCCTTTTTACCCTTTGAAACAGAGCCTGTTATAAGGCAACAGTTAATTCCGCTTCCCTCTAAAATCTCGGAAACAGTTTTATAATGCTGTTCGGCTAAGATCTCGGTGGGCGCCATAAGGGCGGAGGCGTAACCGTTTTTGGCCACGCTATACATAAGCGCCGCCGCAACGGCGGTTTTGCCGCTGCCAACATCGCCCTGAACGAGCCTGTTCATAACCCTGCCGCTTGCCATATCCTTAAGGCAATCGTTATATGCTCTTTTTTGCGCATCGGTAAGCTTATAGGGCAGGAGGGAGGCGAACTCACCGAAATAGTTTTGCCTTATAATACTCTCGGTTGCAGTTCTTCTTTTGCCCTTTAGGAGCATTAACCCTACCTGCAGGATAAATAATTCTTCAAAAACAAATCTGCGTTTAGCGCTCGCCAGAGCCTCGGGACTTTTTGGGAAATGGATGTTTGAAAGAGCAGTTTTAAGGTCGGTAAGCTTATATCTGTTTCTTATTTCCTCGGGCAAAGGGTCCTCTTCTACGGGAAGCGTAAGAGCCGTTTTCATAAGCTTCTCTATGGTCTTAGAGGAAATCTTTTCACTAGCAGGATAAACGGGATGGATGCCTATAGAGCCTACCTCGGAAATTTCGGGGTTAGTCATTTGTAAGGCAAAGCGGTTTGCCTCAATTTTACCGTAGAAAAGGTATTCGCATCCCTCATTAAGCTGTTTAACCGTATATTTACAGTTAAACATGGTAACGTTCATAAGCCCCGTATCATCCCTTACGGAGAACTTATAAAGGGTCATATTTTTTCTTATGTAATGCTCGGTGATGGGGGTTATAATTTTACCCTTAATGCACACCTTTTCACCGATGTTACAGTCAAAAATAGGGGTAATTACGCCTAAATCCTTGTAATCTCTTGGATAAAAACGCAAAAGGGCACCGATAGTATCGATGCCCATACGGTAAAGCTCGGTGGCTCTTTTTTCGCCAACGCCCTTCAAAAATCTTATGTCTGTATTAAAATTGGACATAATATTTCAAACTCACTCTACTGAAATAATTAGATAGTAAACCGGCTGACCGCCGTTAATGAATGTGATTTCGCACCTGTCACCGAATTTTGCATTAAGAGCCGCCTCAATAGCCGCCGCGCTCTCTTCGGTAACATCCTCGCCGTAAAGCACGGTGATAAATTCGCTATCCTTATTTATCATCTGTTTAATAAGCTTGGTTGCGGCCTTTTCAAGATCGGTTTCGGTAAAGGAAACCTTGCCATTGTTAAGGGCCAAAAGCTCGCCCTTCTTAATCTTATGGCCATCAAAATCGGAATCTCTCGCGGCAAAGGTAATCTGACCTGTGCCTATCTTCTCTGCGGCCTTCATCATATCAATGGCGTTGGCATCACAGTCAGCGCTCTCATCATAAGAAAGCATGGCCGAAATACCCTGAGGAATTGTGCGGGTATGGAGCACTATAACCTTTCTTGTGCTGATGGGTATAGTCTGCTCAGCCGCCATAATAATATTTTTGTTGTTGGGAAGAACAAATACAGTTTCTGCGGGGGTTGCCTCAACGGCTTTAAGGATATCATCGGTGCTGGGGTTCATGGTCTGACCGCCGCTAACGATGGTATCAACACCAAGGTCGTTAAAGAGGGCCGCAATACCATCACCAGCGCAAACAGATACAAAGCCAACGGGCTTGGTAATCTCAGCGGGCTTAATGGTTTCGTTAAGGTCGGCGCTCTTAGTAGGCTTTTTGGAAGCATTCTGCGCATCGTGCTTAGCTCTTTCGTGCTGGTCACGCATATTCTCTATCTTAAGGTGAACAAGAGAACCGAAGGTAAGCGCATTTTCAATGGCGTTACCGGGGTGGTCGGTATGAACGTGAACCTTGATGATTTCATCATCATCAACCACAACAACACAATCGCCGATGGTTTCAAGATATGCGCGAAGTTCGGAGGGCTCCTTCTTGATTTCACTGTCACGGTTAACTATAAACTCGGTGCAGTAGGTGAAGGTGATCTCGGTTTCAAATTCACCTGCGGCATTGCGGGATTCTTCTTCCTCCTCGGCAGAAGCCTCGGGAGCGGCGTTCTTGGAGGCTATCATAACGCCATCCTTAAATACCGACATCATACCTTCAAGGATAAGAACAAAGCCCTTACCGCCTGCATCTACAACCCCTGCCTTCTTAAGAACGGGCAGAAGCTCGGGGGTCTGGGCAAGGGCCTCTTCAGCGCCCTCGATAGCAGCCGCAAATACTGCTAATTCATCGCCGCCCTCGTTATATTTAGCGGTAGCCTTTTCGCTTGCAATTCTTGCAACTGTCAGTATAGTTCCCTCGGTGGGCTTCATAACTGCCTTGTAGGCCGCCTCAACGCCCTGCTCAAAAGCCTTGGCGATATTCTCGGCTGTAACAAATTCATCATCGCCGATACCCTTGGCAAAGCCTCTGAATAAAAGGGAGGTAATAACGCCCGAGTTACCTCTGGCGCCTCGCAGTAATGCCGAAGCGTTAACCGATGCTACCTTGCCTGCGGTGGCACCCTCTAACTTTTCAAGCTCCCTTACAGAGTTTGCTATGGTCATAGACATGTTTGTGCCCGTATCACCATCGGGAACGGGGAATATGTTGAGGTCATCAACCTGTTTGCGATAGTTTGAAAGATTATTGGCGGCGGAAATAATCGCGTCGCGCAGTGTATTACCGTTAATCAAAATAGAACACTCCTTAGCTAAGCATTATTCCTTAATGCCATCAACTTTTACGATAACCTTGTTTACGGTTATCCCTGTATTTTCTTTAACGGCATACCTTACCTTTTCGGTAATGCTTGCCGCAATAGCATTGATGTTCATACCGTATACAACAACAATATGAATTTCAACATCAACGGTATCGGTATTGCCGATAACCTTAATGCCTGTATCTATGGTCTGATTCTGGGAAAATATGCCAAGTATCTTCTGCTTTCCTGTGCTTGGAGCCATACCAACAACACCGAAGCAGGAGGTAACCTCGTGACCTATAAGCTTTGAAAGATAGGCTTCCGAAAAGGTTATTTTACCTGTTCTGGTTTCATAAGCAATCATATAAAAATCCTCCTGATTAGTTTTTGTATGAATATTCTTCGATGGAAAGGTAAATATCATCGGCCGAGGCTGTAACATTACCCTCAATCTCGGAATCATAGAATAAAACGCCCTGGCGGTAGCAAATGGGAATTTGCGGCATCTCGGTCAAAAGAACGCTTACCACCGAGCCGATGGAATCGGCTCCCTCATAAAATCCCTTTATAACACTTGAAACAGAGGTTTCTGCCACAACGGTTGTTTGTTGCGCTTCCTCTTCTGTATCTGCATTCTCACTTGCGGCAGGAGTACTGCCCAAAACACCGTAGGCGGCGCTGCCACCGGGGGTAACAAGACCCGAAAGATCCATATTATTAAGGATATTTATTTCGCCGAGATAAAGCTGAAATGCGCCCGATTGCAGAGCGGCTATATATTGTGAATAGCTTTTTTCCACAACGGTGATTTCAATTCCAACAGCTTTAAGCTGTTCGCTGATAAGCCTTGCGGCTAAAACTCTGGATTGGTTTTCTTCGTTTACAAGCAGGGTGAATTTAACCCTCCTGCCCGATAAATTAAGAAGATAACCCTCCTCATCTTGACTATTATAACCTATTTTGCCAAAATTCTCAACTGTTATTTTAAGATTAGGTGTGGGATCTATGGTCTGATAGGGCTTTGCATCATCAAAATTAGGATTAAAAAAGCCCGTTGCCGCCAGCGCGTTATTATAAAAAGCATTGCGGCATATCTTGTTTCGGTCAAGCGCGGCCGAGATGGCATACCTTATATACTTATTCTTAAGCTCAGGATATGCAGAGTTAATTCCTATATAAACCAAATTGTTAAGGTTAACCTGTGTTCTCTTACCGCTCATCCGCACAATATCACTTGCGGATGCATCGTTATAATATATGTCCGCCGCACCTATTTCAACATAATGGGCAACGGCATCGCGGTCGGGAGCATCGATAAGCTTTATCTTGCCAATCTGCCCCTTATCGCCAAAATAGTTTTTGTTCTGCAAAAGCAGGGAAGAGGTAAGATCCACCGTGTATCTTCCGCAACCAATGGGTGGGGCTGTTACACCGTCAGAATCGGTTACGGTATCGGATTTTGCCTTTATAATAGGAAAGCTTAACAGATTTTCAAAATAGTTATCCACGCGGTTAAGCTCAAACACAACAGTTTTCGAATCGGTAGCCGTAACGGTGGCAACCTCGTAAAGAGCAGAAGCGTAGGTGGTGGCGGATGCCCTTGCCAAATCATAGGAGTAAACAACATCCTGAGCCGTAAGGGGAGTGCCGTCTGAGAAAACGGTATCGATTAACCTTACAGTCCACACCTTATCTTCATTGGTTATCTCTTTTGCCAATCGGTAGGTAATATTAAATTCGTTATCAAGCTTTATAAGAGGCTCGAAAACAAGACCGCATAACTGACGGTTGATTTCGGTTTTGGCGGTGTAAGGATTAAAGGTATCCGATTGGGAATAAAGCAGGCTTGCGGTAACGCTTTTTTTATTGGCTTCGCCCTCGATATCCTTATCCTTGCCGTTTGATTTGCAGGCCGCAAGGGAGAAAATTATCGTGGCGCAAAGCAAAAGACTTGTAATTCTTTTAAGCATTAGCATCCTCCCTCATTATAACCTGCTTAACGGCAGTGCACAGACCGTTATCACCTATATCAAAGATACAGGCGTTAAGAATACATTTTCCCTCGGCGGCTTCAAATTTTTCGCATCCGCCCGATTTTAAGCGGTTGATTATTATAGAACTTTTAACACCAAGCACCGAGTTTTCAACCCCCGTAAAGCCAAGGTCGGTAATATAGCCGCTGCCTTGAGGCAAAATCTGCGCATCGGCAGTAGGGATATGAGTGTGGGTGCCGAAAATGGCAGAAACCCTGCCGTCAAGATAAAGCCCCAAAGCCTTTTTCTCACCCGTAGCCTCGGCGTGAAAATCCACAAAAATATATTTAGCGCCATCCGCCTTTGCTCTTTCAATTAACTCATCGGCGGCGGTAAAGGGGTTGGTGGTTTCCTGCCTTTCTATAAAAGCGTGACCTAATAGATTGATAACCGCAACGGAGTATCTGCCTAAATCTATAAGGCGGTAGCCCGTACCGTAATCGCAGACCATATTGTGAGGCCTTAAAAGAAAAGGGCTTTCATCAAGCATATCATAGATTTCTTTTCGGCGAAGGGAGTGATTGCCCCCCGTTATAACATCAACGCCTGCGGCAAAAAGCATATCGGCGCTCTCGGGTGTTATACCGTTGCCGAGGGCGGAGTTTTCACCGTTGGCAATAACTAAATCAATGTGCTCCTGCCTTTTGATTTTAGGGATGAGCTTTAAGGCGCATTCGCATCCGTATACAGAATATATATCGCCTACCGCAAGTATTCGCATAAAACCATCCCTTCCGCAAAACATATTTTAAATAATGATACCATAAATAAGTCCTAAATTCAATTAAAATATAAAAGCAGGTGAAAAAGGCAGTGATTTTTTCAAAAATCATAAGTTAGCAAAAACGAGGAAATGGAAGAAAAAACGAGGAAAACGGAGATTTCGTTTTTTAGATTAAAATTTTTGAAAAATAGTGTTGACAAAGTTTTTTCGGTGTGTTATTATATTCAGGCTGATTAGAAAAAGAATTTTTTTGGAGGTTTTGAATTATGTCCACATTTATGGCAAAACCTGCTGAAATTCAGCGTAAATGGTATATTGTTGACGCTGCGGGCAAGCCCCTCGGCCGTACAGCAGTAAAGGTTGCTGACTTACTCAGAGGTAAGGGCAAGCCGGAGTTTACTCCCCATGTTGATTGCGGCGACCACGTTGTTGTTATCAACGCTGAAAAGGCAGTTTTAACAGGTAAAAAGTTAGAGCAGAAGTATTATCGCCGTCATACAGGCTTCATTGGCGGTCTTAAAGAGGTACAGTATAACACCCTTATGAAGACCCGTCCCGAGCTTGCTATGGAGCTTGCAGTTAAGGGTATGATTCCCGATACTACAATCGGCCGCAAGGCTATGACCAGACTTCACGTTTACAAGGATGAGAAGTTTGCTCAGGTAGCTCAGAAGCCCGAAAAGCTTGAATTTTAAGGAAGGGAGACAGAATTATGTTTGAAGGAAAGCCTTATTTTTACGGCACCGGCAGAAGAAAGAGCTCTGTCGCCCGTGTACGTATCTACAACGGTACAGGTAAAATCACCATCAACGAGAGAGATATAGACGATTACTTTGGTCTTGAAACTCTTAAGCTTATCGTTCGCCAGCCCTTAACACTTACCGAGAACACCGATAAGTTCGATATCGTTTGCCGTGTTGCAGGCGGCGGTGTTACAGGTCAGGCAGGCGCAATCCGTCACGGTATTTCCCGTGCTCTTCTCCAGTGCGATGAGAATCTTCGTCCCGCACTCAAGAAGGCAGGATTCCTCACCCGTGATCCTCGTATGAAGGAAAGAAAGAAGTACGGTCTCAAAGGCGCACGTCGCGCACCCCAGTTCTCAAAGAGATAATTTCGGCTTTGCCGAAATTCAAAAAAGCTCTGCTTCGGCAGAGCTTTTTTATTTCTTTGAGAACAACTATGATTGCCTGACGGCAAGTTATGAGTTATGAGATGCTTCGCATCGTTATGAACGAGTTTTGGATGCATAGTTATGTTTAACAAGGTTGATTTTTTAAGCCACAAGTGGTATGATATGTAAATCGCAACGGAAGGGGGATAGCCCATATGATAATCGGTGAGTATATAAAAAACACTTCGCGGATAGCCGTCAAGTATGCGGTTGCATTTTTTAAGTGGCTGGGATTTGGCCTTCTCATAGGTGTTTTATGCGGACTCATAGGCGCCGCATTTCACTATGCGGTGGATGGCGTTACGGTATTCAGAAATGAGCACAAATGGGTGTTGCTCCTGCTTCCGTTTTTATGTCTTGTTACCGTGGCTGTTTATAAGCTTTGCCGCGTATCAGGTGTGGGCACCGACGATGTCTTGGAAAGCGTAAGGGATAAGAAGGGCGTATCGCCCCTGCTTGCCCCTGCGGTCTTTATGGGCTCGGTCATAACCCACTTGGTTGGAGGCTCGGCAGGCAGAGAGGGCGCGGCGTTACAGCTTGGCGGAAGCGTGGCTTCTCTTGTGAGCAGGACTTTTAAGCTTGAGGATAAGACCCGTCATATTGTTACAATGTGCGGTATGGCCGCGGTGTTTTCAGCAGTTTTCGGAACCCCCGTGTGCGCTTGTATATTCGCTTTGGAGGTAACGAGTGTAGGTCGATTCCGCTCGGGCGCATTTTTCCCAACCCTTGTTTCAAGCGTGACGGCTTCATTTACTGCTAAGCTTTTAGGGGTTAAAGCACATCCGTTGAATGTTGATTTTGTTCCGCAGGTAAACGGTCTGAATGTTGTTAAGCTCGGCGCCATCGTCATAGCAGGCGCGCTTGTGAGTATGCTTTTCTGCCTTGCTTTGCGTATTTCTGAAAAATTATTTTCATCTATAGCCCCCAATCCGTATCTTCGTATAATGCTTGGCGGCGGAGTTATTCTGCTACTCACTCTGCTTCTTCGTACCACCGATTATAACGGAAGCGGTATGGAGGGAATAGTAAGCATATTCGAGGGAGATCAGGTGGTCTTCTACGCTTTTTTACTTAAAATCATATTCACCGCAATTACCGTAGGCTCAGGCTTTAAGGGCGGTGAAATTATTCCAGCCCTGTTTACAGGCGCGGCTCTCGGCTGCGCTTTAGGTGGAATTTTGGGTATCGATACCGTCTTCGGCGCGGCTATAGGTATGGCGGCGCTTTTCAGCGGTGTTACAAACTGCCCGATTGCAACCGTAATTCTCTGTGTAGAGCTGTTTGGCGGCGAGGGAATAGTTTTCTATGCCGTTTCGGCAGTAACGAGCTTTCTCCTTTCGGGATATACGGGGCTTTACACAAGCCAGAAGCTTTTGTTTTCAAAAACAGATGATAGCGATATTGAGCGCAATGCAGGATAAAAAACAGCCGACTTGAATTTTCAAGTCGGCTGTTTTGTTGCAATCTTAAAGCGATCTTTCAAGCCAAGTGAAGCCTAAATCGAGGGCTTCGAAGAATGAGTTCTTTGTGCTTTCCTTCTTAACTCTATCCTTAATGGGCGCATCGGTGTTGCTATCAAGTAGCTGAACGGTTACCTTATCGGCAAGCTCGATGTTTCCATCCTTTTTGTAAGAGAGAATTTCAAACCTTACTACCAGCTTTTCACTCATATCGCCGTAGTAGATTTCGTTGCCGTTTCTAACAAGGGGTTTGCCCTTGTAGGTTAAAAATTTTTCAGACATCTTATTTTCTCCTATTTCTCATCAATTTTGCCGTAGAGATTAAATCTGAAGAGCATGGTTTCATCCTCGGGGTTGGTGCAACGGATTGTTGCCTCGCCAATCTCGGGATTGGAAAGAATGCTGCTAAGTCCTATAATCTGGCAAAGCTTTGATTTAAGATTTAATGAATCGCCCTCATCGGTTTCAAGGAAAACATCGCCTTTGCAGTGGTCGATAGCATCAAGAAACTCTTTAAGGTTAATATTGTGAAGTTGAATTTTGCTTATATCCATAAAAGTACCTCCGTAGAAAACTATTAAAAGTATAAACTATACATTTTAAGATGTCAAGTGGGGAGTTTTTTATTTTAGTTTGCCCAAAGCTTTATTAAATATATGTTTTCTTATTGACTTTTGACACAATTTTTATTAGAATTATAATCGAGTAAATATGATTTTTCAGGAGGAAAAACAAATGGATAATGCAAGTAAAACTATGGATATGATAGTAAACCTTGCCAAAGGCAGAGGTTTTGTATATCCCGGTAGTGAAATCTACGGGGGACTTGCAAACGCTTGGGACTACGGCCCCTTAGGCGTTGAGCTTAAAAACAATATAAAAAAAGCATGGTGGAAAAAGTTCGTGCAGGAGAGCCCATATAATGTGGGACTTGACAGCGCCATAATTATGAACCCTGAAACCTGGGTGGCTTCAGGTCACTTAGGTGGATTTTCCGATCCGCTTATGGATTGCCGTCAATGCAAAACGAGGCACAGAGCCGATAAGCTTATTGAGGATTATGTGGCAGAAAACGACCTTAACGATAACCCCGCTTCTATGAGCGATGATGAGATGATGGCCTATATCCGTGAACACGGGATTGCCTGCCCCTCTTGCGGCTCTCACGATTTTACCGATATAAGAAAATTCAATCTTATGTTCAAAACCTTCCAGGGTGTTACCGAGGATAGCACATCAACCCTGTATCTTCGTCCCGAAACGGCTCAGGGCATATTCGTAAACTTTAAGAATATTCAGAGAACAACCCGCAGAAAGCTTCCCTTTGGCGTAGGTCAGATAGGTAAATCCTTCCGTAATGAGATTACTCCCGGTAACTTTATATTCCGTATAAGAGAGTTTGAGCAGATGGAGCTTGAGTTCTTCTGCAAGCCCGGTACCGACCTTGAGTGGTTTGATTACTGGCGTGGCTTCTGCCGCGATTGGCTTTTAGGTCTCGGTATGGAGGAGAAGGCTCTCCGTCTTCGTGATCACGATACGGATGAGCTTTGCTTCTACTCTAAGGCTACCACCGATTTCGAGTTCTTGTTCCCGTTTGGCTGGGGTGAATTGTGGGGCGTTGCCGACCGTACCGATTACGACCTTTCTCAGCACGCCAAGCATTCGGGCGAGCCTATGGAGTATTTCGATCCCGAAACCAATGAAAAATATGTACCTTATGTTATTGAGCCCTCTCTGGGAGCCGACCGTGTAACCCTTGCATTCCTTTGCAACGCTTATGATGAGGAAATTGATGATAAGGGTGATAAGAGAGTCGTTTTGCGACTTCATCCCGCCCTTGCTCCCTTTAAGGCTGCAATTCTTCCTCTTTCCAAAAAGCTTTCTGATAAGGCTATGGAAATTAAGAACGAGCTGGCAAAAGACTTTATGATTGATTTCGATGATGCAGGCTCCATCGGTAAGCGCTACAGAAGAGAGGATGAAATAGGCACTCCTCTTTGCATTACCTATGACTTTGATTCCGAGAACGATGGCTGTGTTACCGTTCGTGATAGAGATACAATGGAGCAGGTAAGAATCCCCATCAGTGAGCTTAAAGGCTATATTGCTGAGAAGATCGCTTTTTAATAAATACTTTGGCTAAGTGATAAGGAGAGATATGTTGATGGCAACCCAGATTTTAGGTATGTTTGCGATGCTCGTAGGCGGACTTGCGTTCTTCCTCTTCGGTATGAATGTTATGTCCAAGGGTCTTGAAACAATGGCGGGCGGTGGCTTTGAACGCACAATGAGAAATGTAACCTCTAATGACTTTTTAGGTTTCTTCTTAGGCGCGGGTATCACGATAGCAATTCAGTCCTCCTCCGCTATGACAGTTATGCTCGTAGGTCTTGTAAATTCGGGTATTATGGAGTTTTCAAACACCTTCGGTATGATAATGGGCTCAAATGTGGGCACCACCCTTACTGCCTGGCTCTTAAGCCTTGCGGGGCTTGGGGATAGCAATTTCTTTGTAGCGTTACTTAACCCAAGCAATTTCGCTCCTATACTTGCCTTTATAGGTATTGCTATGCAGATGCTTTCAAAGGGCGAGAAGAAAAAGCAATTAGGTAACATATTTATCGGCTTTGCCATTCTTATCTGCGGTATGGATTTAATGAGCGATTCTATGCAGAGCGTTCGTACAATTCCAGGCTTTAACGATTTTCTTGCAACCCTTAAAAGCCCCATAATAGCGTTGCTCATTTCCACCGTTTTCACGGGTGTTATTCAGTCCTCTGCCGCTACCATCGGTATCGTTCAGGCTCTCGCTCTTTCGGGTGGAATTACCTGGCAGATGGCAATTCCCTTGGTGCTCGGCGCCAATATCGGCACCTGCGTTACCGCCCTTATTTCAAGTATCGGTACCAATAAGGCTGCTAAACGAGTTGTTGTTATGCACTTCTCGGTTAATGTTTTTGGCTCCATTCTCTGCATGGTTATTATGTATGTTCTCAAGGCCTTCGGCATCAGCATACTGGCGGCTGAAATCAATATGGTTGGCGTTGCCATAATCCATACCTTGTTCAACACCATAAACACCATTATTTTAACACCTATAAAGAAGCTTCTTATTAGATTATGCGAATGGGTTGTTCCCGATAGGGAAGAAAAAACCCATACCGTATTTTTGGACGAGCGTATCTTCAACAATGTTCCCTTGGCCCTCTCCGAGTGCCGCAGGCTTACTGTTGAAATGGCCCAGCATACAAGAAACGCCCTTTTAACCGCCATCGGCACCGTTGATAACTACGATAAGGATAAAATTGATGCTGTTCGCGAGGCGGAGGCTCTTACCGATAAGTATGAGGACAAGCTGGGTACATATCTTGTGCGAATCAGCAGTAAGGATTTAACCCCTGATGAGTCCCATTCGGTTGCCCGTATGCTCCACTCTTTGAGTGACTTTGAGCGTATTACCGACCATGCCCTCAATGTTTGCGATTTAGCTCAGGAGATTAAGGATAAGAATATTATTTTCTCCGATGAGGCCAAAAAGGAAATCTCGGTTGTTACCGAAGCCCTTAAGGAAATATTGGATATAACCGTGGATTCGTTTATAAACGATGATGTTGATATGGCTTCTAAGGTTGAGCCCTTAGAGCAGGTTATCGATAAGCTCCGTGATAGACTTAAAGCCCGCCATGTTGATAGACTTCAGAGGGGCGAATGTACCGTTCAGCTCGGCTTCGTATTCTCCGATTTGCTTACCAACTATGAGCGTGTTTCCGACCATTGCTCCAACATAGCCGTATATACCATTCAGCTTCATACCGAAACCCTCGATACTCATAAGTATCTGCGTAATGTTAAGACAAGAGCGGTTGAAGAGTATGTTAACGAATATAATATGTACGAAGAAAAGTATTCAATTTAATTTTATATAAAGGAAGTATTGTAAAATGGCAAAAGAAGTGTTAGTTGAAATTTCCGCCCGTCACGCCCATGTAACTCAGGAAACCCTTGAGATTCTTTTTGGCGCAGGCCACAAGCTTACTCCTAAAAAGGAGCTTTCTCAGCCGGGCCAGTATGCCTGTGAGGAGAAGATTACCGTTGTTGGTCCTAAATCAAGCGTAAAGGCTTCCATCTTGGGTCCCACAAGACCTGCCGATCAGGTTGAGCTTTCCCTTACCGATGCAAGAGCCATCGGCGTTAGCGCGCCTATTCGTGAGTCAGGCGATGTGGCAGGTAGCGGCGCTTGTAAGTTAGTAGGCCCCTGCGGTGAGGTTGAGCTTAAGGAAGGCGTTATTGCCGCTAAGCGTCATATCCATATGACCGTGGCTGATGGCGAAAAGTTCGGCATTACCGATAAGCAGGTTGTTAGCGTTAAGATCGCAACCGAAGGCAGATCCCTTGTATTCGATGATGTTGTAGCCCGTGTCAGCGATAGCTATGCGCTTGCTATGCATATCGATACCGATGAGGCTAATGCCGCTGCAGTTCCTGGTAGCTGCATAGGTGAAATCCTTGCGTAAGCTTGGGATTTATATCCATATACCTTTTTGCGCTAAAAAATGCGCCTACTGTGATTTTTATTCAACCTTTGCAGAAGGCACCGTTATAGAGCGTTATCTTTCTGCACTAAAAGATGAAATCAGCAAATGGGGCGGCCTTATAGACCGCCCCATTGATACTATCTATATAGGCGGCGGTACCCCATCCGTTTTAGGCAAGCGGATATGTGATATAGTAAAAAAGGTATATGATAGCTTCTGTGTTGAGGAAGGCGCCGAAATAACCGTTGAGGCAAACCCCTGCTCCATAACAGCTGAGTTTTTACAGTCGGCAAGGAATGCGGGTGTTAACCGCCTTTCCATAGGCGTTCAAAGCGGAAACAATACCGAGCTTAAAATCTTAGGCCGCGCCCACACAGCTGAAGAGGCGGAAAGGGTGGTAAAGCTTGCAAGGGAAGAGGGCTTTGATAATATATCCCTTGACCTTATGCTGTGCCTTCCCGATAGTAATATAGGAACGCTTAAAAACAGCCTTGATTATATAACCGCCCTTGAACCTGAGCACATCTCGGCTTATATGCTTAAGGTTGAGGAGAATACCCTCTTTGCCAAAAGGGAGGACCTTAATCTTCCCGACGAAGAGGAAGAGGCAAGGCAGTATCTTTATATGTGCGATTATCTCGAAAAAAAGGGCTATGGGCATTATGAGATTTCCAACTTCTGCAAAGAGGGAAGGAAGAGCCGCCACAACCTTAAATATTGGCTGTGCGAGGAGTATTTGGGCATAGGCCCATCCGCTCACTCTTTCTTAGATAATAAAAGGTTTTACTATCCCGATGATTTGAAGGGCTTTATCTCTTCTCCTGAAACCCTGCCCGATGGTGCGGGCGGTAGCGCGCAAGAGGAGCTTATGCTTGCCCTTCGCCTTATGAAAGGTATAGATATAACCGAATATTATAATCCCTTGCCCCAAGACCTGATAAATAAGCTTGAGGGCTATAAAAAACAAGGCTTGATAACCTATAATCATCCCATGGTATCACTTACCGATAAGGGATGCTTAGTTTCAAATACTTTAATAACGGAGTTAATTTATGAAGACCTATAAAATTCATCTTATCCGTCACGGTATGACCGATGCCAATATTTCGGGCAGATATATCGGCTGTAAAACCGATTTGCCCCTTAACCCCGAGGGCGTGAGAGAGCTTAAGGATCTAAGGGAGAATATGGATTATCCCGATATAGAGGCGCTTTACACAAGCCCCTTGCTTCGCTGTAAGCAAAGCGCCGCCATAATCTACCCGGGCTTTGATGCCATAGAGGTAGATGAACTTACGGAGTATGATTTCGGTATTTTTGAAAACAAAACTGCGGCAGAGCTTGAGATTGTTCCCGAATATCTGGGGTGGACATCAGGTAAGATTACCGCCATACCCGAGGGTGAGGATAGCAATAATTTTATCAGAAGAATTGCTCTCGGTATCAATATGATAGTTCGGGATATGATGGAAAAGGGTATAACCAATGCAGGCGTAATTATGCACGGCGGCGCCATTATGATGTTTTTGGCATCCTGCGCCGTACCCCGCAAGCGCTCTGTTGAGTGGACAAGTGATAACGGCAGAGGCTATTCTATAATGGTAACGCCCTCCCTCTACCACAGTAGCGGTATTGTAGAGGTTTACGATATTATTTGAGGTGAAATATGGTAAATATAGGTAACGATTGGGATAATATCCTAAAGGACGAATGGGAGAAGCCCTATTATCAGAAGCTAAGAGGCTTTTTGAAGGCAGAATATTCTTCAAAAACAATTTATCCTGATATGAACGATATTTTTAATGCCCTTAAATATACCTCCTTTGAGGATACAAGGGTGGTTATTATCGGTCAGGACCCCTATCACGGTGAGGGACAGGCCCACGGGCTGTGCTTCTCGGTTAAGGAGGGTGTGGAGATTCCTCCTTCACTTCGTAATATGTATAAGGAGCTTGAAACCGATTTAGGTATCACTCCTGCAAACCACGGCGAGCTTACAAAGTGGGCAAAGCAGGGAGTGCTTATGCTTAACAATGTGCTTACCGTAAGAGCTGCTCAGGCAAACAGCCACAAGGGCTGCGGTTGGGAAATTTTTACCGATAGAGTTATAAGTGAGCTTGATAAAAAGCAGACCCCCGTTGTGTTTCTTCTCTGGGGCGCCAATGCCCGAAAAAAAGCGGAGATTATTAAAAATCCCATACATAAAAAGCTTATAACAGTTCACCCGAGCCCCCTTTCCGCCTACGGTGGATTTTTCGGCTGTAAGCACTTTTCCAAGACCAATGAGATACTTGTATCGTCAGGTCAGAAACCTATCGATTGGCAGCTTGATATATGAACTATAACGAAACCTTAGAGTATATTCATTCCCTCGGGATGTTTTCTCATCCCGCAGGCCTTAACAGAATAACAGAGCTATTAAACAGGCTTGATAACCCTCAGAATAAATTCCCTGCAATTCATATAGCGGGAACAAACGGTAAGGGCTCGGTTTCGGTTATGATTGCCTCTGTTCTTAAGAAGGCAGGATATAAGGTTGGTCTTTTTACCTCGCCTTATATTGTTGATTTTGCGGAGCGTATAACCGTAAACGGTGAGTTCATAAGTAAGGATGCTCTTTGCCGATTATCCGAAAAGGTTAAAAATATCGGAGTTGCCGTTACCGAGTTTGAGTTTATTACCGCGGTAGGCTTTTTATATTTTGCCGAGGAAAACTGCGATGTAGTGGTTGCCGAAACGGGACTTGGAGGCAGGCTTGATGCCACTAACACGTTAAATAACGTATCCGTTTCCGTAATAACTAAAATCGGGCTCGACCACGGCGCAATACTTGGAAACACGGTAGAGAAAATTGCGGAGGAAAAATGCGGTATTATTAAGAATAATAAAACCGTAACGGTTTCGGGGCAGGTCCCCGAGGCTTTAAAGGTTATAAAGGCGCATGCTCCTAACACCGTAATACCCGAAAAGCCAATGCTTATTACCTCAGATATAAGCGGCAATACCTTTTTATATAAAGGAGAGGAATATAAAACCTCATTGGCGGGCGAGTTTCAGGTTGAAAATGCCCTCGCGGCTATTGAGGCGATTGGTATAAGCGGATTTAATGTACCCATATCCTCTGTTAAGGAGGGGCTTGTCGATGCATTTATTCCTGCCCGTATGGAAATTCTTTCAAAGGAGCCCCTGATAGTGTTGGATGGCGCCCACAATCCCGATGGCGCCTCGGTGCTTGCAAGCTTTATGGAGCAGTATAGCGGCAAAATCACCGCCATAGTAGGCGTTATGCAGGATAAAGATTACGGCAAGGTGCTTGAAACTGCACTTAAACATTGCCGCACTACTGTGTGTGTTACCCCAACTAAGATGCCAAGAGCCCTGTCGGGCGCAGAGCTTGAGCGCGAGGCTAAAAAGTATTGCGCCGATACAGTAATTGCAAAAGACCTGCGAGATGCGCTTCTATTGGCAAAAGAAAAGGCGCAGGGCAGCCCCATTTTTATATTCGGCTCACTCTATTTAGCCTCAAATATCAGAAAGCTTATAAAGTGATAAAACTTTACTTTTTTTGACAACTTAACAAGACAAAGATTTTAAGGACAAACCTCTATAATAAAGGAGGCTTGTCCTTTTTATTTTCGCAAGGAGGTTTATTTATATATGTCAGTAGAGATGAAAACTACGGGTGAGGTGCTAACCGCCTATCTTAGCGGTGAGCTGGACCATCACACTGCCGTAGCAATGCGAAATCAGATTGATTCGTCCATAGAGCTTAATATGCCCACTATGCTGATCCTTGATTTTTCGGGGATAACCTTTATGGATAGCTCGGGTATCGGTCTTATTATGGGCAGATACAGAGTACTTTCAAAAAGCGGGGCAAAGCTTCATATAAGCGGTGTTACACCGCAGATATATAAGGTAATGAAGCTGGCAGGTCTTGAAAGGCTTTCGGTATTAGATGAAACATCAATAATAAACAGGTGATAAAAATGAAGGTAATAAATAAATTTTCAATGAATATGGTATCCTGCTCGGCAAATGAAAGCTTTGCAAGAGCGGCAATATCGGCGTTCGCTTTACAGTTAGATCCCACAATTGAGGAAATAAGCGATATTAAAACTGCCGTATCAGAGGCAGTCACAAACTGCATAGTTCACGCCTATCGTGAGGCCACGGGTAAAATCTACATAACCGCCGAAATTCTTGATAACTCAAGTATAAGAATAAGAATTAAGGATAGGGGCTGCGGAATTGCAGATGTTAATAAGGCGATGGAGCCTCTTTATTCTTCTATAGGTGATGAGAGAGCGGGGCTCGGTTTTTCTGTAATGCAAACCTTTATGGATAAGCTTACCGTCCGTTCAAAATTAGATGTGGGCACCACCGTAACCCTTGTTAAACATATCTCACCCCGATTTGTAAAGTAAATGCTTAAAAATGATATTAACCGTGAGGCTTTTATCGAGGAAAATCTCCGATTGGTTCATTCTCTCTGCCATCGTTTCAGGGGCAGGGGAATAGAGTATGATGATTTGTTTCAGGCGGGTTGTTTAGGCCTTGTTAAAGCCACCGATGCTTTTGATGATGATAGGGGCCTTTGCTTTTCAACCTACGCCGTTCCCGTTATACTCGGAGAAATACGCCGCCTCTTCCGTGATGGAGGTCCCGTAAAGGTTTCGCGAAGTCTCAAAGAGCTATCCCTAAAAATCAACCGCGCCAAAGAAAATCTGCAAACCGATTTAGGCAGAGAGCCTACCGTTAACGAATTGGCGGCAGAGCTCAAAGTAACGCCCGAGGATATAACCGAGGCGCTGTGCGCAAGCCAACCCACCGCTTCACTAACAGTCTGTGATGAGGATGGGGTAAGCGAGGTAGATATCCCAACGCTGAGCGCGGAGGATGAGATATCTGATAGATTGGTTATCGATATGGCCCTGCAAAAGCTTGATGAGGTGGAGCAGAAAATTATCAGGTATAGATATTTCGGCTCTCTTACGCAAAGTAAAACTGCCGAGCTTTTGTCACTCTCTCAGGTGCAGGTATCCCGAATGGAAAAAAAGATACTGAAAAAGCTGAGAAGTGTTATTATTTGACAAAGGTTATGCCGTATGTTAAAATGTTCCTATAATTTATAGGATGGCGAAAAAATGAAACCTACATTATATATAGTGGTACCGTGCTATAACGAAGAAGAGGTTCTTCCCATTACAGCGCCTATGTTTATCGGCAAAATCGAAAGCCTCACCGCCGCGGGAAAAATCAGCGATAAAAGCCGTGTGTTTTTTGTGAATGATGGCAGTCGCGATAAAACTTGGGATATCATAAAATCTCTGGCTCAAAAGGATAACCGCGTTAAAGGTATATCTTTAAGCCGTAACCGTGGTCACCAGAACGCCCTGCTTGCAGGTCTTATGGAGGCTAAGGATAATTGCGATATCACCGTTAGTATCGATTGCGATGGGCAGGATGATATAAATGCCATAGATAAAATGGTGGATGAGTATCTTGCAGGTTGCGATGTGGTATATGGAGTGCGCAGTAACCGTAAAAGCGATACCGCCTTTAAGCGTGGCTCTGCACAGCTTTACTATAAGCTTTTGAATGTTCTCGGCGCCGAGGTGGTTTATAATCACGCCGATTACCGCCTGCTTTCTTCAAGAGTCTTAAGGGAGCTTGAAGGCTTTAAGGAGGTAAACCTGTTCCTGCGCGGAATGATAACCCTCGTTGGCTTTAAGAGCACAAGCGTAAGCTATGAGCGAACACCCCGTCTTGCAGGGGAGAGCAAGTATCCCCTTAAAAAGATGCTGTCGCTGGCGTTTGATGGTATAACCTCATTTTCGGTAAAACCCATCAGAATTATTACCGCCTTCGGTTTTATAGTAGCGCTGATAAGCCTTGTGGGCATAATATGGTCGGTTGTAACAGCCCTTATGGGTAAATCGGTTGCAGGTTGGGCGTCAATGGTTAGTATAATCTGCTTCCTTGGAGGCGTTCAGCTTCTGAGCCTTGGTATTATAGGTGAATATATAGGTAAAATGTATCTGGAAACAAAACAAAGGCCCAGATATATTATTAGTGAAACAACAGATAATAAATAAAATACAGGGGAGCTTCAAAGGGAAGCTCCCTTATTCATATATATGGCATTAGTAATTTTGAACATATTTTATACAATATATTGAAGAGTAAAAAAGCAAAAAACACAAGTTTCAAAAAAATTAAAAAAAAGTGAAAAAAAGTGTTGACAAAGAGGTTTTGATGTGGTAATATAATCGGGCACCCTTGAGAAAGGGTAGCAAAAACCGAACCTTGAAAATTAAACAACGACAATAATAAGGACCCGACGATTCCAAGAGAAATCTTAGAAATCAAGGACAAATTAAAATGCGTCAGCATTTAGAAATTATGAGCTAACAAGCTAATAAAAAGTTTTTAACACTTAGGTGTTAAGATATAATTTTTTAGAGAGTTTGATCATGGCT
>JAFTWW010000003.1 GCA_017465085.1 Clostridia bacterium | reverse complement strand
TCTATGCGTCTTACTATTCCAGTAGCCTTCATAATATATTAACTCCTCTTTCTCTTAATTTAATGAATAATGAAAAATGAATGATGAATATTGAATAATTAATGTGTCGGCTTTGCCGACATTATATATCGTGCCGAAGGCACACCGAAATTATTCACTATTCATTATTCACTATTCACTCGCAAGGCTCCGCCTTGCGCTACCTGTTGCTTTCATATATGCATTTCTCCTCGTCGCATTTCGTAGGGGCGACCAGTGGTCGCCCGTTTCGTTTTTCGGCAACCCTTATGGCGAACAATGTTCACCCCTACAACACAAAATTTTCCAATTGTGACGGAGGTATTTGTTATTAAAACAAATTTATGCTTCTTATACTTGAAATTTCCTAAATAATCTAATATAATTTATAGTAACGTATAATAATATATAATGTGAGGTGTGCTATGAAATCGTTTTTCTATCGTGTTCTCTGCGGCTTTTGTCTGGGAATAAGCGTATTTGCGCCGGGAATCAGCGGAAGTATAATGGCTATTATTATGGGTATATATGATAAGCTTCTCGATATAGCTTCAAATCCTTTTAAGAATTTTAAGAAAAACTTTATGTTCCTCTTGCCTATGGGAATAGGAGCCGTAATAAGTCTGGTCTTATTTGTACTAGTGTTCAGCTATCTTTTTGAAACCTACGAAAAAGCGGTATTTATGCTGTTTATAGGGCTTATAGTAGGAAATCTGCCCACGGTTTATAAGGAGGCCCGAAAGAGTAGCTTTAAGTGGTATTATATTTTAGGCGCCGCCGCAGCTTTTGCCATAGCTCTTGTTGTGGGAATAATGAGCGAGGGCGTGGGAGATGCACAGATTGCTCAAGAAAATACTAACCTGATGTATATTGCTTTAAGCGGTGTTTTTGCAGGATTTGCAAGTCTTATACCCGGTATGAGCGTTTCTATGATACTAATTGTTATGGGAGTTTACGATTATCTTATTGCCTCGGCCAAGGCTCTTGATATAGTTACCATAGCCGTTGTGGGTGTGGCGTTTGTGCTTTCGATGATATTATCTTCGAAGCTTATCAAATTCGTTTTCACAAAATTCAGCGGTATGGCGCACTTTATGGTTATGGGATTTTTGATAGGCTCCGTGGGAGGAATTTTCCTCACCCTGCCAAAAGGCGGTTCAAATTTAGCAGGAGTAATTATGCTTGTTATCGGTCTGGCAATTTCCTTGCTGTTTGTATATCTTGGTAAAAAAGTTAATATTGATGATAAGGGCTAAAGCTATAGTTTAGCTTGATGGTTAAAATTAAGAGGTCTGTTTCACTTTATAAGTGAAACAGACCTCTTCGTTGTATAATTAGAGCTTATGTGTTTTTCAATTCCTCATATGTTCAAAAATGATTTTGGAGTAAGCATCAAAAGGTACATAGAGGACAAGCGGATGAATGAAATACACGCGCAACTGAAAATGGGCAAAAAGCCGCTTGAACTATTCGAAGAATACGGCTTCACTAATTACACCACATTATACAGAAGTTACCGTAAGCATTTCGGGATATCTCCCTCACAGACCTCAAGGAAATAGCAACACAGCTTTGGCTAAACTAAAAGTCGGATGAGCATATACGCTCATCCGACTCTTGATTATATAATATATTAGCTTATCTTGTGATAGAATCGTTTGCAAGCAGTTACGGTACAAAAACAAAAGAAGCTACAAAGAGGCACCCTCCGTAATGTGAACTGCCCCAATTTGTGCTGTCTGCACAAATTGGGGCAGTTCAGTACGAAAGTGTCGTAGATAATTATATATTTGTGAGGGCAGGGTTATTTATCTGCTCTTGCCTCGGCAACCCTTCTGTATTCGCTGGGGGAGGAGCCGTAGCGTTTTCTGAAGGCTCGGTTAAAGGTGCGCACACTCGGGAAGCCCGACATATCCGCAATCTCGGTTACCGAGTAGCTTTTGCTCTTGAGCAATCCCACAGCGTTTCCAAGCCGCAGGGAGTTTATATAATCGCAGAAGTTAATACAAATTCTTTTGCTGAAAACATGGGAAACACAGCTTCGGCTGATTTTAAGCGCTTTGGCGACGCTTTCCACCGAAATTTCCTCCTTATAGTGATTGGCGCAATATTCTAAAATCTGCAGAACGCTGTTTTTTGAAACCTTGCTTTTTTCTATATGATAAAACCTTAAAAGCTTGCCAAAAACCGCAGTGATAAGGGCGGTGACTATGGGGCTTTCCGCCTCTTTTTCCTGTTCCTTGAGGGCGGATTTAAGAAGACCCGTTATATCCTCGCCCTCGTTCTCATCAAATTGGCAAAGGGCAGATGTTGGTACCCCCTCAAGAAAAACATTGGTAAAGCTAAAAAGACGCGAGGGCTTGATGATGAGGACAATATATACGCCCTCGGAAAAATCGGTATAGTGATGCACCTGATTTGGAAATGCGATAAAGAAGGAATTGGGCTTCACTTCATAACGTTTACCATCACAAAAGGCGGTGCCTGCGCCCGAAACGGTAAAAACAAGCTCGATATCATCGTGGATATGGGCAGGGTAATCGGGGGTATCACAGAGGAAAAAAGAAATGCTTGACTTAGTTTCTCTAAAAATATTCTCCATATCACACCATCCTTGCACAATTTGGCTTAAAACACACCTTATACACCAAGATAATAGCATAAAAAGACTATGTAGTCAACAACGAGTTAGGCGCTGGGCGCCCGTTCTGTTGACAATTTTTAGGGGGTATGCTATAATTTATTTGTTGAAAAATCAACTTTCAGGAGGGATTTTTTTGAAGCATAGGTTTGAAACCTTTACGGTGCTTATAACCAAGATAAGCCGCAATGTGAAACGGCTTAAAAACAAGGAAATGGCGGAATATGACCTTAAGGGGCCCCACATCTCCTGCCTTTATTATCTTTACACCGCAAAGGGCCTTACGGCAACTCAGCTTTGCGAAAGGTGTGAAGAGGATAAGGCTACCATTTCGAGAGCCATTGAGTATCTTGAAGGCCGAGGCTTTTTAACCTGCCAGAGCAAGAGCATAAAAAGGTATAACAGCCTTTTAACCCTTACCGAAAAGGGTGAGGAAGCAGGAAAGAAGATAGCCGAAAAGATAGATAGAATCTTAGAGGATGTAGGCGAAGGCTTAAGCGAGGAGGATAGGCTCAGCTTTTATAAGAGCCTTGCTATAATAAGCGAAAATCTCGAAAAGATAGAAAGGAAGAGCAAAAATGGAAAATCAAACATATGATGCTTTGTTTACCCCTTGGAAGATAGGCAATGTGGAAATCAAAAACCGAATCGTTATGTGCCCCATGGGCGGCACCTCACTCTTTGGTTGGTTTGAGCTCGGCGGTTGCCATTTTGATAAGGAGGCGGCAAAGCTTTTCTTAGAAAGGGCAAACAACAATGTTGGCCTTATTATCCCGGGCATCGCCCCCTTAAGAGATACCTTTTGGGGCAAGTGGCTTTGGCAGAATCCTAAGATGTTTGAAGAGCTTAAGGAGTTTATGGATGAAATTCATAAAACAGGCACCAAGCTTTTTATTCAGCTGACCGCAGGTATGGGCAGAAGCTGGGCTATAACCGAGCTTGTGGCTCCTTTACATAAAAATAAAATCACAAGGGCGATAGTTAAGCCCATTATCGATACCTCCCATGAGCTTGCAAGCCCCAGCCCCCAGCCTTCCCGTTGGGCCCACGATATTGAGTGCCCTGAGATGACTGTGGAGCAGATTCACGAAATCATCGAGGCCTTTGCAAAAACTGCAAAGCTCTGCCGCGATGCAGGGGTTGATGGCGTTGAGGTTCACGCCGTTCACGAGGGCTATCTGCTTGACCAGTTCGCAATTGAGTTTTTCAATAAGCGTACCGATAACTACGGCGGAAGCTTCGAAAACCGCTACCGCTTTGCCGTAGAGGTTGTAAAGGCTATAAAAGAGGCGTGCGGTGAGGATTACCCCGTTTCTCTTCGCTACTCGGTAGAATCTAAAATGAAGGGCTTCTGTCAGGGAGCTATGCCGGGCGAGGAATATACCGAGGTTGGCAGAAATATGGAGGAATCCGAAAGGGCGGCAAGGTATCTGCAGGAGGCAGGCTACGATATGCTCAACGCCGATAACGGCACCTACGATTCTTGGTATTGGGCTCATCCGCCTATGTATATGCCCGAAAACTGCAACTTAGAGGATGTTGCCCACATTAAGAAATTTGTGGATATCCCCGTTGTGTGCGCAGGCAGAATGGATATGACCGTTGGCGCTAAGGCGGTAGAGGAAGGCAGGATAGATGCGGTGGGCGTTGCCCGTCAGTTCTTGGTAGATCCTCAATGGGTAACCAAGATGATTGAGGAAAGAATCGAGGATATCAAGCCTTGTATCTGCTGTCACGCGGGCTGCTTTAATTTCTCCTCCTCCAAGGGCCACGCCAATACTCAGGATTTAACCGATACAATGGGCCTTGCCCGTTGCGCTCTTAACCCTGAAACCATGCAATCGAAAAAATATAACATCAAGCCCGCCAAAAAGGCTAAAAGGGTTGCGGTTATCGGCGGTGGTATCGGCGGTATGGAAGCGGCAATTCTTCTTTCAAAACGCGGTCATAGTGTTACCCTTTATGAAAAGAGCGATGATTTAGGCGGCGTATTCGTAGCTGCAGCCGCCCCCTCCTTTAAGGAAAAGGATAGAGCTCTTATCGCTTGGTATAAAAGGGAGCTTTCGAAGCATCCCATTGAGGTTAAGCTCAATACCGAGGTTAAGGATATAAACGCGCTTGATGCCGATGAAATCATAATCGCAACAGGCGCAAAGGCTAAGAAATTGGGCTTTAAGGGCGCTGAAAAGTGCATAGAAGCCATCGATTTCCTCTTAGGTAAAGAGGTTGGAGAGCGGGTTACGGTTATCGGCGGCGGCCTTACAGGCTGTGAGATTGCCTATGAGTTATACCTTAAGGGCAAAAAGCCTACCATCGTTGAGATGCAGGATGACCTGATAACCGCCAAGGGCGTTTGCCTTGCTAACACAAGTTACCTTCGTGATTTCTTCAAGACCAATAAGGTGCCCGTGCATCTTGAAACCTCTCTTTGCGAGGTTAAGGATGGCGCCGTTACCCTTAAAGGTAAGGATGGCAACACCTTTGATGTTGAAACCGATTCGGTAATTACAGCGGTGGGCTATAACCCCGCTCCCATAGCTAAGAAGGCAAAGAATATTCACATTATCGGCGATGCCGAAAAGGTTGGAAACCTGCGCACAGTTATTTGGGGCGCGTGGGAGAAGTGTATGAGAATTTAATCTTCGATTAAATTCTCAGTGAAGAGTGAAAAGTGAAGAGTGAAAAGTTAATGTGTTCGCGTAGCGAACGATATAAATTGTAGGGAACGACTTATGTGTCGTTCCGCAAGGAGAATATTATGAAACTTACAAAAGAACAGCAAGCTATACTTGATGGTGAAAAGGGGGAGACCCTTTCCAAAGTAATGAAAACGCTGGTTATGTACGGCGATGCCTTTGAGGCTGAGAAATTAGTTCCAATCACCTCGGAATGCAATCATCTTGTAACCTCCTTTGGTCTTAAGGTTATGTCCCCTGTGTATGACCTTATGCAGCAGATTCTTGATGCAGGCGTTGCATCCAAGCAGAAGTTTTCCGTAGATCCGAGGCCCCTTGATAAAAATGTTCCTGCAAACCTTTTGCAGAATTTAGTTTTTAACAAGTTTATGTATACCAAGCAGGATTTCTATGAAAAGCAGTTAAAGCAGCTCGGCCTTATGGATGATGATGCCTTTACCTGCACCTGCTATATGGATGAGGTCGGCAACAAGCCTAAGAAGGACGATGTGCTTTCCTGGGCGGAATCAAGCGCCGTTGTTTACGCAAACTCGGTTTTGGGCGCCAGATGCAACCGCAACTCAGGCATAATCGATATTATGGGCTCCCTCGTTGGCTTTGTTCCCTACTTTGGTCTTCTTACCGATGAGGGAAGAAAGGCTACCTGGGTGGTTAAGGTGAACACCACCAAAAAGCCTGAGGCTCAGCTTTTGGGCTCGGCCATCGGTATGAAGGTTATGGAGGATGTTCCCTACGTGGTAGGTCTGGATAAGTGGCTTGGAGCCGAGCTTAATGATGATGCCTGTTCCTATCTTAAGGATTTCGGCGCGGCTACCGCATCTAACGGCGCCGTTGGCCTTTACCACATTGAAAACCTTACCCCTGAGGCAGTTGAGCTTGGAGATAGGCTTATAGCCGAGGGCGCGCGTGAGTATATCATTGATGATGCAGAGCTCGAGAGGGTAAAGGAAAATTATCCTGTTGTGTGGAAAAATCCCGATGCAACACCTAAGCTTTGCTTTGTGGGTTGCCCCCATTTATCATTAAAACAGCTTAAAAACTGGACCGAGAATATAGAAAAAGCCCTTAAGGAGAGCGGCAAGAAAAAGGTGGTTATCCCCACCGTGCTCACCGCCGCCCCCAAGGTGCTTAAGGAGTTTTATAAAACCGAATACGCCGAAAGGCTCAAGGCTACGGGCGTTATAACCTCATATATCTGCCCCCTTATGTATATGAATAATCCTCTTTGCAAGAAGATGCCCGTTATTACCTCATCTAATAAGCTTCGTACATATACAAGCGCCCGCTATTATACCGATGAGGAAATCCTTAACGCGATCACAAAGGGAGGTAACAGATAATGAAACAGTTCAAAGGAAGAGTTGTAACTCCGGGTGAGGTAACTGCCGAGGCGGTAGTAACCACCGAGGGCTTTAATACCTTAGCTTCGCTTCAGATGGCTTTGCAGTTCGGCGATAAGGAGGCAAAGTGCGGCGATCAGAACAATAAGGAGCTTCACGGCAAGCCTCTTTATAACAAGGCGCTTTGTCTGCCGCAGACCATCGGCTCCACCACAGGCGGTCTAGTAATCTACTGCGCCTGTGCTATGGGCAGAAGCCCCGCTTGTATGCTCTTTGCAAACCATATAGATTCCCTTGCCGCCGCAGGAGCAGTTCTTGCAGATGTTTGGGTTGATGGATGCACAATGCCTGTTATCGATTCCTTAGGTGATGAGTTCTTAAACTATGTTAAGGATGGAATGAAGATAACCGTTAAGGCAGATGGAGTAGTTGAAGTAGAATAAAATAATAAAATAAATCCGCCGCGAATTTCGCGGCGGATTTTTCTATCTATTGCATATTAACGATAATGTAATCGCCCATATCCTTTATATATCCTTTTTCGGGGTAGGCGGGCATCTCGGCGGCGGCCTCATTGGCGGGAGCCCAATAGGTATTGAAATCCGCGGCAACATAGGCGCAGCCGTAATAGGCAAACAGCTTAGGCATAGCATCCTGACTTTCAAAGGCGGTAATGGACCAGTTAATTACCGAGTTGATATTGCTTTCAGGCAGCTTTCGGGATAGCGCGCCCATATTGAACTCTCTGCCCGTAAGCCTGTAATATTTACTGCAAAGCCTACAGTATATGTTCCAGCGTACGCTGTTTTCCGATATACTCACCGCCTCGGTATAGGTGGGGCTGAGTGAGTGGGAGCCTACGAAAATAACGGGCTTATTCTGGTCAAAGCCGCTTCGAAGGTCATAGCTTATCTGCCTTACAACAACCTCCTCGCTTTCGCTTCTGCGGTGGTTAATCTCCAAGAAGAAATTAAGGAAGCTTGCCTGATAGAAGCAGAGCAAACCGCAAAGGGAAATAGCGCATATTCGCAAAACTGTTTTTGTTTTGCTAACACCCTTCGGGAAGCAGGAGATGAGCATCATAGCCGTAAAGGCGCAAAATGCCGCTATCACCTGACAGGTGCGGTAGGGCGCGCAAACACCCTGAATCAAAGGAAGTATAACCAAGGAAAGAAGCATACCAAAGCCTGTAAAAAGCAGTATAGCTCCGTGCTTCTTGCAAGCGATGATGCCCATAATTAAGAAGGCAAGGCCGCAAAGCATAAAAACAAGAAGCGGGAAATAGATTACCGAGCGGAAGATATATTTAACAAACAAATCATCAAAAAGCTGTGTGATGATAGCCTTTGGGGTTGCAGTTTTCCACAGAATCTGCGTTGCTCCGTTGATAGCCGCAGGAATATTAAGAACGGCTAAAATAATTCTGTGAACGATAAGCCTGAGCGCAAGTCCCGCAAGCAATACGCCTGCATAGATAAGGCCCTGCTTTATGATATTTGAAAACTTCTTTTCCTTTTCTTCACCGTAAATAATTTGCAGGGCAAGGATGGCAAAAACAAAGAAGATATAAACGGGCACCACCGATTCATAGCCTGCGCACACAAGCATCATCAGAAGCGCCGTTCCTCCAAGGGAGAGGTAGGAAAGGAGTGTCTTTTTATTATGAATAAAGCTGTGAAGCATCAAAAGAGATAGGGATACCAAGAAAAATGAGCCGCAAATATTAACGTTTGCCCCCGTGTATTCCCAGATTTCATTCATAAGAGGGTAGGAGATAAAAAGGCAGGAGAAAACCGTTAAGGCGCCCATACCTATTTTATTATCCGAAACCCTTTTGAAGAGAACGCAGAAATTAAGGCAGGCAAATATAAAGAGGAAAACGGCAACAACATCTATGAGGAAGGAGTTTTCCCATCGGCCCTCAATAAAGGACCAGAACCAGATGCCGAAGCGGCCCGCAGAAAGCATAACATTTCCCGAGCCCACGTATCTATCATACTCTGTATCATCTATGCTGATAGAACTGTTGAAAGCGGCATAGCCGAAGGAAATAACAGAGATTATGATAACGCTCCAGATATATATTCTGTTGCTTAAAAGTTCTCTTAAATCATTGATGTACTTCTTCATAAAGTCACTTTATTTCTTTTCTTCTTCAAAATTTATTCTCTTTTCCTCAACAACCAAAGGTCTGTTCATAACGCGGGTGTTGATGGAAAGGATATATTCGCCGATAAAGCCTAAGAATGCAAGCTGAATACCGCCCATAAAGAAAACAGCAATAATAATGGGGGCGTAGCCTGCGGCAAAGGCGTACCAGTTAACAAGCTTAGCGATAAGATAAATAATACCGATAATAAAGCTTAAAGCCGCGGTTAAGAAGCCGAAGAACTCGGCAACGCGCATTCCAACCTTGGTGTAGCTTGTGAAGCTTAGCATCGCGGCATCAAAAAGGCTATACCAATTGTTATGGGTTTTGCCCGCTCTTCTCTTGGGCTGCTCATACTCAATCTCTTTTCTTTCGGGACCAAGCTCAGCCACAATACCTCTTATAAAGGGAATGGGGTCCTTAAGATTTCTCATTGTATCAACAAAGCTTTTATCGTAAAGACCAAAGCCCGTAAACTGCTCGATCATCTCGACGCTACTCATCTTGCGTATCAGCTTATAGTAGCAACCGCGAAGGAAATAAACTAATTTGCTTTCCTGACTCTTGGTCTTTCTACCGATAACAATCTTATAGCCCTTTTCCCATTCCTTAACAAAAACGGGAATAAGCTCAACGGGGTCCTGAAAATCGGCGCAGATGGTAACGGTGCAGTCACCCGTGGTGTTGAGTATGCCATAGTAGGGGGAGTTGAACTGACCGAAGTTCTTGGCATTAAAGATTGCCTTAACGTTCTTATCCTCTTTGCAAATATCCTCGATTATGGCGCGGGTGTTATCCTGCGATTTATTATCTATAAACAAAATCTCATAGTTGTATTCGGGAAGACTTTTAATAAACTCATCCCTTACTGCCTCATATATAGCGCGGGCATTTTCTTCCTCGTTATAGCAAGGAATCATTACAGAAACAGTCTTTTTACTCATAATTAAATCCCCTTTATCTGAATGCTTTTACTGTTGCTTCTATACCCTCGGCAAAATCTGTTTCGGGGGTAAAGCCCGTATCCCTTGTAAGCTCCGATATATCGGCCTGCAATCTCATAACCTGCTTAGGTCCGTAAGGAACCTCGCCGAAGCCTAAGGGGAGAGCGGGGTCGATAAAATCCCTTATCTGCTCGATATAGCATTTAAGGGGCCTTGCCTCGCCGCTACCCAATACATAGGTTTTGCCCGAAACTCCGCTGTTTGCAATAAGGTGGAAGGCGCGGGCGGCATCGAAGGAATAGAGATAATCCCATTGTTGCTCACCAAGGGTAAGGGAGGGCCTTTCGCCCTTTAAGAGCTTGTCTATAAGCCCCGAAATCATAGTAGAGCGACTATCGTTAGGGCCGTATACACTTAAAATTCTCACCCAAACGTGATGAATACCCAGCTTTTCACATTCGATTCGGCTCATATTTCCTGCGGCAAGCTTGGCAATACCGTAGCCGTTTTCGGCAAAGCAAGGGGTGGAGGGGGTAAGCACCCCATCAACCCTGCCGTACTCTGCTTGAGAGCCTGCACCGATAAATACCTTACAGCCAAGCTCGTTAGCGGCGCGAACAGCATCAATACAATAGGAAATATTTTCAATCTGGGAGGGCATATCGTTTCTGCCATCGCCGATGGTATGGGCCCAACCAAAGTGGTAAAAGGCATCGGCACCATCGGGAATTAACTCTTTAAGGCTACAAAGGGCAGATAAATCGCAGAACACCTTGCGGATGTTTTTATGCTCGGGTACCGATGCGGCCCTATTGGAGTTTGGGCGGCAAACGGCATAAACCGTAACGCCGTTTTCGGCAAGCTCACGGCATAAGGCCGTGCCGATAGCGCCCGTGGGGCCCGTTAAAACGGCGCTTTTAATATCTCTGTTTATCATTTAATCCTCACTTATAAGCGGAACAAACATAATCTTTTTAAGCTCTTCTCTCGGTAGGAAGGGCGCTAAATCCTCAAGGGGAGGACTAACAAGTGTTCCATCGGGAAGACGCTTGGTGCTGCTCTTAGGCTCCCATACCTGCTTGGTATCGGTAAAGATTTCACAGAAAACGGGGCCCTCGGTTTTAAGAGCCTTATCAACCGCCTCTTTCATTTCGGCATTGCTGTGAGCCGAAAGGTAGGGGTAGCCAAAGGCCTTGGCAAGCTTTTCAAACTCGGGGAAGGAAAGGTCGCCCGATTCTTCGCCGATACCAACCTTGCAGTGATTTGAGAAAAGGTTGGTCTGGGTTATGCGGATGGAATGATATCCGCTGTTGTTTATTAAGAATATCTTTATAGGAAGCTTGTTGGTAAGAATGGTCTGAAGCTCCTGTAAATTCATCATTATAGAGCCATCGCCTTCAAGGCAGATGGTTTCGTTTCTGCCACCGCCTATGCAGGTGCCGATGGCGGCGGGAAGACCGTATCCCATACTTGCAACGGCGCTGTTGTTAGCGAAGCGGGCGCCCTTTTTAATATGGTATGCCTGATGGCCTACAACACAGCAAGCGCCGTTGGATACGGCAGTAAGAGCGTTTTCGGGAAGCTGACGGCTTAAATAATCCACAAAGGCGTAAACATTGGCGGTTTCGCCGTTTTCTTCCTTTTGATCCTCGCGAACAACGGGGTAGTTTTCTTTCCATCCGCGGCAAGCATCAAGCCATTCATCGCCATCATATATTTTGCTATCAAGCTTATTATCAAGGGCGGTAAGGAAGTCCTTAGCATCTGCCCAAACGGGATTTTCAACGTGTAAGGTAGGTTTTTTAAGCTCTGCTTTATCGATATCCACCATAATAACCTCGGCGCTTCTTGCCCAGGTTTTCCAGTTGTATCCTGTCTGACGGATGGATATACGGGTGCCAACCGCTAAAACCAGATCGGCATTCTGGATTGCCCAGTTGCCCGCTCTATCACCCATATTACCTGCTCTGCCGCAGTAGAGGGGATGATCGGATTCAATTAAATCAATGGCGTTCCAATAGGTAACAACGGGAATATTTAATTTTTCGAGAACGCTTCTGAATTTTTCGAAGCCACCCGAAAGTCTTATACCGTAGCCTGCGTGGAAAACGGGGTGCTTGGCGCTCTTTATCTTCTCGATTACCATATCAATAGTAGCCTCATCAACAGGGGGAGGAAGAAGCTTATCATCTTCGGCGGGGTCGTAGCCCTCAAGCTCATCGGTTTCGATGAAACCGCCCTGATAGTTTACGGGGATATCCACCCAAACGGGACCCGGTCTGCCCGTAGTGGCCAAATGCCAAGCCTTTTCAAGCTCGTATTTAATTCTTGTGGGGTCCTCAATCATAACGGCATACTTGGTCATAGGCTCTACGGATTTTACAATATCGTATTCCTGATCACCCATAGCGCGAAGGGGAGTTTCGGTGAACTGCAAAGCGTAACGGGCGGTGGTATCGTAACGAACCTGACCGCTTACAATAAACATCGGAATAGAATCGAGCCAACCGCCAACAACGCCTGTAAGCGCATTAGTGCCTCCGGGGCCCGTGGTAACACAAACGGCGGCAATCTTGTTATCAAGACGGGCATAAGCCTCTGCCGCAATGGCGCAGGCTTGCTCGTGATGGTTATAGGTAACCTTTAATTTATCGTGATGACCGAGGGCATCGTTAAGATGCATAGCGCCTCCGCCAACAACGGAAAATACATCGGTAACGCCTTTAGAGGCTAAAAAATCTGCTACGAAATCTGCAAGTCTTTGTTTCATAAATAAACTCCTTTATGCGCTTTGAGCGTTTTTTGCGGCTCGGGCCGCTATATGTTCTGCAATCTTAGGCCTTACAACACGGTAAATTGCCTCAACGGTTAGCATAACGACCATAAGCGCCAACGCAAGACTGGAAATTATGGTGGTGGCGCCAAGGGGATAAAGGCAATCGGTGCCAAGACCTAACGGGTCTACTCCTCCAAAAGCAAAGGGCGCAAACATACATACGAATAAAATCATATAAACCTTATCAAGAAATCCGTGGCTTTCGCCCTTCTCGAAGAAGGTAACGAGAGGAAGCACCATATAAATCAGGCAATAGGTATAGCTGAAGCCTGCCACAAGTATAATTGCTCCCGCAAGAGCTGCCTGAACCTTCCACGCCTCTTTAGTGAAAATAAGGGTAATTGCGGTGGTAACACCTACGAAGGCAAAGGTAAAGGTATCGGAGGGAATAAGGTCAAGGCCTGTCCATCGGGATAGGAAATCAAGGGTATTGCTTATGTTTACCCTATAACCAAGGCCAAAGGTCTGCATTTTGGCATCGGTGGCGAAGATGTTTTCAACCATCTGAATAACACTGCCGAAGCCATCATAAAGGAAGAAGGGCAGGAAGAATACGGCGGCGCCGTAGAGCACGCACCTTGATGCTTCCTTCCACATTTTATCCTTTATAAGTAAAAGCCCGAAGAAAACGGGATAAATTTTAATAGAAACCGAGATAGCAAGGCAGATAAGCGCCGCTTCTCTTAAAAACTTATTTTCGCTCTTGTAAAAACGAAGGAAGAAGAGAAGGAGAATAAGCATTTGCAGAATAATGTTGCCACGCTCAAAGCAATACCAGAAGGGAACGGTGCCCAGTAGCAGAACCACGGGGAAAAGTTTTTCTACCAACGAGCCATCATCCCTTATTCTTATAAGCTTGTAAAGGACAAGGCAACTGAATATAAGCAGGAAGGTGTAAAGAACAAGGCCTGCCTGATCGTTTCTCCACTGCAAAGCGGTGAAGAAATCCTGATTTAGAAGCTTGCCGAAAAACTTATAGAAGAGGAAGCAAAGAGCGGGGTAAATGTTGCCTTTCTCTACATAAGGGTCCTCATAAGTGGCATCATAAATACTGTTGAAAAAATCCATAAGGGTATCGTTGCGGTCGGGGTGGAGAAGGGAGAAAAAGCTTCTTCCTTCTGTAAGACCGAAGGCAAGCATGCAGTGCAAAAGCAGGGCAAGGGTACCTATAACGAATATCCTTTGTGTAACGGTGGAGCCACTAAGGGCCGATTTAACTTTATTTTTGATCAAGGTTATCAAACTCCTTTAGAGAGATAGCTGGCTTTTTTCAAAATTGTGTTTGATTTACTTGTACAGCTCTGTATTGATCCAGAGATATATCGGGTCGGAGTTATAGATGTGATACACGCCCAAAAGCGTATAATCGCCACCCTCGGTGAGCGTTCGATACGCCTGTTGAATAGATCTCTGACCGCTGTATTCTCCACCTCGGAATGCATCCTCATGGATCACCCAGGTTTCTTCCGGCATTTCCATCCAAACGATGAAATCAGGTGGATTTTCAAGCAACACCGCCGCATCCGATTCGGCCTGACTGTCAGAACAAACATCGAAATAGTGTGTTTTTGCAAATGTAGGAGAAGGAAGCTCTGCCATAACGTTGAAGTATGCAATATGGGGGAAGGAATACAGTGTGGAATCCTCATTTTTATATTGCTCCACCAAGTGATATATCTCATTCATAGGCTCGGTGGTCTCTTTATTAGCATATATTCCTTTAAGATGGGGGTCATCAAACGTTTCGGTGGCATCATAGCTGGTGTTTGTCATATTAACACCCCACCAATGATAAGTAAACCAATTACGCTGATAAAATACAGTAAGCACTATGCCGCATGCCAACACAAGCGCCAATAGCTGCTTTACATTCTTAAACGAGGTGGATGCCGAAAGCAGATAGCCTATAAACAAAGAAACAGAAAGCAGTCCGCTGTGGTCCTCTATTGTGTAGGAGAAGCCGTGTACATACATAATGCTCCAGGAAGCCACGCAAATAATTAAGCCGACCGCCTTTGAGCTATCTCTTCGTATTGCCACTCTATACAGTAAATATACGGATGCAAGAAACTCTGATAAGAAAATTGCAAACAGGATATGCTGGCGAAAATCGCGCAATTGCGAATAATTTAACAGATTTTGCTTGTTGGATGATATTGCCCAAAACAAGAACGCAAATCCAACCAACATAACAAGCGGTGCGGCTACCCAGTGCTTTTTGGAGTTTTCCTTGAAGCACATAAAAATGCAGCCTAATCCCAGAATAAAGAAGCCCACCAGCAATGTAATAACAAATTCCCATGTAAGAGAAAAATCCTTGCTTCTGCTTACAAATGCATCAATTAAAATAAATATCAGCCATACAGCTGTGGCCAACAGCATCACCCATTGGCTTACATCACATACTTTTTTTGTTTCCTCATTGTTACATTTACCCTTAATAACGCCAAAGGCATAGAAGCCTAAGAACAGGCCTGCAAGGGTTAAGGAATTCTGGGTAAGTATCCGAGGTATGAAACCGAACAAAACAGAAACAAGGCTGCCTTTGGAGCTTGCGCCTCCGAAAACCTGCTCTACGAAGGGGAGCAATGTATTTGTAAACGCCATTATTATAACTGCCGCGGCAAAAAACGTCGCACAGCCCGCAACAACAACGGCTAAGACCTTAACGGCCTTTTTTGCATCTATAAAATAGACCGCCGCCAAAAACATAACTCCAATGGCAAGAGAAAGCAGCAATCCAAGGGTTTGCTTAACCATAAAGGATAACGCTGCGCAGAAGCCAAAGAAAAAGGCGTAAATATACGGACTTTTTTCAAATGTTTCATACATACGGATGCAGAGCCATATGCCGATTAGTCCAATAAACAAGGAAGTTTGATAATATCCGTAGAATATCTCCTGAATATTGGCAATATATACCACCGCGCCTGTCAATCCTGAAACCGCCGCAACCATAGGGCTGAATAAACGTCTTAGTATGCGGTACATCAGCGCCAGCATCAAAAGGCGTTCGGCAACGCCAACCAAACGGAACGCGAGGAACATATTATCGGATAATGCGCTGATTGCGGATGTAATAAGCGGAAATCCGGGAGGTACAAACATATAAAAATCTTTGTAGGGGGCCTGACCGCCGTTTATATAGTTCGCTGCATCCTGAAACCATCCCTCAGTAATAGGAAAAAACTTATTTACCAAGAGAAGATTAAACACGGCGTAAACCGCCAGCGAGAAACACAGAGCGATAATGTCTGCGTATTTTGTATGTGTTCCTTTTCCTGCGGTGTTATTTTTCTTCAAGCTCATACTTGCCATACGTCAAACCTCCTCACTAAATATGTGTCGCATCATAGTCTGCGCGATTACTGCTTCTTAAAAGCCCAAAACTTATTGAGAATAAAGTTTATGGGAATGGTAATTACCAAGGAGCCGAAGCTTGCGATGGCGTATAAAATACCAAGGTCTACAAGCCACGCCTTAATAACGGGAGAGATAATAAGTCCCGTTATACCGTAGCATAAAAAGGTTTTGGCATAGGATAGCAAATGCTGCTTAAATGAGGAATTTTCCGATTTGAAAACAAAACGGTTATTCCAAAAATAAGAATTGGTAACGCTTATAACGAAGGCAAGAACAGAGGCCAAAATCACCTTGATGATTTCGGCTTCTGCGGTTATGCCTATTTTGCCGAGAACAGAAACCCAGCCGTGAAAATCAGAAAAGGCAAAAAGCACATAGAAACACAGCATATCTATTCCGTAGGAGATAAGCGTATTGCTTACGCCCACAAGGCAAAATTTAATGAACTGAATAAATGATGCGAACTTGGGATTGTTCAAAAATTTTTTAATTTTCATTTTATTGATTTACAGCCTCAATAATAACCTTAGCCATATAATCGATCATTTCATCGGTCATACCGGGATAAACGCCTACCCAGAAGGAGTTGTTCATAATAAAGTCGGTAACAGAAAGGTCGCCCGATACTCTGTAGGCATCGGTGCCTCTTATCTCATCAAAGCAGGGGTGCTTGATAAGGTTGCCCGAGAAGAGAAGACGTGTCTGAACATTTTTATCCTCTATATAGCGGGTAACGGTGTTTCTGTCAAGGCCGCTATCCTCTTTAACGGAGATAAGGAAGCCAAACCAGGAGGGACGGCTGTTTTCTGCTGCTTCGGGGAGAATAAGCTTATCCTCTACGGGCTTTAATGCCGCGCGGAGTCTATCCCAGTTGTGACGGCGTCTTTCAATAAAGGAGGGGAATTTCTTTAACTGCTCACAGCCAACTGCTGCCTGCAAATCGGTAACCTTAAGGTTGTAACCGAAGTGGCTGTAAACATACTTGTGGTCGTAACCGCGGGGGAGTTCACCGTACTGTCCGTCAAAACGGTGTTTACAGAAGTTATCCATACCTGAGGGGCAGATGCAATCTCTTCCCCAATCGCGATAGGAAAGGATAAGGCGGTGGAGAAGGGCATTGTTGGTATAAACACAGCCGCCCTCACCCATAGTCATATGATGGGGAGGATAGAAGCTGGAGGTACCGATATCGCCCCAGGTGCCGCTGAAGCGGGTTTCACCGTCAATAGTATACTGTGTGCCCAAAGCATCGCAGTTATCTTCAACAAGCCATAGGTTGTGCTTTTCGCAGAACTCCTTAACGGCCTTAAGGTCGAAGGGATTGCCAAGGGTATGAGCAATCATAACGGCCTTGGTTTTTTCGCTTAAAGCGGCCTCAAGCTTGGTAACATCAATGTTATACTGGGGAACGGTCATATCCACGAAAACGGGAACAGCGCCGTACTGTAAAATAGGGGTAACGGTGGTGGGGAAGCCGCAGGCAACGGTTATAACCTCATCGCCGCGCTTAATCTGACGCTCTTTAAGCTCGGGAGCGGTAAGAACGGAAAATGCAATAAGATTTGCAGAGGAGCCGCTGTTTACAAGGTGCGCAAACTTAACGCCTATCCATTTGGCAAACTCTTTTTCAAACTCATCGGAAAATCTACCCGTGGTAAGCCAGAAATCGAGAGTGGCATCGGTAAGAGCGCACATCTCCTTTTCATCGAAAACGCGGGAAGCATAGGTAACGCGGTCACCCTCCTTAAAGGGTTCCTTCTTTTCCTTAAAATCGTGATAGAACTGAGCAACTAACTCTTTAATCTGAGCGCGTGCCTCTTCTTCATTTTTCCAAATAGCCATAATTAGTTCTCCTCCAAAAATTCTTTGATTTCTTTATCCATCTCTGCCGCAATATCTCCGCCCGATAACCAAACTTTGCTGAAACGGCAGGTCATATCAATACATTCTTCAATGTGCCAACGGGGTTTCCATCCGAAAACGGATTTAATCTTACTGCAATCAAGCTTTAAGAAGTTTGCTTCGTGGGGGGCATTAGCCTCGGCCTGATTCTCCCAAGCGGCGCCCTCGCCCCAATATTTGCAGAAAAGGTCGCAAAGCTGGCCCGTTGTTACACAGTCACACTCATCGGGACCAACATTATAGAAGCCTGCAAAGGAAGCATCCTCATACTGCTTCTGGGCGATGGTGAGATATACTGCAAGGGGCTCTAAAACGTGCTGATAAGGTCTTGTGGAGTAGGGGTTTCTAACTCCTATGGTCTTGCCTGCCTGCATAGCCCTTACACAGTCGGGAATGATGCGGTCGTTAGCAAAATCTCCTCCGCCGATAACATTACCGGCTCTTGCGGTGGAAACGGGAAGCTTACCTTCAAAGAAGCTGTTTATATAGCTGTGTGTTACAAGCTCGGAGCAGCTCTTTGAGTTTGAGTAGGGGTCGTAGCCATCGAGGGGCTCGTCCTCACGGTAGCCCCAGCACCACTCATTGTTGTGGTAAACCTTATCGGTGGTAACGTTAAGAACGCTCTTAACACAGTCGCTAAGACGTACGCACTCTAAAATATTAACGGTGCCCATAACATTGGTTTCATAGGTGTAACGGGGGTCCTTATAGCTATCGCGAACGATGGGCTGAGCGGCTAAGTGCAACACAATTTCGGGCTGAGCCTTATCAAAGGCGGCTTTGAGGGCATCTAAATCCCTGATATCGCCGATGATACTATCCATCTTATCTTCAAGACCTGCTATGGAGAAAAGATTGGGATTGGTGGGGGGCTCTAAGCTGTAGCCCGTAACAACGGCGCCTGCGCCTACGAGCATACGGCAAAGCCATGAGCCCTTAAAGCCGGTGTGGCCCGTAACGAAAACTTTCTTGCCTTTGTAAAAAGATAAATCCATTTTTTCACCTCATTGGAATTTCTTGTTTATTTTTTATAGCAAACCAGATATCCATCTATTTCCGTAAGGGTAAATCGGGATTCCAGAAGAGCTTGGAACTCCTCTTTATTCCGCAGATTAAGATATCCAAGGGTTTTACTGCCTATAATTGCATTTTTATCGGTGGTCTTAAGGAGTTGCTTGATTTCATCAACATCCTCATATGTGAATATGTCCACCTCTGCTTGAGTGGGCGGCATATACCTAACATCAAAATATTCATAGGTTTCCGCGGCGAAGGAGGTCAAAAGCTCCACATCATCGGGTGAAATGCCCGATTCGGTAATAACCTCTACCTCGCACTCCACTCCCGAAACATCAATCGATTCCTCGCTCTTTATATCCTCGAGATAATCGGTGGAGAACATATTAACGCACCAACCGATTGTGAAGGTGAGTAGCAGCGCGGTCAAAATCACCCGCCAGCCGATGCCCGTAGCTCTGGCAAAAATCGGCGGTTTTTCTTCCACGGTGGGATTAAAGACACCGTCAACAAACATAGCGGCCAACATAAGAGCGGGCCAGACAATAACCACAAACACAAAATCGTGGCTCCTGCCCTGATAATAGAGAAACACGCCTACGCCCACAACCGCCAACATAAACATAAGAGCGGTTTTAACAAAATCCTGCCTGTTTTCTTCACAACCTTTGCGAAGGTCTTTCAAACGGGAAATAGAAATTGCAAGGGCAATGGCATAGGTGAACATCACTATAAGCCATGGATGGAAAAGCTTCATCTTTAGCATATAGTAGCCCGAGCCCCAGAAAACGCCCTGTCCCCAGAAAAGCTCCTTAAAGCCTATCCACTCACCGCTGAGATGAAGGGTGAGAAGGAGCAATACGCCAAAGCTTATGAATGCAACCGCAACGGCTTTTAAGAGGGTTATAAGGATATAAAGCCATGTTTTCTTGCTGAAAATCGAATTGTTAACTAAATAAACGAAGCACAGATATATAGCCCAGCCGAGCCAAGCTACAACGCCCGTATCAAGATTCCAAAGCAGCGCTATTCCCGAGCAACCCCAACCGAGTGTCTCCAAAAGGACGGAGCCCTTGCCGTGCTTTGCCCGATACTTTGCATCGGCACAGCAGACTGCAAGAATCATACAAAGGGTTATCATTCTGTGGGGAAGATACTGCAGATAGAAATCCTCTGTCAGCTCCACATTGTACATAACAAGAATATACTGTGTGGAGAGCAGACACAAAAGGGCGATTATCTTACGCTTACAAACTGTCCACAACACATAATAGATAAGGATAAAAACAAGGGCCACCATAACGCTTATAACGGTGGAGAAGTTTTCCATCGAAACTCCGCCCATATAATCCATTATCGCCACAAAGAAGTAGGGGTAGTAGCCGTAGAGGCTGTTGAAATCCGCTAAGGGATACTGTCCCGACCAAACCTTCCATATGGGATAAAAGTAGGCATCTGTGTGGTGTTCAACCATAGGGGCGCCGTAAAAATAGGTTTCCCTCGAGAAGAAGGCGCTAACCGCCATAATGGCAACAAGGCCGAGCACCAAAAAAATCGAATTGAAAAACTCCTGCTTATCCTTAAAAAATTCGCTGATATAACGTCCCAATGGGAAAATGCAGAAAAGCACTGCCGTTGCCGCGCATACCCCGAGGCACACAAAAAAGGCAACCTGAACAGAATCAGGAAGATTTTTTATGAAGGGGTTTTTAAGCGATAACACGGTTATAAACAGGCCCAGCATTAGTATTAGCAGAATGCTTATGCCATAGTCGGCATTTATGATGCTCTGCCGATTGCTTCGTTTCACAGCAGCTCCTATAAGAAAATAGGAAACAACAAATGTAACCGTTCCGAGAATGTATTGCAGCTTCTCGGAGGTTTCGGCCACAAAGTTTTTAACGGAGGGAACAAAGGAGGCCTTTATCGTTGCAACATCCAACTCGTTTGGAACAAAGGATAGGAGAAAACAAACCAAAAGAGTTAAAAGAAATGCGCCGAAGAAAGAGTAAAAAACAACACCGCTTTGTTCACTCTTTGCTTTCAAAGACATTTTTTATATTACTCCCATTTCTTCCAGGGAGCAGTACCCTTCTTAAGATGCTTCTCCAGCATCTCCATCTCTCTCTTGGTATCCATACACTGCCAGAAGCCCTTGTGCATAAAGCTCATGAGCTGGCCTTCTTTGGCAAGGCTCTCAAGGGGAGCTCTTTCGAATACGGTATCATCTCCCTCGATGTAATCGAATATCTCGGGCTCTAAAACCATATAGCCTGCATTTATGGGAGCGGAATCGTTCTTATTCTTCTCGCGGAAGGATTTAACGGCATAGTCACCGCCGATATCCAAAACGCCCTTTTCCTGATCCATGGTAACAGCGGTAAGGGTAGCTATCTTGCCGTGAGCCTTATGGAAATCAACCAAGGCCTTTATATCAACATCACAAACGCCATCGCCGTAGGTCATCATAAAGGTCTCATCACCGATATACTGCTTGATGCGCTTGATGCGGCCGCCTGTCATAGTATTAAGGCCTGTATCAACAACGGTAACCTTCCAGGGCTCGCAATGCTGATTGTGAACGATCATATCGTTCTTGCCGCTGGTGAAATCAAAGGTGATATCGCTGTTGTGGAGGAAATAATCAGCAAACCATTCCTTTATAACGTGCTGCTTGTAGCCTGCGCAGATTACAAACTCGGTAAAGCCATAGTAGGCATATTCCTTCATAATGTGCCATAAAATCGGCTTGCCGCCAATCTCAAGCATGGGCTTGGGTTTGAATTGACTCTCCTCAGAAATACGGGTTCCGAATCCGCCTGCAAGAATAACAACTTTCATAATTTCTACTTCCTTTGCGATTTATTTTTTGCAAGTAGTTTTGGGTATGAGCGCCCACAAATGAGCACAACACACCTATTCTATTGTATTATACATTAAAATGGGTAAATAGTCAACGGCATATTTCGACATTATATATGTAGATACTAATGAGTACAAATAATAGATAATAAAAAAGCAGACAGATGCGCGCATCCGTCTGCTTTTTTATTTTTATATGTTATTCAGGCTTCTTTTCAAGCTTCAGCGGGTAATCGCCCAGATGCTCCATCTTAAAGCCGTTCTTCTTATATTCCTCATAATCAAAGGCTTCAAGCTCATCAATTGCAAGCTTGTGGAACTCATAGAAATTGTACCACCACTCATAGCCTGAGCCAAGCTCGGCGTTTAAGTAAGCATCGGCAATATCACAGCCCATGGCGGGAGCAACGTAAAATGCGCCCATAGCAAGAACGTTTACGCCGTTGCCTGTAATGGCTCTCAGCGCTGCGGGAACGCTCTCAACAACACCTGCGTGAACATGGGGGCACTTGCTTGCGGCAATATGGATGCCCATACCCGTTCCGCAGAAAAGGAGAGCTCTCTCATACTCGCCTTCAGAGATTTTGCTTCCAACGCGAAGACCTACGCGATGGAACATATTCTCGGTATCATCGGGATCGCTGGTAGCAACTACGCCTAAATCCTCGATTTTCCAGCCCTTCTCTTTAAGATGGGCAACAACGGCTTCCTTTAAGGGATAGCCCGCAAAGTCAGCGCCAACAACTAAGTATTTGTCCTTAACGGTTTTCATAAAAAGCAACTCCTTTTAATAAAAGATTTCATTTTCATTTTAACACGGAAAATCCCCTTGTCAAGCAAGAGGTCAAAAACAACAAGTGGAAAGGGGCAATAATGTAAAATCTGTACAAAAACCGCAATATATGGCTAAAAACATCGCAATATATTTCTTGCTTTTCGGGGTGCAATCTTTTATTATTAAGGTATTATGAGTTTAAGTCTCAAAAAGGCGGTGCTTTTATGACCAAAAATGATAGATTTGTATGGAAGGTTTCACCCAAGGCAAACGAAAAGAGTATGTTAATCGGTAAAAACTACCGTTTCACAGCTTTAACCGATAGACTTATCCGCCTTGAATATTCCTATGATGGAGTATTTGAGGATAGGGCGAGTCAGGTGGTTTTCCACCGAGATTTCCCAGAGTGTGAAATTAAGTCAAAGGTGGAAGATGGCGTAGTTACCGCTGAAACCAAAGAGGTTATCATAACCTATACCGAGAATGCGGATTTTTCCAATGATACCCTTAAAATTAAATTAAAGGGTGAGCCTGCATCCTCCTGGAGTTTCGGAGATGAGTTTGAAACCCTTGGCGGTACTGCAAGAACGCTTGATTGCATTAACGGCCGTTGCGCCGTTGATAAGGGCGTAATTTCGAGAAACGGATTTTCGGTTATTGATGATAGCGAAAGCATTTGCCTTGGCGAAGATGGCTGGGTAGAGTTAAGAAATAAGGGAAACCGCGATATTTATTTCTTTGGCTACGGCTATAACTACCTTGATGCTATTAAAGATTTTTATAGGCTAACAGGAGCGCCCCCAATGCTTCCCGCATACGCTTTAGGCAACTGGTGGAGCCGTTATTATGCTTATACCCAACAGGAATATATCGATTTAATGGAACGCTTCAAGGCGGAGGATGTTCCCTTTTCGGTTGCCGTTATTGATATGGATTGGCATATCACAAAGGTGCCTGAGGAGGTAAGGAAGCTTGATATTTCTTATTTCACAAACGGATGGACGGGATATAGCTGGAATAAGGAGCTTTTCCCTGACCATAAGGCCTTTTTGAAAAACCTTCACGATAAAAATCTGAAAACCGCCTTGAATCTTCACCCCGCAAGCGGAGTTGCCGCCCATGAGGATATGTATGAAGAGATGGCAAAGGCCTGCGGCATAGACCCTGCGACTAAAAAAAG
The DNA here is from genome assembly GCA_017465085.1 of Clostridia bacterium. Lineage (GTDB taxonomy): Bacteria > Bacillota > Clostridia > Oscillospirales > Acutalibacteraceae > UBA737. The sequence continues at coordinate 17,614 of JAFTWW010000003.1, read as the reverse complement.
GGTGCCCTTCAACGTTTTATCAAAGGAGTTTATGGAAAACTACTTTGATATCCTACACCACCCCCACGAAGAAGATGGCGTTGATTTCTGGTGGATGGATTGGCAGCAGGGAACGGATTACCGTTGGCTTCACTGGACCGAAGGCTATGATATAAAGGATGAAAGGGAAAAGGCAGACCCTCTCTGGATGCTTAACCACCTTCATATATTGGATATTTCGAGAAACGGCAAGAGGCCCATGTTCTTCTCCCGTTACTCAGGTCACGGCTCCCACCGCTACCCCGTAGGCTTCTCGGGAGATACCTATGTTACTTGGGAATCCCTTGATTTTCAACCCGAATTTACCGCCACCGCATCTAATGTGGGCTATAGCTGGTGGAGTCACGATATCGGCGGTCACTGCAAGGGCTATGCTAATCCCGAGCTTGTTATCCGTTGGATGCAGTTGGGCGTATTTTCTCCCATAAACCGCCTCCATAGCACAAACGATCCCTTCGTTTGCAAGGAGCCTTGGGCTTATGGAGAAAAATATGAGCCTATGATGAAAAGCTGTCTTAGACTTCGTCATCAGCTTTTCCCCTATATATACACTATGAACTACCGCAATCACAAGGACCTTGAGCCTACGGTACAGCCTATGTATTATAGGTATCCAAAAAATTCCGATGCATATAGCCATAAAAATCAGTTTATGTTCGGCTCAGAGCTTATGGTTTGCCCCATAACCGAGCCCTGCGATGATGTTGCATATATGGCAAAAGCAACGGGTTGGCTACCAAAGGGCGATTGGTTTGATTTCTTCAGCGGTCTGCATTATAAAAGCAAGGGCAGAACTATGGATTTCTACCGCAGTCTTGAGGATTATCCCGTATTTGCAAAGGCGGGAGCCATTGTTCCTATGAACACACACAAAGCAGGCGATAACACCTTGGGCTCCAAAGCGGAAATGGATATTTATGTATTCCCAGCCGCAGATAACAGCTTTACTCTTTATGAGGATGAGGGCGAATACAGCAATTATGAAAAGGGTGCTTTCTCAACTACCGAGATGTCACTAAGCTTCGGCGAAGAGGCAGTATTTACCATAAATGCCGCCAAGGGCGATACCTCGATTATCCCTGAAGAGAGGAAATGGAATATCCATCTTCGCGGCTTTAATAAGGATATTAAGGTAAATACCTTTGTAAACGGCAAAGAGGTTAAGGCTCAGGCTATCTATGATGCCGAAACCCTTACCACCGTTCTTACCGTTACCGCTAAAACGAGGGATGAGGTAAGGCTTGAGATTACGGGCGAGAGCCTTATCACCGATAACGGCGATATTAGAGAGCGGATGAAGAGGCTTATAGTTGAGAGCAGGGTTCCCGCAAACCGTAAAAACGAGCTTTACGAGGCAGTAAATATGCCAAATCCCCAATATGGAAGCCTTAGCAATTACAGAAGAATGCATAACACAGCTAATCTTTCTTACGAGGAGAGATATGTAGTAGAGGCAATAAGGGAGCGGTTAACCCTTTTGGCCGATTTGTATGAAGGCTGGGGCGGAGTGTAAAAACTTTTTTATAAAATGGGCAAAACTGCGATTTTTCCCCTTGATTTTATACACAGACAAGGCTATTATAAAGAAAAATAAAACTTGGCGGTGATATTATGTCAAATAATAAACGCTTCAAATGGAATGTAACCCCTAATGCAAACCCAAAGAGTATGTTAATCGGTAAAAGCTACCGTTTCACAGCTTTAACCGATAGGCTTATCCGCCTTGAATATTCCCCCGAGGGAGTATTTGAGGATAGGGCGAGTCAGGTAGTTTTCCACCGAGATTTCCCCGAGTGTGAAATTGAGTCAAGGGTGGAAGATGGCGTAGTTACCGCCGAAACCAAAGAGGTTATTATAACCTATACCGAGAATGCGGATTTTTCCAATGATACCCTTAAAATCAAATTAAAGGGTGAGCCTGCATCCTCCTGGAGCTTCGGTGATGAGTTTGAAACCCTTGGCGGCACCGCAAGAACGCTTGATATGGCTCACGGCAGGGTGCCTATTGATAACGGCGTTATTTCCCGCTTCGGTTTTTCTGTTATTGATGATAGCGATACCGTAGTTTTGGGTGAAGATGGCTGGGTAGAGGTGAGAAATAAGGGAAATAAAGATATTTATTTTTTCGGCTATGGCTATAACTACCTTGATGCCATTAAGGATTTTTATAGGCTAACAGGAGCGCCCCCAATGCTTCCCGCTTACGCTTTAGGCAACTGGTGGAGCCGTTTCCATAAATATACTCAGGATGAATATATTGACCTTATGGACCGCTTTGCCAATGAGGATGTTCCCTTTACCGTTGGCGTTGTGGATATGGATTGGCATACCACAAAGGTGCCCGAGGAATATCAAGAGGAAGATAAACGCTTCACTAACGGATGGACGGGATATAGCTGGAATCCTCAATATTTCCCCGATTATAAAAAGTTCATAAAGGATATGCACGAAAGAGGCCTTAAAACCTCCCTTAATCTTCATCCCGCAAGCGGCGTTGCCGCCCATGAGGATATGTACGAAGAGATGGCAAAGGCCTGCGGCATAGACCCCACCACTAAAAGAAGAGTCCCCTTTGATGTTCTTTCGAAGGACTTTATGGAGAACTATTTTGATATCCTCCACCACCCTTACGAAGAGGATGGAATTGATTTTTGGTGGATGGATTGGCAGCAGGGCACCAACTATGATTGGATTCACGAGGCAAACCGCGAAGGTGAATACAAAAACGAACTCGAAAAGGCAGACCCACTTTGGATGCTCAATCACTACCATATAGTTGATATTATGCGGGAAGGCAAGAGGCCTATGTTCTTCTCCCGCTATTCAGGTTACGGCTCCCACCGTTACCCCGTAGGTTTTTCGGGCGATGTTTATGTTTGTTGGGATAGCCTTGATTATCAGCCTGAGTTCACCGCCACCGCATCTAATGTGGGCTATAGCTGGTGGAGTCACGATATAGGCGGTCACACAAGCGGTTACACCAACGGCGAAATCGCAACCCGTTGGCTGCAGTTTGGTGTGCTTTCTCCCATAAACCGCCTCCACAGCAACAGCGATAAGTATTTGGAAAAAACGCCTTGGGCCTACGGCAAGACCTATGAGCCAATCCTTAAAAAATGGATGAGGCTCCGCCATCAGCTCTTCCCTTATCTTTATACTATGACCTACCGTAATCACAAGGATTTAGAGCCTTTGATGCAGCCGCTATACTATGCATATCCAAAGAACGAGGATGCTTATAAATTCAGAAATCAGTATCTGTTCGGCTCAGAGCTTATGGTTTGCCCCATCACCGAGCCTAATGATAGCGTTGTTAACTTAGGCAAGGCTACGGGTTGGCTACCCAAAGGCGATTGGTTTGATTTCTTAAACGGTCTTCATTACGAAAGCCTTAAGGGTAGGGTAATGGATTTCTATCGCAGAACCGAGGATTATCCCGTATTTGCAAAGGCGGGCGCCATTGTTCCTATGAACGCCCACAAGGCAGGGGATAATCACTTGGGCTCCAGCGATAAGATGGATATTTATGTGTTCCCCGCCGCGTCCAATAGCTTTACTCTTTATGAGGATGAGGGCGAATATAATTCTTATAAGGATGGAGCCTTCTCAACCACCGAAATGTCACTCGAGTGGGGAGAGAACGCCACCTTTAAGATTGCCGCCGCAAAGGGAGATACCTCCCTTATCCCCGAAAATCGAGAGTGGAATATCCACCTTCGTGGCTTTAATAAGGATATTAAGGTTAAAGCCTTTGTAAACGGCAAAGAGATTAAGGCCCAGTCTATCTATGATAGCGAAACCCTTACAACCTCACTCACCGTTTCCGCTAAAACAATGGATGAGGTGAAGGTTGAGATAGAGGGCGAGAGCCTTATAACCGATAACGGTTGCTTTAAGGAAAGGGTAAGCAGAATTGTTGCCGAGGCTAAGGTTTCGGCATCAAGAAAGGGTCACATAAATGCCGCTATGGGTATGGACCATTATAATCCCCACTATAAAACCTGCCGCATAAACTTTGATTCATTTGAAGATAGAAACTTTGAGGGAGCCATAAAAGAACAGCTTACCTTACTTAGAGATGAATATGAATAAAAACAAGAGGGCGAATGGCGTGATGTCCTTAACGGACATTACGCCAACTCTATTCGCCTACGGCGAGTGATATTGCTACGCAGTGATATTCGGCTTTTAGCCGAGTGTTATTTGCTTCGCAAGTTATAGGGCGAATAGAATATCACTAAGTCCAAAGGACTTAATATCACTTTCGCAAAGTGAAAATATCACGCCGCCAAGGGCGGCATATCACTTAACAAAAAAGAAAGAGAAGATTCGCAATTAAAACGAATCTTCTCTTTTTCTGTATTTATTCTTTCTTGTTTATTTCGGCGCAACCCATACCGAAATCTCCTTTATCTGCGGAAGAACGTTATTAACCTTTCCTGATAATTCGGTGGATAAGTGAAAACTCTCCATAACGGTTGTATCGGGGCTTACAAAAACGGTGGCCTCGGCGTAGATCTTATTGCCGAAAAGCCGTGTGCGAAGAACGGCGTCAAAAACCCTTTCATCTGTCTTTAGCAGATTTAATATATTTTCCTGCGTTTCATCATCGCAGGACCTATCTATCATTTTTCTTGCGGCTTCAAAAAGAATTTTCACCGCCGTTCTTATTATAAGAATACAAATGCCGATACTTGCAATGCTATCTAAAATAGGCATACCCGCCTTAGCTCCCACCGTTCCCACAAGGGCGCCTAAGGTTGCCAAAACATCGGCGCGGTGGTGATAAGCATCGGCAAGAAGCGCCTGTGAGTTATATTTAATGCCGTAAAATTTTGTGAAGCGGAACAAAAACTCCTTGATAACAAGGGATACCGCCGCCGCAATAACGGCGTATATTTTGGGCGCATTCTCACTGCCGAAATCATTGGAAAGTATCTGCTCGCAGGCGCTTATGCCGATAAAAAGCCCTGTAACAAGCAGAATAATACCGAGAACTGCCGCTGCCACGCACTCAAACCGTTCGTGACCGTAGGGGTGCTCTCTATCAGGCTTTTTTGCCGAGAGGCGTATGCCTATAAGTACCACAATATTGCTGAAAACATCGGCGGCCGAATGCACGGCATCGCTTATGAGCGATCCCGAGCCCGATAGCAGACCTGCCACCGCCTTAAAAATGCTTAAAAACATATTTCCCGCAATACCAACGGCGCCCACCCTTGCCGCCACGGCTTTGAAATCGGGAGCAGTTTTGATTTTAATATTCATATAATTCCCTTCTGATAGTATAGTGGCGGATTAAAGTATGCAACCCGTCACTATATTATATTTCGGGGCGGGAAAAGTGTCACAATGGATTGACTTATTTACGCTGTTAGGGTATTATATAAATGATGTTGCGCCTTTGGGTGTAAATACAAATACAGGGGGGACAAAAATGTATCGCATAGCCGAATTTAATATGGATTTTAAGGATATGGGCGGCTATCTTAAAAAGCTTTGCGCCCCCTTTGAGTGCGAGAGTGGGATTGCCGATATAGAAATAACCGTAACCCCTAAGGATTTGGAAAGGGAAAAGGAGCTTGCAGAAAATCCCCACTCTAGAGAGTATCTCGAATCGGTGGCGGCTAACCGCCTGCTTGCCGAAATACTGCCCCAAAAGGATGCATTTTTGCTTCATAGCGCCGTGTTCGAGGTAGGCGGAGAGGGCGTTGCATTTGCCGCCCGAAGCGGCACGGGTAAAACCACCCATCTTCTTCGTTGGCAGGCGCTTTTAGGGGATAAGCTTACCGTTATAAACGGGGATAAGCCCTTTGTCCGTTTTTTTGAGGGCAGTGAATATCCTTTTGCCTACGGCACTCCTTGGAAAGGTAAGGAGAATTTAGGCAATACGGGGAAGACCCCCTTAAAGCATATCTGCTTTATTGAAAGAGGCGGTGAAAATAAGGCCGAGGAGCTAAAAAAGGATGAGGCGGCAGACCTATTGTTTTCGCAAGTATATATGCCTAAAAATCCCCAGAGCGCCGCTAAAACCCTTGAACTGCTTGAAAAGCTGTTAAACACCTGTAAGCTTTGGAAAATCACCTGTAATCTTGATAATGATGCGGCGAAAAATCCATATAAAACTATTTTCGAGAGGTAAAAAATGAAGCTTAAATACGAGTTTGTAACAAATGAGGTTGCGGGCAAAACCGTAGCCGTAGCCGTGGGAGATAGTCTTGAAGCCTTCGGCGGATATATCAAGCTTAATGAAACGGGAGCCTTTATATTTTCTTTACTCAAAAACGAAATTTCGAGAGAGGAAATCGTAAACGCGGTGCGCGGTGAGTACGAGGTAGAAAAGGAAAGGGCAGAAGAAAAAGTGGATGAATTTTTAGCCTATCTTGCCTCCTTTGGTGTTATATGATGGATAAGGTTGAGCTTAAAAATGCCCGTGAGGCTCTGAGTGAGAGCGCGCAGATAGAGGTGTTAACTCAAGGCAACAGTATGGCGCCCCTTTTCAAAGAGCATAGGGATATCGCCGTAATAAAAAGGCCCGAAAATCCCCTTAAAAAAGGTGATATCGTCCTTTACACAAGGAATGATGAAAGCTTCGTTCTTCACAGAATAGTTAGAATAAAGGGCGAGGAATTGGTTATCCGCGGAGATAACAATCTTAACCTTGAGCGAGATATTAAAGCGGATAATATTATAGGAGTTTTAACCGCTCTTTACCGAAACGGAAAATATATGCAGGCGGATAGCTTTATCTTTAAGCTTTTCGGTATTCTCAGCACCCTCCGTTTCCCCTTTATTTATGTTTACAGAAAAGTAAAACAGTTTTTATGGAAAAAATTAAAAGCTGAAAGGTAAACTGCCTTTCAGCTTTTTGCTATTTTATAACCTTAATTTTTTTAATGCCGTAATAACGGAAAATGTTTATGGAATCTTCGCTTATTTCCTCTCCGCTTACAAGAATGGGCACGGCAGGGGGGCAGGAAACCGAAACATCGGCTAAAACGCGGCCGCAAGCATCTTCGGTATTCACCTCTTCCGATTTGGAAAAGAGAGCGGCTCTCGGTGAGCAAACGGCCTTAGGTCTTACCGCTAAAAGCCCGTTATCCTTTAAGGATGGGGGAGCAGTAAGGGCGTTTTCTATAGCTATGAAATCCTTATCCTCGTTTTCGGGGGTGAACATAAGCACCGTAAAATCGGGGGATTCATACTCCGCCTCGCAGTTGTATTCCTTAAGCCTCCGGCTTAAAGCTATACCGCCGTTTTTAACCGTTAATTTAAGAGGGTCGGTATCAAGAACGGTAAAGCCTCTGCCTCTTAAAGCCTCTTTAAGCTTATTGAGCTTTTTTATAAGCTCGCAAAGTCGCTTACCGTAATCCTCAATCAAATATTTGTTGGCTAAATCCAGAGAGGCAAGGGTTAAATAGGAGGGACTCGTTGAGCAAAATAGCGATAAAGCCGCCTTGCCATCATTCGCAAAATCCTTGTTGTTTATGTGAAGATAAGCTCCCCCCGTCAGCACGGGAAGTGTCTTATGGGCCGAATCACAGCACATATCCGCCCCCAGCGCTATTGGGTGGCGGTTTTGCTCTAAAAAGGCAAGATATGCCCCATGGGCGTTATCCACAAGAAGCGGAATATTGTGTTTATGAGCGGTATCGGAAAAGGCCTTAATATCAAGCATATTGCCAAGGTAATCGGGACTCGTTACAAACACCGCAAAGGCGTCACTTTCCTTGATGGCGTTATCAATATCCTCAGCGGTTACACCGCACTCGCAAAGGGAAAATTTATCCGAGCGGCCGTATATCCAGAAAATATCAATATCAAGGAGGGCGCAGGCATAAACAAAGGATTTGTGGGCGTTTCTCGTTGCCGCGATAACGGGTTTTGTATCGGTGACTTTGCGGTTTTTAAGGGCGAGATATACCATAGCCTTAATGCTTTGTGTTGAGCCCTCGGTTGAATATAGGGTGCGGAGAGCTCCGAAAAGCTCCGCGGCGTTTTCTTCGGACTCTTTTATAATTCCCGAGGCCTCAAAAAGCGAATCCGCCCCCGAAATTTCGGTGATATCGTATTTTTCACAGCCTAAAAGCTCTGCTCCCTTGTGCCCTGGCATATGTAGCCGCGAGGGGTTCTTATCGGCATAGGATTTCACAAAATCAAAAATCGGCGTTTTCATTATTTTTCTTCAAGTTCCTTTGCAACCTCAACCATTATGGCGCATTCCATTCGTTTTCTGAAAAGCTCACAGCCGTATTCATATATACCCTTAACAGAGCCTGTGGCGTGGTAGGCGTTGGCGGCGCAACCGCCCGAGCAGTAAAGCTTTGCCCAACAGTCACGGCAATCGGGTCTGGAATATGCGTTACAGCCCTTAAATTCCTTCACGGTATCGGTATTGGTAACACCCTCAAAGATGTTACCAAGCTTAAACTTTTCATCTCCAACAAACTGATGGCAGGGGTAAAGGTCGCCCCAAGGGGTAACCGCCATATACTCGGTGCCGCTGCCACATCCCGAAATGCGCTTATAAACGCAGGGACCACCCTTAAGGTCTATCATATAGTGATAGAAGGTAAATCCCTTGCCCTTGGAATTGCTTTCCAACATCTTCTTGGCAAGTAACTCATACTGCTCAAAGATAACGGGCTTATCCTCATCCGTGAGGGCGCTTTTATCCTCGGGGGCGCATACCACGGGCTCCATACTTATCTTATCAAAGCCTAAATCCAGCATAACCTCAATATCCTTAAGGAAATCGGGGTTTTTGTGGGTGAAAGTACCCCGCATATAATATTCCTTATCGCCCCTTCTTTTTACAAACTCTTTGAACTTCGGAACGATGGTATCAAAGCTTCCCTTGCCGTTAAAATCCACCCGCACGCTATCGTGGATATCCTTTCTTCCATCAAGGCTCAATACCACATTGTGCATCTGCTCGTTGGAGAAATCTATAACGTCATCATCGATAAGCATACCGTTGGTGGTAAGGGTAAAGCGGAAATTCTTGCCCTTTTCCTTTTCGATGCTTCTTGCATACAGAACAAGCTGCTTTACAACCTCCCAGTTCATAAGAGGCTCGCCGCCAAAGAAATCAACCTCTAAATTGCGGCGGTTACCCGAATTTTCTATAAGAAAATCAAGGGCGCGCTTGCCCACCTCAAAGCTCATAAGGGCGCGCTCGCCGTGGTATTTGCCTTGACTCGCAAAGCAATATTCGCAATTAAGGTTGCATGTGTGGGCCACGTGAAGACAAAGGGCCTTGATTATATTCTTACTCCTATCCTTAAGGGTATCGGCCATAGGCTCAAAGGTATCGGGGGTGAAAAGCTTGCCCCGCATTTCGAGAGCCTTTATATCCTCAATGCAAAGGAGGATTTCCTCCCTTGTAACATCGGCTCTATCCTTATATTTTTCGAGGATTAGCTTTACTATCTCCTCTTGTGATTTATCCTTAAAAACGGCAATAATATCGTAGGCCACCTCATCCACCGCGTGCACCGAGCCCGAGCAGGTATCAAGCACGATATTGTAGCCGTTCAGTTTATATTGATGTAGCATAAAAATCCCCTAAATAAAAAATGCCGCAGATAACGCGGCATTTTCAAATTTAACTAATTAGTCGTTATCCTTGTTTTCGCACTGCTGATTTGCAATACCGCAGCTTGTTTTGCAAGCAGACTGGCAAGAGGTCTGGCATTCGCCGCAACCGCCGTTTTTAGCGCTCTCGCAAAGATCACGGGTTTCAATAGTCTTAATTCTTTCCATTATAATAAGCCTCCGTTCAAGGTTAAAATTTACTTTATAAGTATAGCACACCTTAAAAATCTTGTCAAGGAATAAAAGGTTTGACAAAATCTTCAATTTAGTATATGGTATTACTTAGAATGTTTTGAGGAGAAAATATAATGAGTAATACTGCAAATCGGAAGTTTTCATCCCGTTGGGGCTTTATATTATCGGCGGTAGGCAGCGCAGTTGGTATGGCAAATGTGTGGGGCTTCCCCGCAAAAATGGGCCTGAACGGAGGCGGAGCCTTTTTAGTTGCCTATCTTTTCTTTGTAGCCCTTTTTAGCATAGTAGGTCTTTCGGCAGAATACGCCCTCGGCCGCCGCGCAAAAACGGGTACCCTCGGCGCCTATAAAAGCGCTTTTGCCACAAGGGGCGAAAAAATGGCCAAGGGCGGCGCCGCTCTCGGCTGGCTTCCCCTTGCAGGCTCGTTGTGTATAGCTTTGGGCTACGCCGTAATTATCGCTTATGTGCTTAAGGCCTTTTGGGATTCGGTTACGGGTAAGCTTATGGGCGTAGAAACAGCCGCTTGGTTTGATAGCTTTTCGGGTAACGATTATTCGGTTATTCCATTCCATATTATAGTTGTTGTAGCAACCCTTTTAACCCTGCTTTTAGGCGCTAAAAGTATTGAGAAGAGTAATAAGATAATGATGCCTGTTTTCTTTATTATCTTTGTTGTTCTTGCTGTAAGGGTTGCTTTCCTACCGGGCGCTGCGGAGGGCTATAAATTTATGTTTACTCCCGAGTGGTCGGTGCTAAAAAAACCAATGACTTGGGTATGGGCTATGGGGCAAGCGTTTTTCTCCTTGTCTGTAACGGGTAGCGGTATGATAGTATATGGCGCCTACCTTGATGAAAAGGAGGATGTGGTAAAGCTTTCGGTCCGCACCGCTATGTTTGATACCATCGCCGCGCTGACTGCCTCCCTCGTTATTATCCCCGCCTGCTATGCCTATGGGCTTGATGTGGGCGCAGGGCCATCCCTTTTATTTGTAACTCTGCCGAGAATTTTGCAGGATATACCCTTGGGTATAATCTTTGCAATTATCCTCTATATTGCTATGATTTTTGCAGGCGTAAGCTCTCTTCAGAATATGTTTGAGGCGGTGGCAGAATCTCTGCAGAATAAGTTTCCAAAGCTCAGCCGCAATCTGATTCTCATTCTTTTGGGTGTTGTGTGCCTCGGCATCGGTATCAATATGGAGCCTATTGCAAAGTGGGGGCCTTGGATGGATATCGTTTCAATCTATATAATCCCCATAGGCGCTCTGCTCGGCGCGGTTACCTGGTTCTTTGTTATGAAGAAGGAGGACCTGCTCGGCGAGATTAACAAAGGCGTTCGAAAAAACAGAGGAAATCTTTGGTACTATGCGGGAAGATATCTCTATGTGCCCTGCGCCTTAATCCTATGCCTTGTGGCGCTCTTTATGAAGATAGCGTTCTAAAAATAAATATCAAAAAGGAGTAGGCCGAGCCTACTCCTTTTTATTTATTCCTTTTCGCTTACAAGCTCTTCTATGCTTTTTCTCTTTTTGTTCCGTAGCTTATCTTCGGGATGGGCATAGCCCAGCGTTATAACAAGGCTGACCTCGTTTTCAAGGGAACAAAGCTTTTGTATCTTTTCGCAGTTAAGCCAACCTAAAATACAACTTGATAATCCCTGCTCGGTTGCGGCGGCTGTAATGTAAGCCGCAAGAATACCGATATCCATAGAACGATAATCGCTGCCCGAGATTTTAGCGCCGAGAGCCGCAGATTTAACATAGGGCTCATCCGAGATAACGAGCAAAACGGGAGCCTCATCTGCAAAGCCGTTAAGCCCCATACTCATAGTGGCTCTTCCCACCTGTTTTGCAAGCTCACCCTTGCAAACGGTAATGTGATAGGGTTGACCGTTGCAGGCGGAGGGCGCAAGGCGGGCGGCCGTAAGCACCGCATCAAGCTTTTCCTTTTCTATATCCCTTTCGGTATCATATTTTCGGCAGGATTGCCGCATTAAACAAATCTCAGAAAAATCCATAAAAACACCTCATCAGTATTATACGGCTTTTCCTGCTATTTTTCAATACCGAAGGAGAAAACCTGCTTAAGCAACGGCTGAGCGCCCGTTACGGGATCTCGCTCCATCACCATAACATCCTTCATATATTCGTTCCATTTTTCCACAACGGCGCTTTCACTCTGAACGCGGCCCGCCTCCTTCACGCTATCGCACTCATAATAGCCAAAGAGCTCATCGCCCACGTTCCATATAGTATAGTTGCGGATTCCCGCCCTCGATAAAACCTCCTTCATTTCAGGCCAGATATTATCGTGGCGGCGGATGTATTCATCCAGCTTTCCATCTAAAATTCTTGCTTTCCAGGCGTATCTTTCCATTTTTTCAACTCCTTTTTTTATGGACAAAACATCTTGCCTGTTGCCCATAAACAAGCTCCGCAGGTGGGAGCCTCTCCATATACGCAATCGGTAAGATTTTCTTTCCTATCCTCACAGCCCCAACAGATTGTGCAGAAGGGGAAATAGAATATTCTCACCCTTTCTCTGAACTCCTTGTAATCGGGGTTACACCAACAATCCATAAGGCTCTGATTATGTATATCTCCGTAGAAAAACGCGGTGATTTTCCGCTTTTCTTCGTATAGATAGGTGTGGCAGTTGTGAAGCAGCTGCATACAAGGGGCAACCCTGCCATCCCACCTTATAAATACCGCCCCCGAGGTTACAAAGGGGCAAACGTATTCTTCCTTAGTGTCAGCCTTGCCTTCAAATCGGCGCATCTTGCCAACGGGAATATCCTCTCTCTCATAAAGGGTATCCTCCTTCTTTACGGGGGAGGCGGGTATCATATGGCTTATGTTGAGTATATCCGCATTAAAGCGGTCGGCAAATTCGTTTATAAGCTTAAGCTGTTCAACATTTTCGGGGGTTACTACAAAGGTTATGCCAAGGCGCGTATCGGTTCCCGCCCGAGCCCTGTTAAAGCCCTCAAGGTTTTTAATAATAAGGTCAAACCTACTGCCGAGCTGAATATTTTCATAAATCTCTTTGCAAAAGCCATCCATAGAAATCCATAACTCATTAAGTCCCGAAGAAATAAGCTCGCGGCTTAAGGTCTCATCAAGCAGGGTGCCGTTTGTGAGCAGAGATATTTTTTTGCTTTTAGGCAAAGCCCTTATCATAGAGCATATATGGGGGTGAAACAGCGGCTCGCCCATACCGCCGAAAAATATCTCCTCAACGCTCTCTATGGAGCCTATCTCTTCTGCAAGGGTAGAAAACACCGCAAAATCCATATTGCCGAAGCCCTCGTTTATCCAGCCGTGGCGGAAGCATATAGAACAGTTGAGATTGCATAGGGAGGTTGGCTCAATATATATTTTTCGAGGCCTATCCGCAGGATCGCTATCGGGTCGCAGATAATACATAGGTTCCTTAAAATCCAAAAAAATCCTCCTGATTCATATAACAGCATATGCCTTTATTTTATTGTTTCGGGAATAAAAGTCAAGGGAAAAGGGAAATAATGCAACAAAACAGCACTTTTATGAGTTTAAGTAAGATTGTTTAGCTAAAAATCCTCTGTTATAATTATATTAAATTGCAACCCTTTATATTGGAGGAAATGATATATGGTAACATCAGAAGGAATTAAAAGATTAGCAAAACAGTTGGGCGCAGATCTATGCGGTATCGCCTCTATGGATCGTTTTGAGGGCGCTCCTAAGGAGCAGGACCCCCGTTACATACAGCCCGATGCCAAAAGCTGTATAGTATTGGCATTCAGAATACCCCGCGGATATCTTCGCGGCATTGAGGAGGGCACCTTCTTCTCAACCTATACTGCTATGGGCTATGCAGGCATCAACGAGGTCTTCGGCCCCGTGGTATTGCGTGAGCTGTGCTGTTATTTAGAGGATGAGGGCTATGAATCGGTACCCCTGCCCAATATTTATCTTCGCCCCAGCGTATATTTTGATAAGGAGCCCGACGATCCTTCGGTAAGCGTTCCCGTTTCACCCGATAAGCCCTGCCCCGATGTTATGATAGATCAGCGTGTGGCGGCCTATGCGGCAGGTCTTGGCGAATACGGTTGGAGTAAGGTTTTCCTCACCCCCGAGTTTGGTCCCTTACAGAGATTTGCCTGCCTGCTTACCACCGCCGAGCTTGAGCCCGATCCCATTTTTGAGGGCAAGATTTGCGACCGCTGTAAAATTTGCGCAAGAAGCTGTACGGGTCACGCTATTTCTATGGATGAATCCGAGCACATCACAATTGCAGGTCATGATGTTGAGTATGCAAAGCTTGATCTTAAGGCATGTTCCGTAGCCTACCGCGGCGGTGATCCCGATTATAACCCCTTCTTAGCAACAGGCGTTAAGCCCGAGGATTATAATCAGCTCTGGATGGGTAGCCCCGTGCTTGAGCAGGCCGTTGGCATAGAGCTTTATATGCGCCACGGCTCTGCCCTTGAGGGCGCAAGAGGCTGTATGAGAGAATGCTATAATCACCTTGAAAAAACAGGTAGGCTCACCAAAAAGTTTACCACCCCCTTCCGTAAGCCAGGCTTTAAGCATTGGAAGATAGACCGTTCCCTCTATCCCGATATTGTGGTGGGTCAGAAGAAGAGCAAGGATAAAACCTTACTGTAATAATTATGAAATTTTCGATTGGTTATCAACTGCCCGATGAATTGGATTCGGTTGCAGATATAGTAAACGACTATAAAGAAAATATAAACAGCGTGTATTTTGCGCCCCTGGGGCTTAACAGCGCCCGTAGCGCCGTGGAGCAGGAGGCGGCGGAATATATGCTTGATGAACTGCGTTATATAAGGGATGAGGGCGTAAATCTCACCCTCCTTTATAACGCTAATTGCTACGGCGATAAGGCGGTTTCCTCTGAGTTTCAAAAGGAGATAATCGGCACCGTAGAGGATATGGCAAAAAGGCTTGATATCACCGATATCACCACCACCTCTCCCTTTGTGGCGAAGGTGGTTAAAAAGGAGTTCCCCCATATAAAAATATGCGCCTCGGTTAATATGTGGATAGGCACCGAGCAGGCTATGAGATATTTAGGGGAGGATTTCGATGGCTTTTATATGCAAAGGGAATTTAACCGCGATTTTGATAGAATAGAGCGGCTCTCAGGCTGGTGTAAGCAGAACGGCAAGGAACTTAAGTTGCTTGCAAATTCGGGCTGTCTTTACACCTGCCCCTTTCACACCTTTCACGATAACCTTGTAGCCCACGAGGGCGGAGCCTGCGGTTATGATAACGCTATGAGTCATAACCCAAGTCCCTGCTGGGATATGATGGAGGGGCTAACTCCCGAGGATGCGGCGGCGGTGTTCCTGCAGGAAAGCTGGATAAGGCCGCAGGATATTACCCGCTACGAGCCATATTTTTCCGAAATCAAGCTTGCAACCCGTATGCACTCAAATCCCCGCAGAGTAATAGGCGCCTATATAAGAGGCAGATTTTCGGGCAATATGCTTGATTTAACCGAGCCCGGCTACTCCCGTAGATTTAAGGGGCATATTCTTGACGCCACAAAATTTCCTGCCGATTGGTTTGAGAGAACAAGCAATTGCTCCCGTAGGTGTGAGCAATGCGGCTACTGTAAGGAAGCGGCAAAAGGTATGCTCATTTCAAAAAAAGAGCTCGAAAAGCTTTATCTTTCCGAGGTTTAATAGAAATATTAAAACCCCTTTGATTTCGCAAAAAATCAAAGGGGTTAATTATATTATCAGGAAATTTCAAAGGTGTTTGAAACAAGGTCTTCTACAGCAATTCGGTAGGTGCCTTTTTCTAAAGGCAAATGAAAAAATTCTTCAAGAATAATTTCCCTAACCTCTGTTTGATTTGGATATAAAATAAGGCCCTCTAAGGTCCAGCTGTGGTCAATTTTTGCTCCAACCCGTTTCCACTCGCCATCAACTAATTTATGAAGTTCAAAACAGTTATCATCGCCTGCTATACAGTTTTCATCGGCGCCGATATTCGTTATGGAGTAGCGGATCACGGTATCATTCGAAGAATAGCTTTCCTTTTCGGTAACAAATTCTAATTTATCTGAAGAATAGGTTTCGTGGTTAATATCAAAAAGCTTATTTTTAGAGCAAGCGGATAAGATGATAAGCATCATTAAAACAAAAACAATTGATATCTTTTTCAATTTACACACTCCCTATTTTCATCTAACCTGATTATATACCAATATGTAACTAAAAACAAGTCCTATACGCAGGGATATTAACTTGCAAGTTTTAACGGAAAATGGTATATTGGTGTTATAGCGTCGGCGCTTACCGATTGCCAAAATAATAAATAAGAAAGAATAAAGAATAAAATCGGAGTCGACAAAGCCGACAATATAATATACCGTTTGCTTCGCAAACACATTTTTATTTATTAGACATATTGGAAGCGGCTTACTTCTTTTTCTCGTTGAAGTAGATAATAAAACCGCCCATAATAAGAATAGCGGCAAGTAAGCCGAATTCCAGCGTTTCATAAAAAACGCCCATCACAAATAAGCTTACCAGAAGTGTTATAACAACTGCGAGAATGGCTTTTTTCATACAATCATACCCCTTTGTCAAATTTAAGTTTTGTGAACTGTTTGCTTAATTAAATTATATAGCAATCGTATATAGAAATCAAGCCGCATTGTTCCTCGTTCCCGCCGCCTGTACATAGCTGGAAAACCAGCTATAATGATGGTAGCGGGATTTTAATTTATCGGTATCTGTTCCGCTGCTCAAAAGCCGCTTTTTTCGGCTTCTATGTTAATGGCGTAACTCTTGACGACGGGATGGACTTCTTTCCAGTATGCCGAGCTTGTAAAAGGTATTAACATAACGACCAAAACAGAAAAGATTTGAAACCCTTATTATAAAATGTTATAGTATATATAAGATCTGTAGTGAATAGTGCCTCCCTCTGACGAGGGAGGTGGCAAAACGAAGTTTTGACGGAGGGAGAGAATAATAGAAAATGAAAAAGTATAATAAATCTAATATCCCTCTTGCGAAAGTTTTAAGGAAAAACATGACGCCTTGGGAGCGAAAATTATGGTATAATTTTTTGAGAAATTATCCCTTGCGTTTTCAAAGACAAAAATCCATTGGAAACTATATCGTGGATTTTTATTGCGCTAAAGCAAGACTGGTTGTTGAACTTGATGGTGGAGGCCACTATACTTCGGAACAAATTAAAAAGGATAATATTCGCGCAAAAGAACTAGAGAAAATGACTTTAACTGTTTTAAGAGTTTCCAATTTAGATATTGACCGTAATTTTAACGGAGCATGTGAATATATAGATTTGGCTGTTAAAAAATCTCTCCCTCAGTCAGCTTTGCTGACAGCTCCCTCGTCAGAGGGAGCCGATGATATATCAATTTAGCAGGAGTAAAATTATGATAAAAGTAATGTTTTTGTGCCATGGGAACATCTGCCGAAGTCCAATGGCGGAGTTTATATTCAAGGATATGGCAAAGGATTTTGATGTTCATACAGAGTCCAAGGCGGTATCCCGCGAGGAGATAGGCAATCCCATCTATCCGCCCGCCGCCGCAACGCTTAAAAGGCACAGTATTCCTTTCAGCCCTCACGCCGCCCGCCAGATAACGCGGGAGGATTACGATGAGTTTGATTATATCATCGTTATGGAGCAGTATAATATGCCCCGCCTTTTAAGTATTATCGGCGAAGATGATAAAAATAAGGTCTGCCGCCTGCTTGATTTTACCGATAGACCAAAGGATATAGAGGACCCTT
>JAFTWW010000008.1 GCA_017465085.1 Clostridia bacterium | reverse complement strand
CCCGCGGGATCCATTTATGGGTAGTAAGTAATCATTGCATGGCTGGCAGGCCAACCTTAAAGCGCACTTGTGCGTAGCCAGTATCGTTTAGGGCTATGCCCGAAAATGAAATACCCCCCGTTATACGGGGGGATATTTATTTTAACTTATATTTATCTACTTTTTCAAAAAACTTATTTGCAAAGAACGTTCCTGCAAAGGCAAACGCTGTTCCCAAAATTATTCCCGCCAGAACATCGGTGGGGTAGTGAACATATAGATAAAGCCTTGAAAATGCAATCAAGAAGGCTAAAATAAGGGCGGCAACGCCCCATTTTTTATGCCTTAAAAATATGCAGACCGCGCCTTCAAAGGAGCACAGGGTATGCCCCGAGGGGAAGGAATAATCCTTTAAGGTGCCTACAAGCAGAGCAAAATCGGTGTTTACATCATAGGGCCTTATCCTGCCTATAACATTTTTGAGAACTATATTGCCTATAATAAATCCAAGTATCAGGGCAACCGCCATGGAAAGCCCCGTTTTCCTCGTTCTCTTTATTAAAAGGAAGAGAATAGCAAGGGCTATCCAGAAAACGCCTTTATTGGCAAGTCGGGTAATTATGGGCATAAAACGGTCTAAAAATTCGCACTTGAAAACATCCTGAATAAAATCAAGAATACCGAGTTCAAATTGATTCACCTAATCCCTCCCTAAACATTTTGCGGCAAAACCTTATGTTTATACATCAAGATTCGTTATATCTTCGAGGGTTTCCCTCTTAACCGCTACATAGGATTCTCCGCCCTTCAGCATTACAACGGGTGGGCGTGGGATTCGGTTATAGTTAGAAGCCATTGAGTAGTGATATGCGCCTGTGGTAAGGCAGGCGATAAGGTCGCCGCGCTTTAAGGTAGAGGGCATATTTATCTTTTCCTGAATTATATCTCCGCTTTCACAGCAACGGCCCACAAGGTCACATACCATATCACGCGGAGCGCTCATCATAGTGGGGGGAACTATTGTATATTCCGCGCCGTAAAGCACGTATCTGGGGTTATCGGTCATACCGCCATCTACTGAGATATAGTTTTTATATCCCGTTATCTTTTTAAGGGCGCCCATGGTATAAAGGGTGAGTCCCGCATCGGCAACAATGCTTCTGCCGGGCTCAAAATATAGCTCGGGGAGGGCAAGGCTTAGTTTTTGAGCCTCATCCTTTACACAGTTGCAAACCTCTAATACATTGGCGTAAATATCAATTTCGGGGTCCCTTGCGGTATATTTAACACCGTAGCCGCCGCCAAGGTCGAGAATTTCTGCCTCAAAACCAAAGGCATCCTTCATCTCCTTTATAAACGCCATCATAACATAAACGGTGGCAATATAAACGCTGGAATCAAAAACCTGAGAGCCAACGTGGCAATGGAATCCCTTAAGGATTATGTTCTCAAGATTAAGGGCAAGACCTGTTATCTCTTTTGCCTGACCCGTTTCAATGGCCGAGCCAAACTTTGAATCCACCTTGCCCGTGGCAACCTCCTCATAGGTGTGGGGGTCGATACCGGGGGTGATTCGCAAAATAACGTTTGGCTTTTTGTTAAGGCTTTTTGCAATAGAATCAATGGCGTAAAGCTCATCAAGGCTATCCACAACAAAGAAACCAACGCCGTTTTCTATGGCGTACTTAATATCGCTATCGGTCTTGTTATTTGAGTGAAAAAATGCTTTATTAAGGGGAAAATCCGCCTTCTTCGCCGTGGCGATTTCACCGCCTGATACCACATCAATGCCCATATTTTCCTCTTTAACTATCTCATACATACGCTTAAAAGAGGCGGCCTTTGAGGCATAAAGAATATGGCCCTTATCACCGAAGGCTTCCTTTACCGCGCTTACATATATGCGGCAAAGCTTACGGATTCTGTCCTCATCATAAAGGTATAAGGGCGTGCCGTATTTTTCTGCAAGGCTCTTGGTATTCTGCCCTGCAAAATAAAGGGTATCATCCAAAACACTTAAATTTTCACAGATTAAATCGTTTGAAAAATCAGGGTTACTCACAATAAATTTCCTTTCGGATTATTAAAGTAAATGAGCGCGAAGCTCCTCATTTGATAGGGGAGAAAGGTCACGGGGGGCAACGTCAAAAGCAGTGATGCAGCCCACGTCTCCGCGGCTTCTCATTTTAACTACCGCGCGGGCAAAGGCAACTAATGCGCTTGCGGTGAACTCAGGGTTGGAATCAAGCTTTAAGCTATATTCTATGATATGCTTGTGCTCCTTGTTTTGACCTGTAAAGCCCGAGCGGATAACAAAACCGCCGTGTGGAATACCCGAGTGATTAGCCCTTAACTCCTCCTCGGTTATAAAGGTAACCGTGGTATCATAATCGGCAAAGTAATTAGGCATAGTTTTGATTTCCTGCTCAATTCTCTCAAGGTCTGCGCCCTCCTCTACCACAACATAACATTCCCTCAGATGCTTCTGCCTTGTGGTAAGCTCGGGATTTTTACCCTCTCTTACACTTTCTAAAGCCGCATCAATAGGAACGGTATATTGACGCGCATCCTTAACGCCATCAATTCTTCTTATGGCATCGGAGTGGCCTTGACTAACGCCTCTGCCCCAGAAGGTGTAATCCTTGCCGTCGGGCAGAATTGCCGAAGCATAAAGGCGGTTAAGGGAAAACATACCTGGATCCCAACCGCAAGAGATAAGGGCAAGATTATTACCTTCCTTTGCCGCTTTATCAACATTTTCAAAATGGGTGGGAACAGCGGCGTGGGTATCAAAGCTATCAAGAACATTAAAATGCTTTGCAAGGTCGGGTGTCATAGTAGGCAGATCTGTGGCGCTGCCGCCGCAGATTATAACCACATC
Organism: Clostridia bacterium; assembly: GCA_017465085.1. Classification (GTDB taxonomy): domain Bacteria; phylum Bacillota; class Clostridia; order Oscillospirales; family Acutalibacteraceae; genus UBA737. The sequence goes on along the minus strand of JAFTWW010000008.1, from coordinate 114,956 downwards.
AATTTCGCCTTTATATTTGAGAATATCATCGGCGCTTAAGACCTTAGCGCCGCTTAAGGTTTTAAGGCTATCGGGATTTCTTCTTGTGAAAACACCGAAAAGCTCCATATCCTCGGCAAAATTTGCAGCAATCTCAACGCCCTTACCTAAATTGCCGTAGCCGTAAATAGCAACCTTCATAAAATCATTCCTTATCAGATATTTATACCTGCGTTTTTCATAGCAGAAATAAGCTTTAATTCGTTTTCTTTCTCCATAGGAGTAAGGGGAAGGCGAAGATAGTTTTCACCAAATCCCATTTTAGCCATAGCCGCCTTGGCGGGAATGGGGTTAACCTCGCAGAAAAGAGCATCAACCAAGGGAAGAAGCTCAAGCTGCGCCTTTCTTGCAGATGCAACATCGCCATCTAAAAAGTCGTGACACATTTTTGATGTTTCTTCGGGTAAAAGATTTGAAAGCACCGATATAACGCCCTTTCCGCCTAAGGAGAGAACGGGAACTATCTGGTCATCATTACCCGAATATATAGTAAGGTCATCACCGCAAAGGTGAGCAACCTCGGCAATCTGAGAAATATTACCGCTTGCTTCTTTAATGGCAACTATATTGGGGTGCTTGGCAAGCTCGGCGCAGGTTTTTGGCAATAAATTGCAACCTGTTCTGCTGGGCACATTATAGAGTATGCAGGGCTTATCGCTCGCATCCGCGATAGCGGTAAAGGATTTAATAAGTCCGTTCTGTGTAGCCTTGTTGTAATAGGGGGTAACAAGCAGCATAGCATCTGCGCCCACCTTACAGGCGTACTTAGTAAGCTCTATGGCATAAGCAATATCATTGGAGCCCGTTCCTGCAATAACGGGAACGCGACCTGCCACCTTATCCACACAGTATTTTATAACCTCTTTATGCTCGGCATCGGTAAGGGTTGAGCCTTCACCCGTGGTGCCTGCAACAACAATGGCATCAATATTGTTTTCAATCTGCCACTCAATAAGCCTTCCAAAATTTTCGTAATCCACACCCTTTTCGTTAAGGGGGGTAACGATGGCAGTGGCGGCGCCTTCAAAAATAATGTTCTTCATTTTGTTTTCCTCCAAAAGCAATAAATAAGGATAGCCGTTTTATAAAATGGCTATCCTTAAAGCATCAGAATATGAAACTTAAAGATAGCACTCCGCAACTGGTGCGACAGCAGGGCGGATGTTATCCGAACTGCCAGCAAGGTATATGCCACATACCCACTTCGGCATCTGCCCCTTTCCCGCGCGGCTTTGGCAACCCCTTAAAACAGGTAAAGCACGGTACTCTTGGCAAAATGCGCCTCTATCAAAAAATCTATATGAGTTAGTTTAGCACAAAGATAAATGCTTGTCAATGCTTTTTACTAAATATTTGAAAGTAAATTATCAATAGAGGCATCATCATCAAAATCAACCTCGCAGGGTTTCTTGTAAAGGGACCAATATTCGTTAAGGAGCGCGGTTTGGCCCGCCTTAACTGTTTTGAGCTCACCTAAGGATTCAACCTCAATAAAGGTTTCGTTTGTATAGGTTTCAAAATTACAGCCGCCGTCAGCATAAACGCCATTGGGCATATTGCTCTCAATCCTCTTGCAGAAAATATCATCCGCTAAATTATAATATGCGGTGGCTTTGTTAAGGTCGAAGCCCAGCTTAATGGGAAGCTTGGCATTGATATCTTGGTCAAGGCAGAAATATTTATGACCGATATGAATTCTCTTATCCCTTAAATCAGTGTATGGCCAAACCACTATCTTGCGGTTGGAAAGAAGACCTGTATCGTTATCGTTCATAGGAATAATAAGTGTGCCGCCCTTTGCGCAAACAGAGAGTCCCCAAACAGCAAACTCTTTATCCTGCCCGCTTATATTGGTAACTCGCATGGTAACCTGCATATTGCTGTCATCATTATCCATCTTGATTTCGAGTTCCTTCTGAATACCGTTTTCGGTTTCGGCCTTGGGAGTAAAAACAGCGCCCGTTTCGGTTTTGGTAACGGTAACAGTTTCTTTATCGGGATAGTAGCACTCAGGGTAGCTTTCGGGGGAAGTCCATATTCTGTGACCGCCCATATTCTCCCATACCTTGCCCTTGCCGAAATATTCTTCAAACTCACTGTCGGTACGGCTGCCCGCGTTTTTGCGGTCATCACACAAAATGTTATTGCCGCCTATAAACCCAAAGCGGATAATGCGGGGGCCCACATCAACAGTAACAAATGCCTCTATCACACCGTTGGAGATGGAAACCACCCTGCCGTAATCTTTATAATTTTCAACGCTTTTAATTTCTAACATTTCGTATCTTCCTTTATAAGTTTTATTGTGTATTCACCGCCGCATTTCTGCGGGTTTTCAAGGGATAAAGCAAATATATCGGTGGCTCTGCATTCAGTTTCAAAAACCTTTTGCGAGGCCTCATCAAGAGCGGAAATTTCCGCTACCCTCATAACAAATGGGCATACCGACTTAAAGCCCTTCAGGTACCTCTCTCCGAAGCGGTTAAATCCAAGTATTCGCACATACGGGGGAGTAACCATAAAAAATTCGTTATCAAGCCTTAAATACGCCGATAAAATAAGCCTTCTGATTCTCGAGTGGGTATATCGTTTGCTTTTAAGCAAATCGCAAAGCTCAGAGTAGCTGTCTGCCTGACGGGCGCTGGCATAAAGCGCATTATCAAGCCCCTCGCTCAAATCAGGGAGATTTTTAAGGTCCTCCTTATTCGTAAGGCGTAAAGAGGAGAGTATTGCCCTTTCAAGTAATGACATATCGGAAATATCGGCGTTGCTTAACAGCTTTAAGCTTTCCTCAGGCATATATTCACTCAAAATTTCGGTATCACCGTTTTTTATCTTTTCTCTTATAAAGGATGCCGAGGCAAAGCCCTCTTCAGCGCCCTTATCGTGCCCCGCGCCCTGCCGTTTTACGCAGGAAAATTTTATATTAAGGTTAAACTTTTTTGCCGCTACAATATATTCAATGCCAAGGTTATCATTGGGATTTTCAAGGAGGGTGTGCTCACCGCCAAGGCTCCTTATGGCTTTCTGACGGGCAACCGCAAAGGTAACGCCCCGCTTGATTTCCTCTGAAACCAAGGTGTTAAATTCATCGCTCAGCAAAATCTCTGCAATGCGGGTAAGCCTCTTAATATCTCCGCATTCGCTGCCGAAGATTATCTCATCGCATCCCGCCTGATATAACTGCCAAACTCCGCCAAGGGCAAAGTTCTGCGCGGTTGACATAGACCACAGCACAGGCAGTTCAATTACAATATCGGCGCCGCATTTAAGCGCCATACGGGCCCGCACCTCTTTTGAAACAACGGCGGTTTCTCCACGCTGAACAAAGTTTCCGCTTATAACACAGATTACGGTTTTACCGCTTTCTGTTGCGCGGTCAAGAATATACTTATGCCCGTTGTGTAGGGGATTGAATTCGGCTATTATACCTATTGCCGCCATTTTTTAACACCTGCCTCAAAAAAAGCCTTGAAAAACATCTATAAATAAAGTATTATATAAAAGATATAAGTTTGATAGTATTTTATCACAACTTCGTATAATCTTCAATAAGAAAAATGCAGGAGGAAAATTTTATGAAAATATTTGTAGTTAATGCGGGTAGCTCATCCCTTAAATATCAGCTTATTGATATGGAAAACGAGCAGGTTTTAGCTAAAGGCCTTTGTGAGAGAATAGGCGTTTCGGGTAGCATTACCCATAAGGCGTTTGATGGCAGAGTTTATTCTGCCGAAACTCCCATGCCCACCCATAGCGAAGCTTTCCAGGCCGTTTTGTTTGCTTTGGTAGAGAGCGAAGCAAAGGTTATTGATTCCTTTGATGAGATTTCGGCAATCGGTCACCGTGTTGTTCAGGGCGGCGCAGTTTATAAGAGCTCCTGCCTTATTGATGAAAAGCTGCTCGAAACCGTTACCGAGCTTGGCGTTATGGCGCCTCTTCACAACCCCGCTAATGTATTGGGTATCCGCGCTTGTGCCGAAACCTTCGGTGAGAAGATGCCTCAGGTAGCTGTGTTTGATACCTCTTTCCATCAGACTATGCCCGAAAAGGCATATATGTATGCTCTTCCCTATGAGTATTACGAGAAGCACAATATCCGCCGCTACGGCGCTCATGGCACCTCACACCGCTTTGTAAGTGACCGCGTATGCGAAGTTGCAGGAGTAAATAAAAAAGATGTTAAGATGATTACCTGCCACTTAGGTAACGGTTGCTCCATTTCTGCTGTTAAGAACGGCGAGTGTATCGATACCTCTATGGGCTTCACTCCACTTGATGGCTTTATGATGGGCACAAGAACAGGAACACTTGATCCTTCTGTTGTTACCTATATTGCCGATAAAGAGGGCCTTACCCCCGCTGAGATGGATAGCATTATGAATAAGAAATCGGGTATGCTTGGCGTTTCAGGTGTATCCAACGATAACCGTGACCTTGTTGCCGCCGCCAAGAGCGGAAACAAGAGAGCGCAGCTTGCCCTTGATATGCAGCGTTATCAAATAGCCAAGTTTATCGGCTCCTATGTTGCCGCTATGAACGGCGTTGATATCATCCTCTTCACAGGCGGTATCGGCGAAAACGATCCCTCTCTCCGCGCTGAAGTTTGCGGATATTTAGAGTTTTTAGGTCTTAAGCTTGATGAAACCGCAAATGGTACAAGAGGCGAGGAGATTAAGATTTCTGCCGAGGATAGTAAGGTAGCAGTTTATGTAATCCCCACCAATGAAGAGCTTGCTATTGCAAGAGATACCCGTGATATTGTGGAGAAGCTTTAATAATGAATGTTAACGATATAAAAAGCCGCATAAACAGTGGCTTTTACGATAAAACCTTTGAAGCAATATATAATGATACTGCCGCCGCAAGAAGTCGCTATCTTAAAGCGCTTGATGGCTTTTGCGAGCTATATGGCGATAGGGATAATATCCGTCTTTTCTCAGCCCCAGGCAGAACCGAGATAGGCGGCAATCATACCGATCATCAGCACGGCTGTGTCTTGGCAGGCAGTGTAGATTGCGATGTTATTGCGGTAGTATCTGCAAACGGCGCCGATACCGTTTCCGTAAAATCCGAGGGCTACCCGAGGGATTATGTGAATATAAACGAGTTAGCCCCCGATTCCGATGAATATGGCCACGCAAGCGCTCTTATCCGTGGCGTTATGGCGCAGTTTAAGGAATTAGGCTATAAAATAGGCGGCTTTGATGCGTATACAACGTCAAATGTATTAAAGGGCTCGGGTCTTTCCTCATCGGCGGCCTTTGAGGTGCTCATTTCCAATATCGTAAACTCCCTTTTCTGCGAAGAAAAGGTGGATGCGGTAAGCATCGCCAAGATTTCCCAAACAGCAGAAAATGTTTATTTCGGTAAGCCCAGCGGACTTCTTGACCAGATGGCAAGCAGTGTAGGCGGCTTTACCTATGCGGATTTTAATGATCCTAAAAATCCTCAGATTGAGAAGATAGACCTTGATTTGAGCTTATCGGGCAAAACACTTTGTGTTGTTGATACGGGCGGTAACCACTCCGATTTAACGGGCGATTACGCCGATATCACCCTTGAGTGTAAGGCTGTGAGCAACTATCTGGGTGTTGATTTCTTAAGGGATGCCGATACCGATAGATTTTATAGGGAATTATCCGCCATCCGTAAGGAGTGCGGTGATAGAGCGGCCCTTCGCGCCTTCCATTTCTTTAATGAAAACGATAGGGTGTTATCTCAGAGAGCGGCGCTTAAGCAGAAGGATTTTGATGAGTTTTTCCGCCTTGTTAATGAGTCGGGAGAATCCTCATATAATTATCTGCAAAACCTTTATTCCACATCCAATGTTTCCGAGCAGGGACTAAGCCTTGCTATTGCCCTTACCAAGAAATTCTTAAAGGGCGAGGGAGCCTGCCGTGTTCACGGCGGCGGATTTGCGGGAACGATACAGTGCTATATTCCAAACGAGCTTCTTGCCGATTATAAGGCTATGATAGAGGCAGTCTTTGGAGAGGGAAGCTGTATGGTGCTTAAGATTCGTTCCTTAGGCGGCTTTGAACTTAAATAAAATAAAAAATGCTCTGTGAAAACAGAGCATTTTTATTATGTAAAATTAAGAATATCAGTGGCCTTATCGATTATATAGGTAGCATTTTCACCTGCTAATTCTTCCCTTGAGCCGTAGCCATAGGTAACTCCTACCGAATCAATACCGTTCATATGAGCTCCCATAATATCATGGCTTCTGTCACCCACCATAACCGCCTTTTTTGTATCAACATTGCCTACGCCTTTTAAGGCATAAGCGATAACATCTTCCTTTTTTATAAGGCTTCCGTCAAGGGTGGCGCCTGCAATAAAATCAAAAAGCTCAAAAAGGCCTGAGTGTTTAAGTATCATCGTTGCAAAAACCTCGGGCTTAGAGGTCGCAAGAATTATTTTCTTGCCCCTTGCTTTAAGCTCTTTTAAGGTATCTGCAATACCCTCATAAAGCTCATATTCGAGAACACCTTTTTCACGGTAATATTCTCTATATGCCTCCACCGCCTTTATGGCATCCTCCTTTGAAAAACCGTAAAACTTTTCAAAGGATTCATAAAGTGGGGGGCCAACAAATCTATAAAGCTCCGTTCTGTCGCCAACCTCAATATTCCACTTTTTAAGCGCATACATAACTGAGTTGGTTATACCAAGTCCCGAATCAACGATGGTTCCGTCAAGGTCAAAAAGAAAATAATCGTACATAACAGCTCCTACAAAAGAAGCCCTGCAAACGCAGGGCTTAAATCTATTTTTTAATTAGTAGGCAACGCCCTGAGCAATCATAGCCTCGGCTACCTTTTCAAAGCCTGCGATGTTAGCGCCTGCTACAAGATCGCCCTCTAAGCCGTATTTCTTAGCGGCGGCATAAGAGTTATCATAGATGCCCTTCATAATCTGGCGAAGCTTCTGGTCAACCTCTTCGGCAGTCCAGCTGTAACGCATAGAGTTCTGGCTCATTTCAAGGCCCGAAACTGCTACGCCGCCTGCGTTAACTGCCTTGGAGGGAGCAACAACAACACCCTCGGATTTAAGGTAAGCCATAGCCTCGTTGGTGGTGGGCATATTGGAAACCTCAACATAGTATTTAACGCCGTTGGCAACTATTTTTTCAGCGTCTGCAACATCAACCTCATTCTGAGTAGCGCAAGGCATAACAACATCAACCTTAACGCCCCAAGGCTTCTGGCCCTCGAAGTAGGGAACACCAAATTTATCGGCATAATCCTTAACCTTATCGCGACCTGAAGAGCGCATCTCAAGCATAAAGTTAATCTTTTCCTCGGTATTTATACCGTCTTCATCGTATATGTAACCGTCAGGTCCCGAGATGGTAACAACCTTACCGCCGAGCTCGGTTACCTTCTTAACAGTACCCCAGGCAACATTACCAAAGCCCGATACTGCAAAGGTCTTACCCTTAACCTCTTCACCAAAGGTCTTAAGCATCTCTGCTGCATAGTAAACAGCGCCAAAGCCGGTAGCTTCGGGGCGAATGAGTGAGCCGCCGTAGGAGAGGCCCTTACCGGTGAGAACGCCGGTAAACTCATTGCGAAGACGCTTATACTGACCGTACATATAGCCAATCTCACGGGCGCCTGTGCCTATATCTCCTGCGGGAACATCGGTATCAGCGCCGATGTGCTTGGAAAGCTCGGTCATAAAGCTCTGGCAGAAACGCATAATCTCTCCGTTGGATTTGCCTCTGGGGTCAAAGTCGGAGCCGCCCTTACCGCCGCCCATAGGAAGACCTGTAAGGCTGTTCTTAAAGGTCTGCTCAAAGCCTAAGAACTTAATAATAGAAGCGTTTACAGAGGGGTGCAAGCGGATGCCGCCCTTGTAGGGACCGATGGCAGAGTTGAATTGAACTCTGTAGCCGCGGTTAACCTGTACCTTGCCGTTATCATCAACCCAGGAAACGCGGAAGAAAATCTGACGCTCGGGCTCAACCATGCGCTCTAAAACGCCGTTCTCTTCAAACTTGGAATCAGCTGCAACTACGGGCTCTAAGGAGGTGAAAACCTCTTCAACCGTCTGCAAAAATTCCTTTTCGCCTGCGTTGCGCGCTGCAACCTCGGCGTAAACTCTGTTAAGATATTCGGACTTAAACATAATTTTGCCTCCAATTTTTTAATAAAAAAATAATACTACTATTTTTGCTTCCAGTCAATAGGAAATTTGACAAAATAATACAAATATACAATAAAATTTTATTGTAACATTTGTAAATTTTAGAACATAAATTATTATTTTTCTTGACAACATATAAATATAGGCGTAAAATAGGTGTGTAAAAGCGTCAACAAGGGCAGTAACCGAAATAAAGGTTATCCTTCAGAGAGAGCCGTCCTCGGCTGAAAGCGGCTCGGATAATATTTTCGGCGAACACCACCCTTCGAGTGTCAGGGGTAAAAAACCTGAACGTAGGCCTGCGTTAAAGGTAAAAGAGTGTTGTTATTTATTGTAACAAAATTTGGGTGGAACCGCGGAGTAGATTTCGACTTCGTCCCTTCAGGGACGGAGTCTTTTTATTTTTACGGAGGTAAATTATGATTAAAGTAACCTTAAAGGATGGCAGTATTTTAGAGATGGAAAAGGGTATAACCGCCCTTGATGCCGCAAAGCAGATAAGCGCAGGTCTTGCCCGTGTGGCATGCGCCGCAAGAGTAAACGGGGAAAACTGTGATTTGAGAACCGTTTTAGAGGATGATTGCGCCCTCGAAATTTTAACCTTTGATGATGAGTATGGCAGATGGACCTTCAGGCACACCGCCTCCCATATTTTAGCGCAGGCGGTTAAGCGCCTTTTCCCTGAGGCAAAGCTTGCCATAGGCCCCGCTGTTAATGATGGATTTTATTACGATTTTGATGTTGAAAACAGCTTCACCGCCGAGGATCTTGAAAAAATCGAGGCAGAGATGAAGAAAATTGTTAAAGAGGATATTGAAATCACCCGCTTTACAAAGCCCTATGATGAGGCTGTAAAGTATTTTGAGGAGCAGGGTGAGCCTTATAAGGTTGAGCTTACAGAAATCCACAAAGGCGAGGAGATAAGCTTCTATTCTCAGGGCGAATTCACCGATCTTTGCGCAGGCGCTCATCTTATGTCAACAGCGCCCGTTAAGGCTTTTAAGCTCACCTCTGCCACAGGCGCATATTGGCACGGCGATTCTAATAATAAAATGCTCTGCCGCGTTTACGGTACCGCCTTCCCCAAAGCAAGTATGCTGGAAGAGCATCTTACCGCTTTAGAAGAGGCAAGAAAACGCGACCATAATAAGCTTGGTCGTGAGATGGAGTATTTCACCACCGTTGATGTTATCGGTCAGGGCCTTCCCATTCTTCTTCCCAAGGGCGCTAAGGTTATTCAGATTTTACAGCGCTTTGTAGAGGATGAGGAGGCAAAGAGAGGTTGGCTCCTTACCAAAACTCCCTATATGGCAAAGCGTGAGCTTTATAAGCTTTCGGGCCACTGGGACCATTATCTTGACGGTATGTTTGTTTTAGGTGACCCCGCTGATGAAGAGAAGGAGTGCTTTGCCCTCCGTCCTATGACCTGCCCCTTCCAGTACCAAGCATATCTTAACAGAGCCCGTTCCTATAGGGATTTACCCTTGCGCTATAACGAAACCTCAACCCTTTTCAGAAATGAGGATTCGGGTGAGATGCACGGCCTTATCCGCGTAAGGCAGTTTACCATCTCCGAGGGCCACCTTATGTGTACCCCCGAGCAGTTAGAGCAGGAGTTTAAGTCCTGTCTGGAGCTTACCACCTTTATGCTTAAATCCGTTGGTCTTTATGAGGATGTTTCTTATCGCTTCTCTCAGTGGGACCCCGATAACAGAGAAAAGTATATCGGCACTACTGAGCAGTGGGATGAGGCTCAGGGCGTTATGGAAAAAATCCTTAACTACCTAGAAATTCCCTATAAGGTGGGCGTTGGCGAAGCCGCCTTCTATGGCCCTAAGCTTGATATTCAGATTAAGAATGTTTTCGGTAAAGAGGATACCCTTATCACCATTCAGATTGATCAGCTCTTGGCCGAGAAGTTCGGTATGGAATATGTTGACCGTGACGGTGAGAAAAAGAATCCCTATATCATTCACCGTACCTCCATCGGCTGCTATGAGCGCACCTTGGCGTTGCTTATTGAAAAGTATGCAGGGGCGCTTCCTATGTGGCTTGCTCCCACTCAGGTACGCCTTCTCTCTATCGCTGACCGCCACCTCGATTTTGCTTACGAGGTTAAGGCAAAGCTGGAAGAAAAGGGCATCAGAGTTGAGGTTGATTCCCGAAACGAGAAAATTGGATATAAAATCAGAGAGGCAAGGCTCGAAAAACTTCCCTATATGTGCATAATCGGTGATAGCGAGGTAGAAAACGGCACCGTTTCGGTAAGAGAAAGAGGCGAAAACGGTGATCTTGGCTCAATGAGCGTTGAAGAGTTTGTAAACCGTTGCGTAGAAGAAACCGTAAACAGAGTAATTAAGAAATAATATATAAAGGCGATGCTGTTGCATCGCCTTTTGTTTATATCCGTTCACACCGCGAACACATAAACTCTTCACTAATTAACGGACAGTCGCGGACGCCTGTCCCTACAATATAAAAAGCTCGTTCGGTAAGAACGAGCTTTTTATTATACGTGTGTGCAGATAACTTGCGCTGTACCTGAGAGGATAACCCTCATATTTGCAGGGATAAGTACGCTATCTCCCTTTTTAACCTTCATATGACCTAAGGGGTAGGAGAGGTCGGCGTTTCCGTCTAAAACAAGGAGGGAAATAAAGCTGTTCTTCTCATATAGCCCTGCGGTGCCGTTAAGGTCTAATAAATCGGTGGTGAAAAGGTGGCATTTAGCAAGGCTTCTCACCATACCGAAGGGGTAAAGAGTGAGCTCGCCCACATCACCGTACTCTCTTGTGGGAGGGGTGGTGTTGGTAACATCAAGGGCCTTTTCTATGTGCAGAGGTCTGGGCTTTCCGTCTGCGCCCAATCTTCCGTAATCACTTACTCTGTATGTAGTGTTGGAGTTTTGCTGAATTTCGGCTATAAGTATGCCCTTGCCGATGGCGTGGAGGGTACCTGCCTCAATAAAGAAAACATCACCCTTTTTAACGGGAACAACATTGCAAACGGAGGTAAGTGTGTTATCCCTGATTCTCCGCTCAAATTCATCGCGGCGGATATTGCGGTTAAAGCCGTAAACCAGCTTTGCATCCTCATCGCAATCTACCACATACCACATTTCAGTTTTGCCGTATTCACCTTCGTGCCTTAGAGCATATTCATCATCGGGATGCACCTGAATAGATAATCTATCCTTAGCATCGATAAGCTTTATAAGTAGAGGGAAATAGGGGAATACTGCCGCGTTTCTGCCGATGCCCTTTTCTCCCCATTTTTCCAAAACCTCACTTAAAGGCTTGCCCGCTTCTTCTCCGTTTTTAACAATGCTTTCGCCGTTTTTATGGCAGGAGAGCACCCATGCCTCTGCCGCCTTTTCGCAATCGGATTTGAAGCCGTATTCATCTAAAAGTCTTGTGCCGCCCCATAAAAAATCCTTAATAGGCGCGTTAAGTAATAAAGGATACATAAAATTCATCTCCCATAAATATTATGCTGTTTCTTTATGCGGTTTTGTAATATTCAACCGCTTTTTTCATAAAATCGGGTGTAACGCCGAAATACTCCGCTAAGCTGTAAATGTTATCATAGCCTGCAATCAAGGCCTTTCTGTAGCTCGCCTTGGGAATAAGCTTTTTTATCGCCCAGTTCTGAGCGCGGCGTTCGTGCTTCTCTCTTATATCGAGAGCAGAATAAATGTTGTAGAAGCTAAAGGTTACACAGTGACCAAGCTCATGCGCTAAGCAAACCTTTTCCTCGGCGCCCGAAACCTCACTGTCAAGACCTATATATAGGTTATCGCCGTTCTTTACCGAAACAGAGGAGTTATAGGGCAGGGAAAAACGGTCAACAGTAACACCCTCACGCTCTGCGATGCGGTAAAGTCTATTTGTTTCCATTCTCTCGCTCCTTGATATATTCGGCGTAGCGCTTAACCTCATTCCACATCTCATCGGTAACATTGGCCTCGCCGCCGAAAAGAGCAACCTTTAATGCCTTTTCATCGGTAGGCGTGTTATCCTTGCCGTAGAGGTAGTCAACGCTCACACCGAAATATTCTGAAATTTTCAAAAGGGTATCGGCTGAAAGAGATTTTGTTCTACCGTTTTTATAATCCGAGAGGGTAGCCCTCGGTATAGAGCAAGCGCTGCATAAATGGGTAATATTAATACCCTTTTGCACACATAATTGTTCTATTCTTTGATAAATCTCTGGCATGTTTTTGTCCCCTTATTTTCCAAAATTCGAAAAATCGTAAATTCGCACTTGACATTTACGGAAAACCGTATTATAATAGGCTACAGGTTACGGAACTTCGTAAAAACCTCTTTGTTAAATCAATTATATTACAAAATTCCGTAATTGTCAAGTACTATAAGTAAGGAGAAATAAGGATGTGTAATTTTCAGGACAGCAAACAAAAGGTAAGACACTGCAAATACTGCGGCGCAAGGCTCAAAGAGGAAATAAGCGAGTATTGCGATAGGGATTGCCGCATAAAAGGGCAAAGGCTCTGGATAAGGGAGCAAAGGAGGCGAAGGCGTTGGCTCTCTAATCCTATCGGCAGAATGGTGCTTCAGGTTGAAAATTACAATAAAGCCCATAACACCAATTATAGCTACGGTCAGTTTGTGGCGCTGTGTCTTCCTAAGATAATTAAGGAGGGAACTGTATGACAGTGGGCGAAAAGCGTGAGTTTCTTAAAAAGTATAGGGTGCTTATAACCCGCATACAGCGTATCGGTGAAATGCTTGAAACCTCCACCGATAGAAGAGAGAAATACATAAACGATATGAACACCGCAAAGGGCATCAGAGATAAGATAGAGGATATGATAGAAAGGGTGGATGGGGGCATTTTAAGCGAGGTGCTTTTCCAGAAGTATATCTGCGGAAAATCCATCGAGGCTACGGCGCTTAGTATGAATTACAGTAAGCGGCAGATAGAAAGGTTGCATCTTAGGGCTTTACAAAAATTGGATTGTGTATTTTGAGGCTTTACAAATTAGTTGTAAAGTTTTATAATAATAAGCAGAACATTTGTTTGGAGGGATGATATGGGAGAGCGGGTTATACTGCACTGTGATCTTAATAATTTTTTTGCTTCGGTTTCCTTGCTTTCTAATGTTACCCTCTATGATATGCCCGTGGCTGTCTGCGGTAGTGTGGAAGCAAGGCACGGCATAGTTTTAGCAAAAAATGAGATGGCAAAAAAATACGGCGTTAGGACTGCTGAGGCTATATGGGAGGCAAAGGCAAAATGCCCCGAGCTTGTAACGCTGCCGCCCGATTATAAAAAGTACAACGAATATTCCCTTAAGGCGCGAAAAATATATGAAAGATATACCGATTTAATCGAGCCCTTCGGTATAGATGAATGTTGGCTTGATGTTACGGGCAGTGTGCGGGTCTTCGGCTCGGGCGAGGAGATAGCGCACCGCATCAGAAGGGAAATCAAATCAGAGCTTGGCATTACTATATCTGTGGGCGTCAGCTTTAATAAGGTGTTTGCAAAATTAGGCTCGGATATGAAAAAGCCCGATGCTGTAACGGTAATATCGCGGGATAATTTCAGAGAAAGGGTGTGGCCTCTTCCCGCATCAGACCTGCTGTTTATAGGCAAAAATACCGCCCTTAAGCTTAAAAATTCGGGAGTGTTCACAATTGGGGATATTGCGCGGTGCGATGGCAGTATGCTAAATCGCCTTTTAGGTAAAAACGGCGTAATGCTTAAAACCTATGCTCAGGGTGAGGATATTTCCCCCGTAACACCGCCTAAAGAGGAGGATGTTCCTAAGAGTATCGGCAGAAGCGTAACCCCCGCCAACGATATAAAAACTACCGAAGATGTGTGGAAAATCTTCCTTGAAATTTCGGAGGATATATCCCGCCAGCTTCACGCTAAGGATCTGTATGCCACCTGTATTCAGGTGCATACGAGGGATACATCTCTTAATATAAAAGAGTTCGGCAAAACCTTCAGTACGCCTGCCAATATATCCATAATTTTGGCGAGAAAGGCTCTCGCCATTTTCGAGGAAAATTATAAATGGTCCCTGCCCCTTAGAAGCGTAGGCTTCAGGGTAACGGGGCTTAAAAACGATAATGTGGCCATTCAGCAGGATATGTTCAGCGATATAGAAGAGGATAAAAAGGCGGAAATAATTGAAGATTCCATACTAACCCTTCGCAAAAAGTTTGGCGAAAACAGTATAAAGCGGGGAAGAAATGTGGATTAACTAAAAATTTTTCAAGTTAATAATTGACCGTAAAGCCTTAATTTGTTATAATATTATCAATTTATCAGAAAAGAAGTGACCCCTATGAAATATATTGTTCTTTTGTGTGACGGTATGGCCGATACCAAAAATGAAGCCTTAGGCTATAAAACCCCTATGGAGTTAGCTGATAAGCCTCATATGGATAGCCTTGCCAAAAAGGCCTTGGTTGGTATGTGCCGCACCGTAGCAGATGGCTTAAAGCCGGGTAGTGATGTGGCAAATCTTTCGGTTATGGGCTATGATCCCAAGGTTTGCTATACAGGCCGTTCTCCATTGGAGGCGGCATCTATAGGTATAAACCTTAAAGATACCGATGTAACCTTACGCTGTAATCTTGTTACCCTTTCCGATGAAGAGAATTTTGAGGAAAGAACAATGGTTGATTACTGCGCGGGGGATATCTCCACCAAAGAGGCTGCCCAGATAATCGAAACGGTAGAGGAAAAGCTTGGAAACGAGATTTATAAGTTTTATAGCGGCGTAAGCTACCGCCACTGCTTAGTTGTGGATAACGGCACCACCGATTTAGGTGAGATGACTCCGCCTCACGATATAAGCGGCAGGGTAATAGGCGAGTATTTAAGCAATAGTGAAAACGCCGCTCCCCTTATCGACCTTATGAAGAAAAGCTACGATATCTTAAAAGATCATCCCGTGAATATTGCCCGTATGAATAAGGGCTTAAGACCTGCAAACTCCATCTGGCTCTGGGGAGAGGGCACCAAGCCCGCCGTTCAGAATTTCGAGGAGAAAAACGGTGTAAAGGGCTGTGTTGTAAGCGCTGTTGACCTGCTTAAAGGCATCGGCAAATGCGCAGGTATGCTCACCCCCGAGGTAGAGGGCGCAACAGGCTATCTTGATACCGATTTTGAGGGTAAGGCCAATGCAGGTATTGAGGCGCTAAAGCAGGGATACGACCTTATCTATCTTCACTTCGAGGCTCCCGATGAATGCGGCCACAGAGGCGAGGCCGAAAACAAGGTGAAGGCTATCGAGTATATTGATGAAAGAGCCTTAAAGCTCTGCCTTAATTATTTTGAGGAGAGCGGTGAGGATTTCAGAATCTTAATTATGCCCGATCATCCCACCCCCCTTGATATTAAAACCCACTCAAGAAACCCCGTTCCCTTTATGATTTACGATAGTCGTAAAGATTTTGGCGGTGTAGAGTGTTTTACCGAGGAAAATGCTGAGAAAACAGGCGTATTTGTAGAGCACGGCCCCTCGGTTATGGATATGTTACTCGAAAAGGAATAATATGAAAAGAACTAAGCTTCGCGATAGATTGCTCCCTGATTACACAAGGGGAGAGGAAATATTCAATATGGTAAGCCATATCGTAGGCGGAGGCTTTGGAGTAATCGCCCTTGCAACCTGTGTTGTAAAGGCGTTTATAACGGGCGGAGCCTATGATATAGTGGGCGCATTTATCTTCGGATTTTCTATGGTAATTCTTTATACGATGTCAAGCGTTTACCACGGCTTAAAGCCCGAAACCGCCAAAAAGGTTATGCAGGTGATGGACCACTGTACCATATTCATCTTAATTGCAGGTACCTATACGCCAATCTGCCTTAGTTGCTTTAGACCTGCCAATGCATTTTTAGGTTGGGGTATATTCGGCGTAGTGTGGGGCGTTTCGGCGCTTGGAATCACCCTTAACGCCATAGACCTTAAAAAGTATAGTGTGTTTTCTATGATATGCTATATTGCTCTTGGTTGGTGTGTGGTGTTACCGGGTAAGCTAGCCATAGAGCTTTTGCCCAAAAACGCCTTCTGGCTTATTCTGGCAGGAGGTATATCCTATACCGTAGGCGCGGTATTTTTCGGCGTTGCGGCTAAGAAAAAGCTGCGATATATCCATTCCGTATTCCATATTTTTGTGGTTATAGGCAGCGTTCTTCACTATCTTGCAATCCTTTTTTACATTATTTAATAAAAAACCGAAGCCAAAAATAAAAATAGGCTTCGGTTTTTCTTGTAATTGTGTCAATAATATAGTATAATAACCTTATTAGATTGGAGTGTTATGTCTTGCTGGATATTATAAGGGGCGGAAACTTTTCGCTTATAAATATTATTATTTATCTTATCTCCACCGCTGCGGTAATTTTTATAACCCTGCCCATTCACGAATGGGCCCACGGCTTTGCCGCCTCAAAGCTTGGCGACCCCACTCCCAAATGGCAAGGAAGATTATCCCTTAACCCCTTGGCCCATCTTGATCCTTTAGGCTCATTATGTATTCTTCTTTTCGGCTTCGGTTGGGCTAAACCTGTGCAGATAAATCCAAGGTATTTTAAGAATGTTAAGGCGGGTATGGCAATTACCGCCCTTGCAGGCCCTCTTGCCAATCTCATTATGGCGTTTATCTCGGTGCTTATAGCAAATCTTGGCGTTTTTGTTTGCCTTTATACCGATATCGGAATTTTCTACTATATAGCCGTTTTCTTCGCCTTCGTGGCAAGTATAAATATATCCCTCGCCGTATTCAATTTAATACCCATACCGCCCCTTGATGGCTCGAGGCTTTTAGGAGTTATTCTCCCCGATAGAATTTATTACCGCATTATGCAGTATGAACGCTATCTTTTCTATATCGTTTTACTCCTCCTTGCCACCAATGTTTTAACAATTCCGTTATCGATTATTTCGGGTTGGGTTAAGGATTTGTATTTATTTGTTTCTTCGTTGATTTTCCCTGATAATGTGGTTAAATACGTCAGCTATTTAATATGATTAAGAGGTAATATATGTCTGAAAATGTTTTATCCTATAAGCTGGAAAGCTTTGAGGGCCCCCTCGATCTGCTGCTTCAGCTTATAGCGCGGAACAAACTGAATATTTATGATATAAAGCTTTCGGTGCTTATCGATCAGTATCTCGAACAGATGGAGCTTTTCAAGGCTCAGGAGATGGAGATCGCAAGTGAGTTTCTCGAAATGGCGGCAAGGCTGATTTATATGAAATCGGTAAGCCTTCTGCCACGCCATGATGAAATAGTTAAGCTTAAAGAGGAGCTTACGGGCGAGTTGCTCGAGTATCAGGTATGTCGCGAAATGGCGGCAAAGTTATCTTTGATGACCGATGGCTTCAACCTTTTCGTAAAGGGCCCCGATGATGTGGAGCTTGATAAAACCTATGTGCTTACGCATCCTCGCGAAACTATGTATGAATCATATCTTGCCGCTGTGGGCAGGGGACAGAGGCGTCTTCCACCCCCCGTTACCCCCTTTACCAAAATCGTAGCAAAGAAAATAGTTGCGGTTTCAAGCAAGATAGTTTTCGTTCTCAGAAATCTTGTAAGGGGCGGTAAAAGCAGTCTTTCAAGACTTTATAAAACCGCCAGAAGCCGCTCTGAATTAGTGGCAACCTTTTTAGCAGTCCTCGAGCTTTGCAAGGCAAACCGAATTGAGATTGAGGGCGATAGCGATGAGGCAGAAATTAAACTTATTAAGGATAGGAAAAGGTAATGAATAAGGAACAAACTTTGCAGGCCTTAGAGGCGGTTATATTTGCCTCGGGAGAGCCTATCAGCATAGATAGATTATCGGAGGCGCTTGAAATTGCCCCCGAAAAAATCGAAAAGTTCGCAAAAGAGCTTGAAGCCAAATTGGATAATAACAAAAGCGGTGTTAAGCTTGTAAGACTTGAGAATACATATCAGTTGGCCACCCGAAGCGAATACTCGGATTATATAAAAAAGGCCTTTGATATTAAAAGGCGTACCCCTCTTTCTCCTGCCGCTTTGGAGGTGCTTGCGGTTATCGCCTATAATCAGCCCGTAACCCGTTCCTTTGTGGAGCAGGTGAGAGGTGTTGATTGCTCGGGCGTTATCACAACGCTTGTTGAAAAGGGTCTTATTGAGGAATGCGGCAGGCTTGAGTTGCCGGGCAAACCCCTGCTTTACAGAACCACCAAGAATTTCTTAAGGTCCTTTAGCATTAGTGATTTAAGTGAGCTCCCACCCCTTCCCAAAGCAGAGCACGAGATAAATGATGTGGGTGAGCAGTTACCTATTGATGATGAGCATCATGAAATTGAAAAGCAGGAAGAATAAAATTAACGAGGTAGAATATGAGTGAAAATAATATTCAGGGAATAATGGATACCACCTTGGAAAAGCTTCGAACTATGGTTGAGGCAGATACCATAATCGGCACTCCCATTAAGGCTGATGGAATAACCTTAATTCCCATATCCCGCGTTTCCTTCGGTCTTGCAACGGGCGGTAGCGATATCCCTGCCAAAACCGATAATAAAATTTTCGGCGGCGGTGGCGGAGCAGGCGTTTCTATAGTGCCTATCGCATTTATTGCGGTAAATGGAAGCGATGTTAAAATGATGCCTATTTATAACGACCTTAACACCATAGATAAGGCAATCAGTATGGTGCCCGAGCTTATTGAAAAGGTTAAAAGCCTTTTCGCTAAGGAAGAAATCAAATTTGATCAGGATGGAAATATTCAGAAGTAAGATAGTATATCCGTGCTAAATGTGCGGATATTTATCATATTATTAAACGGTGATGCCGTTTGAAAAAGATAGTTTGCCTCCTTTTGTGTTTAGCTTTAATGTTACCCCTTAGTATCAGAACATCCGCCCTCTCCGCAAAGGCAAGTGTTGTAATCTGCGGAGAAACGGGGCAGGTGATCTGGGGCAGTAACGAAAATTTCCGTATGCCTATGGCCAGCACTACTAAGATTATGACAGGGCTCTTACTCTGCGAATACGGAAATTTAGAGCGGGAGATTGTAACCACCAAGGAAATGGTAACGGTTGAGGGCTCTTCCATGGGGCTTTTGCAGGGCGATACCGTAAGCCTTAAAGCCCTTTTGTATGGGCTTCTTTTGGCCTCGGGTAACGATGCCGCCAATACCATAGCCATAGTAGTAGGCGGAAGCGTGGAAAACTTCGTTAATATGATGAACGAAAGGGCATTGGCCTTAGGCCTTGAGGATACCCACTTTGAAACTCCCTCGGGACTTGATGGCGATACCCACTATACCACCTGCTATGAGTTAGCCCTCATAGCAAGAGAGGCTATGAAGAACGAAGAGTTTGCAAAGGCGGTTTCCACCGAGAGCATAACCGTAAGTTATGGAAATCCACCCTATAACCGCAGAATTACAAATCATAACCGATTGCTTAAAACCTATGATGATGTGGTGGGCGTTAAAACGGGCTTTACCAAGAAATCGGGCAGATGTCTGGTATCTGCCGCCAGAAGCGAGGGCAGATACGTTATCGCCGTTACTCTGGATGCGCCTGATGATTGGGATGACCACCGCTACCTGCTCGATTTAGGTCTTGATAGCGTTAATGTGGTTAACATAAAACCCGATAACGATAAAATCGATATCTCGGTAACAAGTGGCGAGGAGCAGAGTATAACTGCTCAAGTGGAGGATATAAATATCTGCGCTGTTAAGGGCGCCCAAACGCGATGCGAGGTTAACATAAACCCGTGCATTGTTGCCCCCGTAAAAGAGGGTGAGATTTTGGGAGAGGCTGTCTATTTCGTAAATGATGAAGCGGTAGCCTTGCGGCAGATTATCGCCCCAAAGGCGATAAAACAAAAGGGCGTTGGCAAATATGCGGCTTTTTCAGATATTTTAATGCATATAATTTCTTTTTTATAATTTAGGAGAAAAAGGATGAAGGATAACAAAATAAGGCTTCAGAAGCATCTTTCGGAGTGTGGCGTTGCCTCGCGAAGAAAGGCGGAAGAGCTGATAATTGAAGGTAAGGTAAGGGTTAACGGCAGAGTTGCCTCATTGGGCGATAAGGTTGACCCAAAAAGAGATAAAGTAAGCGTAAGGGGTAAAAATGTTGTGCCCGTAAATGAAAAGGTTTACATAATGTTGCACAAGCCCCGCGGCTTTGTTACTACTATGGATGATGAGCGGGATAGGAAAACCGTTGCAGACCTGACTCGCGATGTGGGCACAAAAATCTTCCCTGTGGGTAGGCTCGACCGCAACTCCGAGGGCCTTTTAATAATGACCAACGATGGCGAGCTTGCCAATATCATTACGCACCCCTCAAGCCTTGTAAATAAAACCTATAGGGTAACCGTGGGCGGTACGGTGGAGGAGGAAACTCTGGATAAGCTCCGCGCGGGAATTGTTATAGAAGGCAAGAAAACCTTGCCCTGCGATGTTTTCGTAATAGAGCGTAAGCCCGATAGAACGGTGCTTAACTTTATTATCCACGAGGGCAGAAACCGTCAGATAAGAAAGATGTGTGAGGCGGTTAATTTAGAGGTGCTCCGCCTTAAGCGCACCGAGATTGCAGGAGTTAAGCTCGGTATGTTGCCGCAGGGCTCATGGCGTCCTCTCAATGAGCGTGAGCTTCAAAGGTTAAACAATATTTCCAAATCCAAGGAGGGCGAAAAATGATTAGCGTTTCACCCCTTAAGGATATGGAGCTTGTGAAAAAGCTTTTTTGTGAAAATAAATTTGATTTCAATGAAAATTCAGGCTGTGTAGCCGCTGTGGATGGCGATGAAGTCTTAGGCATGTGCCTATATTATCTTGATAATAAGGGCATAACCGTGTTGTCTGTTGAGCCTAAAGAGGATATAATGTTAGCCGATGGAATTTTACGCAGCGCCCTTCATGTAGCGGCGCAGATAAGCGCTATGGATGCAAGGTATCAGGGCGCAGAATATGAGGAGCTTTTTGCAAGGCTCGGCTTTATTAAGGAGAAGGAAAATAAAACCCTTGATATCGATAAACTTTTCGGCGGTTGCTGTTGCAGCAAAAACTTGTAAAAAAACAGTTGCAAAATGAAAAGTAATGTGGTATGATATATATCACCTGATTTGAAAAAACGTATTTTTATATATGGAGGAAATTGAAAATGACAGTGTTAGAGATCATTCTCGGCGTGCTTGTAATACTTGTTTCTATTGCTATTATTGCCGCAGTTTTAATGCAGCAGGGCAGAAGAGCAGGTGTTAACGGCGTAATCTCGGGCGGCGCAGATACCTTCCTTTCCAAGAATAAGGCTCGTACCCTTGATGCAATGCTCGCAAGATGGACCAAGTGGGTTGCAGTTCTTTTCTTTGTTCTTGCTGTTGTAGCAAATGTAATCGCGCTTAATAAGTAAAAAGAGTCCGGGCGTAAAACCCCGGATTTATATTGCGCCGATGTGATGGAATTGGCAGACGTGACGGACTCAAAATCCGTTGGGGTCAAACCCGTGTGGGTTCGAGTCCCACCATCGGCACCAAAAATCCCGTTCTCGCAAGAGGGCGGGATTTTTACTTTTTACTTCTTACCTCTTCACTCTTACCTCAACCAAAACTCCACGGGATTTTTGGGAAGTAATAGGTAAGAAGTAATAGGTAATAAGTGCGGTGTGCCTGCGGCACAAATATAAATGCAAGGCTTTGCCTTGCTCTTTATGTATTACAGTAGTATAATGATTTTAAGAAAGGGGTAATATTTATGGCTGATAGCCCGTTAATTATAAAATCTAAAGAATTTGCTTTGCAGATTATAAAGGTTTGTAACTATGTGAAACAAGCCAAAAGGGAAAGTGTGCTTACAAACCAACTTATCCGTAGCGGCACAAGCGTGGGTGCTAATATTCGTGAAGCATTTTACGGTCACGGAACTGCTGATTTTATTGCTAAACTTCAAATTGCGCTCAAAGAGTGTTCTGAAAGTGAATATTGGTTAGAACTCTTAATCGAAAGCGGCTACTATGATAATAGAGATATTTTAGATAAATGTGTTGAGGTTAAGAAGTTGCTTATTGTTTCAATAAATACTGCAAAGAGCAAACTGAATAACTAACAAAAATCGTGAATTTCACGGCTTTTGTTAGTTATGGAGAGGGACTCGAACAGGAGGGAGCGAAAGCAGTTTTATCGGGTGGAAATAATATTACTTACAATAGGAAAATTTACCCTTGAAAAATTAAAAGGCTTGTGCTATAATTGACCTGCTTTCAAGAGGGAGTAGCTGGCGAATATTCGTTACTGCGGTCGTCAATACGGTTTGATGCAAACCCGCCGCTGTATTAAATAGCAAGACTCTTATTGTGTTTTGCCGCAATAAGAGTCTTTAAGTTTGCCTACTTCCTTAAAAATTAAATGAGGAGTATTTATTTATGGAGTTTTTGTATGAGAATTTGATTACAAACTTTGATTGGCGAATGCTCGTAATGTGGGCTATAGGCGGCGTGCTTATATTCCTTGCCATCAAAAAAGAAATGGAACCCACCCTGCTTTTACCCATCGGCTTTGGTACTATTGCGGTAAATCTGCCCCTTTCGGGAGTTATAAACCAAGGCGGTGAGGAAGGGGCGCTGAGCATCCTTTACAATGCAGGTATTGCTAACGAGCTTTTCCCCTTGCTTTTGTTCGTAGGTATCGGCGCTATGATAGATTTTGGCCCCATACTTTCCAATCCCAAGCTTATGATCTTCGGCGCTGCTGCTCAGTTTGGTATATTTTTCACCCTCTGCCTTGCATCTATGTTCTTCCCCATTAAAGATGCGGCTTCTATCGCTATTATCGGCGCGGCAGATGGCCCCACCTCTATCGTAGTTGCTAATAAGCTGGGCTCCGATTACGTAGGCGCCATAATGGTTGCGGCATATTCATATATGGCTCTTGTGCCCATAATTCAGCCTCCCGTAATCAAGCTTCTCACCACCAGAAAGGAACGCCTTATCCGTATGCCCTATGAGCCTAAGGCAGTTTCCAAAACCACGAGAATTCTGTTCCCCATAATCATTACCATAATCGCAGGAGTTATTGCTCCCGCATCTGTATCTCTTGTGTTCTTCCTTATGTTCGGTAACCTAATCCGTGAGTGCGGAGTGCTTAATTCTCTCTCCGAAACTGCTCAAAAGGTTCTCGCTAACCTGATTACCATCTTCTTGGGAATTTGTATTGCAACACAGATGCATTATGATAAATTCTTAAAACCCCAGACCCTTCTTATCTTAGGTTTAGGTCTTGTTGCCTTTATCGTTGATACCGCAGGCGGTGTTCTCTTTGCAAAGGTGCTTAACCTGTTCCTAAAGAATAAGATCAATCCTATGATAGGCGCCGCAGGTATTTCTGCCTTCCCCATGTCAGGAAGAATTGTACATAAGATGGGTCTTGCTGAGGATAATCAGAACTTCCTTCTTATGCATTCTATGGGTGTAAATGTTTCGGGTCAGATAGCCTCTGTAATCGCAGGCGGTCTTATACTCAATTTCTTTATGAAGTAGGAGGAAATGAATTATGTTTTTAGCTTTTGAAGCCTCTAATTTTATAAAAAACCTTGGATATATGGGCAAGGGTATGCTTTCAATAGGCATTGTAATGCTCATCCTTATTCTTGTAACCGTATTACTTAATAAAATAACAAGCGGTAAGAAAAATAAATAATTTAAATGAAAACGCTCCCCGTATCAATCGATACGGGGAGATCTTTTTTTATAGCGAAATTGTATTTATATTGCTCTTTTGTGCCATATCCCTTAAATTGCCGTGGCAGGTGAAGAGTATGCACTGGGTAGTGCGAGAATATTCATTGAGAAATTCCATGGCCGCGGCGGCTCTTTCATCATCATAAAGGGATAAAACATCATCAAGGAGTATTGGAAGGGTTTCGCCCTCGTTCATTAGAGCGGAGATGGCAAGCCTAAGGCTTAGATATGCCTGATCGTAGGTGCCTGAGCTTAAATAGTCGGCCTCCTTCATACCGAAAACACCTGTTTTCTCCACGGTCATGTCAAGAGATTTTGAAACCGAAACCCCGTTATAATTTTTAAGGGTAAGCCTTGAAAAGATATCTAGGGTTTTCTGCTCTAGTGTAGCGCCGTAGCCCCGCCTTACCTGAGAGAAGCTTTCACTCAGAACATCCTCTGCCAAGAGGGCGGCATCGTTAAAGAATTTTAATTCCTGCGCCTTTTCCTGCGCCTCGGCAATTTCACGCTTAATGGTTTCGGGCTCCTTAAGCCTTGAAAATTCGGCCTTTAACTGCGCCGCAAGGCCCGAGCGGTAATCGGTAAGCTGTAAAATAGCTTCATTTAGCTCATCCACTTTGGATTTAGCCGCCTCAAAGTCTGTGCCTTCGGGTAGGGTAGAAGTGTTTATCATCGATAATTTCTCTCGTGCCTCTTCATAGGAAATTCCGTTAAGGTCACGGCAAAGATAATTAAGCTTAAGCTTGATTTCCTTGATTTCCCCTGCGCTTTGCCTTAAAGTCTTAAGCCCCGATTCTATATCCTCTGTACTTTCTGACTTTTCGTATTTTCTGTAAAGGGTTAGTAGATTGCTGGTGGCATCGGATATATTCCGGTATAATACCGAAAGCTCATCTTCGCTCTCCTTAAGCTCGCTAAGACGCTGATTTTTTATCGCAACATCGGAATTAAGCGATGCCGTAATCATACTGAGCTTAGAGGAATATTCAATACCCTCTTGAGATAGGGCGGAAAGCCTGTTCTTAATATCAAGACTGCGGGTGAAAACCATATCATATTCTGATTTTGCTTTGCCTGCCGCGGCGGTATCAAGAGGCCTTATTACAAAGGCAAGCGCCTCGCAAACTATAGCCATAACAAATAATGCGGCGGTGACAACCGATGAATTAAAGGGGCCCGCAACGGTAATAACGGCGGCAATAAAAGCAATACCTCCTAAACCTAACAGTAAGGGATTGTATTTTTTCTTTTTGCCCTGCATTCTTTCGCAGTTTTCCTTGGCGGAGTTTAGTTCATCTGTTACAGCATCGTTTTCTGCCGAAAGCTGCTCCTTGGCTTGCTCGTTTTCCTTTAATTTGCCTCTTAAAAACTCTGCTTCCTTTTCCAGCTCTTCGGTAGATTTCTCACTATCAAGCTTTATGGCTGTTTTCTTTCTTTTAATCTCATTTTCTTTTTCAGTAATCTTTTCTTTAAGGTTATTAACCTTGCTTAAACCGAATTCAACTGCCTTTACGAAGCTTTCATCAGCCGTAGCGCCATCATCAAGAGCTAATCTTCCTGTTAAATCATCAAGCGAATCTTTGGTTTTAAGATAATCTTCGATTTTTTCCTTAGTCCTGAAATCGTTTTCAAGGTCGATGATCTTTTTATAGCTGTTATATTCTTCCTTTAATTGCTTAAATTGCTTTTCAATCTTTGAAATATCCTCCATTATCTCCCTTCGCCTTTGGGCAGCGGAGGAAACCTTGGATAATTCTTCTTTAAGCGTATCGGCAAGGGCTGTAAGTCTCGGGTATTTACCCGTTTTGCCCGATTTTGAAATTATATCATATCGGCAGTCCTGAAGCCTGCTTACAACGGTCTGATAAGAGGTATCCTCTTCACCCGTAAGGGCTAAGTTTGAAAGCCTCATATTAAGCTCGCCTTCACCTGCATCATCGTGAACATAAGGCGCCCCCGCCTCAATAAACACGCTTCGTTCAAAGGCGGCAATGGAAAAGCCGAAGAAGCTTTTGCCGATATCCGCATCGGCAGGTAAATTCACGCCTAAATCCGTATCTGTAAGACGGATTTTATCGGTGGAATCGGATTTACCAAACTGCCTTTCAAGGCAGTAGTTGTGGCCCGCGTGGGAAAAGTAAATTCTTCCTCCCATATCCTCATTGCTCCAGGGCTTATATTTAAGCCTTGGCCGTGAGCTTAACTGTTGGCCCTTTTTACCTGCGGTGCCGTAAAACATCATTTTTATAAATGCCATCAGGGTACTTTTGCCCTTTTCGTTCTCACCGAAAACAAGGTTAAAGCCATCGCTCAGCTCAAGGGTAAAATCCTTGAATTTACCGAAGGCAGAAATATAGATTTTGTTAATCTTCATTATACTTTACCTCCGATAAAAATGCCTTAAGCCCTAAATCAAGAGCCTTTTTGATAAGGGGCTTTTCCTCCTCGCTTGCATTCTGCAAACGGGAAAGCATATTCTTAACGAAAATACCCTTAAGACTATCCTCGCGGGATAACTCCTCTAAATCCACCGCGATTTCGGTTTTATCCTTAACCTTTGCAAAATACACCTCAACGCCAACGCGGCTCGCAATTTCCTCGGTTGAAAGCTTAATATTTTCACTAAGTCTTCCCTCAAGAATTATTTTGTAAAGATTATCGCGCCAGTTATCTTTATATTTTTCCTTGATAACCGATAAAATTCTTTCGGCTACCTGATTTGAGTTTTCTTCACTTCCAAGGGTTATACTTACGGTGGCGTGAATTCTCTTGCAGGTCGGAATAAACCTTAAATCAGCAAGACCTTTGCCGATTTCGCCTAATAATACGCCCTTTTCTCCGCTCTCATCAAAGCCCTGACCTTCGGGACATCCGGGGTAGGCAAAATATGTGCTTCCAAGGCGGGCAATATCGCTTCTCTTGTGAATATGACCCAGCGCCATATAATCCATACCGCTACTCTCAATAAACGAGCTTGAAATGGGGTTGTATTTAGTATCCGTCGAGGCGCCGAAATCACCGTGGATGCACATAATATTTATGAAATCATCATCAGGCGTTATGGAGAAGGAGGGCGCGCCGCTTACATATACCTCATCAAATGAACGGCCGTAAACCTTCACACCTAAATTTTCAAGCTCTACCACGCTATCAAAGCAGGGGAGAATATGGAAATTTTTGGGTAAAATACTTTTGAATTTTATAAAAGGAGAATTAAGCGTTAAGGGGTCGTGATTGCCTGCCGCATAAATAATTTCGGTTTCGGGTATAGAATTAAAGCATTCTATAACACGGCTTACAAAGGCATCCTCAATATTGTTTGAATCAAAAAGGTCACCTGCGATAAGTAATAGCTTTGTGCCTTCGCCTTTTGCAATCGAAATTATATTTTCAAAGGTAATAAGCGCTTCGGCACGGCGACTGTTTGCAAGGGTGCCGAGAGAACTTTCGGCGGCGCCTATATGCAAATCGGCGCAATGCAAAATCTTAACGGTATTCATTAAAACGCAATATCCTTTCGTAAAGATGTTACTTAATAAACTAATTGTATCATTTTATCACACTTTATTCAAGAAAATATTGCCTTTATATAAAATTTGTTTTATAATATAATAAATAGTATAATGAAGGAGTGTGCCCATGGATATCAGACTTAACGATAAGCTTGTTATGAAGAAAAAGCACCCTTGCGGTAGCGATACCTTTACGGTGCTTCGCATCGGTATGGATTTTAAGTTAAGATGTGATGGCTGCTCCCACGAGATCTTTCTGCCAAGGAGCAAAGCAGAGAAAAACATTAAAAAAATATTAGGCCGAGAGGAAGAAAATAATGCTTGATAAACTTGCGGCGGTAGAAAACCGTTACGAACAGATAGGCGTTGAACTCACCCGTCCCGAAACGGTATCGGATAACGCCCTTTTCACAAAGCTGATGAAGGAGCACAGTGAGCTTACCCCCATAGTTGAAAAATACAGAGAATACCGCGCCGCCTGCGAAAGCGAGAGCGAGGCGGAGGCCCTTTTGTCAGAGGGCGGTCTTGATAAGGATTTTAAGGAGCTTGTTGAGGCAGAGCTTATAGAGGCAAAGGAAAACAAGCAGATTTTTGCAGAGGAGCTTAAAATTCTGCTTTTACCCAAGGACCCCAATGATGATAAGAACGTTATCGTTGAAATCCGCGGCGGCGCAGGCGGAGAAGAGGCGGCACTATTTGCCGCGGCTCTATACAGAATGTACAGTATGTATGCCGAGGGCAAAAGATGGAGCATTGATGTAACAAATGTAAATGAAACCGAGCTTGGCGGCTATAAGGAAATAAGCTTTATGATTGAGGGCGTTGGCGCCTATTCGAGATTTAAGTATGAAAGCGGTGTTCACCGTGTTCAGCGCGTGCCCGATACCGAAACTCAGGGCCGTATCCATACCTCAACCGTAACAGTAGCCGTTATGCCCGAGGCAGATGAGGTGGAGGTTGATATCAACCCTAATGACCTTAAGATTGATACCTTCCGCTCCTCAGGCGCGGGCGGTCAGCATATCAATAAAACCTCCTCGGCCATTCGTGTTACCCATATTCCTACGGGTACCGTGGTTGAGTGTCAGGATGAGAGAAGCCAGTTCAAGAATAAGGAAAAGGCTTTGAAGGTGCTCAGAGCAAGGCTTTACGATGCCGCTAAGAGTGAGCACGATGAGGCCATCGCCTCCGACCGCCGCTCCCAAGTAGGCACGGGAGATAGAAGCGAGCGAATCCGCACCTATAACTATCCTCAGTGCAGAATTACCGACCATAGAATAGGACTCACGCTTTATAAGCTTGATTCCTTCTTAAACGGCGACCTTGATGAGATGATAGATGGTCTTATAACCTACTATCGCTCCGAAGCCTTGAAGCAGCAGGAAGGCTGATATGATTACTAAAAGACTTGATATTTCCCCCGAGAATTACGGGGATAGTATAAGGGAAGCCGCCCGCATATTGAAGAACGAGGGAATCGTGGCAATACCCACCGAAACGGTTTACGGCCTTGCCGCAAGCGCGCTGAGCGAAAAGGCCATAAAAAGCGTTTTTACCGCCAAGGGCAGACCTCAGGATAACCCCCTCATAGTTCATATCTCGGATATAGATATGCTTTATGATGTGGCAGAGGATATACCCGAAAAGGCTATAGAATGCGCAAAACGCTTTTGGCCGGGCCCCTTTACTATGGTACTTAAAAGAAAAGAGGGCATAGATAAAAGTGTTTCCGCAGGGCTTGATACCGTGGCGGTAAGGATGCCTGATAATACGGTGGCAAGAGATATAATAATTGAGAGCGGTCTGCCATTGGCGGCGCCCTCTGCAAACTCTTCGGGCTCACCCAGCCCCACCGCCGCAAGTCACGTGCTTTATGACCTTGACCAAAAGATAGATGCGGTTATTATGGGGGAAAACTGTAAGGTTGGAGTTGAATCCACGGTTATTACTCTGGTAACCGAAAAGCCCCGCCTTTTAAGGCCGGGAGCCGTAACGGTGGACCAGCTTAAAGAGATACTTCCCGATATAGAGATAGATAGAGCGGTTTTAACCGAGCCCGAGGATAAGGAGAAGGTTTCCTCTCCGGGTATGAAATATAAGCATTATGCTCCGAAAACCAATACCTACCTCATCGTATCGGAAAGGGAGAAATTCGTAAATTTCGTTAATTTCAAAAAGAACAGCGGCGCTGTTTGTTTTGATGAGGAGATAGGTGATATAGAAATCCCCGCCATATCTTACGGGAACAGTTCTGATGAGAAAACTCTTGCTAAAAATGTTTTCTCAGCGCTCAGAAAGGCGGATGAGCTCGGTGTCAATACCCTTTATATCCACGCCCCCTCTAAAACGGGAGTGGGCCTTGCGGTATATAACCGCCTTATAAGAGCGGCGGCGTTCAAGGTGATGGAATTATGAGCTTGATTATTGGATTAACGGGACCTACGGGAGCAGGCAAAACCACCGTTTCAAAAGCGGCGGAGGATTTAGGCTTTAAGGTGATTGATTGCGATAAAATTTCCCGCAGGGTAACCGAAAAGGGAGAAAAGGGGCTTGCGGCTTTAGTCCGCGCCTTCGGCAAAGAGATTTTATGCGATGATAAATCCCTTAACCGTAAGGCCTTAGCGGCTATTGCCTTTGCTTCAAGGGAGAAAACCGAACTGCTTAACAAAACCCTTTTGCCCATTATAGTAGATGAGGTTAAAAAGGAAATTAACTGTTGTCGGGTGCTTTTGGATGCGCCAACGCTTTACGAAAGCGGTCTTGATAGCATCTGCGATCAGACGGTTGCGGTTTTAGCCGATGAAATCTTGCGAAAAATGCGTATAATAAACCGTGATGGGTTAAGTGAAGCCGAGGCTCAGGCCCGTATGAATGCGGGCAAGCCCGATGAGTTTTATATTAAGAGAACAAAAAATATAATTTACAATAACGGCAATAATCCTTACGAAGATGCAGAAAAATTATTCAAAAAAATACTTGGAGGTATTAAATATGAATGCTAAGGAACTTAAAGAAAAGCTTTATTATCAGAAGAAAAACGGTCTTTTGAAGGTTGATGATGTAACCCTTAAGGCTGTTAGTGACTATTGCGAGGGCTACAAAAATTTCCTTGATAATGCTAAAACCGAGCGTGAAGCAGTA
Organism: Clostridia bacterium; assembly: GCA_017465085.1. GTDB lineage: Bacteria > Bacillota > Clostridia > Oscillospirales > Acutalibacteraceae > UBA737. The sequence goes on along the minus strand of JAFTWW010000008.1, from coordinate 84,398 downwards.
AAAACCGCTGTGGCTTTAGCTGAGGATAAGGGCTTTAAGGCTTTTGATAGGAGCAAAACCTATAAAGCAGGCGATAAGGTTTACTTTAATAACAGAGGCAAAACCGTTGCCTTTGCCATTATCGGTAAAGAGGATATGGAAAAGGGCGTTAATATCACCGCCGCCCATATCGATTCCCCCCGCCTTGATCTTAAGCCCAACCCCTTATATGAGGAGATTGAACTTGCTTTGTTCAAAACCCATTACTACGGCGGTATCAGAAAGTATCAGTGGCCCACAGTGCCTCTGGCTCTCCACGGCGTTTTTGCCAAGAAAGATGGCTCGGTAGTAGAGGTTAATATCGGTGAGGATGAGAGTGATCCCAAGTTTGTTGTAAACGATTTGTTACCTCACTTAGCCGCAGAGCAGAGCAAGCGTACCTTGTCTGATGGTATCCGCGGCGAAGAGCTTAATGTTTTGGTTGGCAGTCATCCCTTTAAGGATGATGAGGGCAGTGAGCTTGTAAGGCTTAATATCCTTAAAATTCTTAATGAAAAGTATGATATAGTTGAGGAGGATTTCCTTTCTGCAGAGCTTGAAATGGTACCCGCCTATAAGGCAAGTGATGTTGGATTTGACCGCTCTTTAATCGGCGCTTACGGTCAGGATGATAGAGTGTGCTCATATCCTGCCCTTACCGCTATTCTTGATATCACAGTTCCCGAAAAAACTGCCGTTGCTATCCTTGCCGATAAGGAAGAGATAGGCTCCGATGGTAACACAGGTCTTAACTCCGATTTCCTTTTGCATGTAATCGGTGATATCTGTCATACTCAGGGTGGCGATGTAACCGTTTGCCTTCGCAACTCAAAATGTCTTTCTGCCGATGTTAACGCCGCAACCGACCCCACCTTCCAGGATGTTATGGAGCGCCGCAACGCCTCCTTTGTAAACTATGGCGTTGTTATAACCAAATATACGGGCTCACGCGGTAAGAGCGGTACCTCCGATGCCTCGGCTGAATATGTGGCAGAAGTTCGCGCTATGCTTGATAATGCAGGTATCATCTGGCAAACAGGTGAGCTTGGTAAGGTTGATGCAGGCGGCGGCGGAACGGTTGCTATGTATATTGCAAACTTAGGCGTTGATGTTGTAGATTTGGGCGTTCCCGTCCTTTCTATGCACGCGCCCTTTGAAACCACCTCAAAGCTTGATGTATATATGTGTTACCGCGCTATGTACGAATTTATGAAATAATATGGAAGAAATAAAGCTTGGTAAATACAGGCATTTTAAGGGTAATGAATATGAGGTAATCGGTATCGCCAAGGATAGTGAAACCTTGGCAGATACCGTGGTTTACCGCGCTCTTTACGGTGAAGGCGGCCTTTGGGTAAGGGATGCGAAAATGTTCGCAGAAACTGTAACCCGAGATGGCAAAACCTTTAAAAGATTTACCTATATAGGAGAATAATTTTATGGATAAGGATAAGAAGATTGTTATTTCAAAAACCTTTGCAGGTCCCTTGAATGATGTTACCGCCACCGTTGCGGAGGCTATCGAAAAGCTGAAGGAAAGCGGCGGCGAGCTTAAATTCCAAAAGGGAGAATACCATTTCTATAAGGATAACGCCGCCGTAAAAACACTTTATGTGAGCAATAACGATTCGGGCGAAAAGCATATAGCCTTCAACCTTTCAGGCCTTGAGAATATAACGGTTGATGGGGGCGGCTCCACCTTTATTTTCCATAGCGGTGTTTTCCCCTTTGCCGCAGAAGATTGCGAAAATCTAACCGTTAAAAATTTCCGTATGGATTTATCCTACCCCCTTGTTGCCTTGATGCAGGTGGGTAAAAAAACCGAAGAGGGTTTCTTCTTTAAGATTGATAAGGGTAGATACCCATATCGGATAGAGGATGGCTCCTTAATATTTGAAAGTGAAAACGGCGAGCTTTCGGGTAAGTTGCGTAAATTCAGCCTCCACAGAGCAAGTAGGGGAGGGGTGCAGTATCTCTTCACGGGCAACTGTATGGATTCTGCCGAAAACCTTCCCGCAAGATATACCAGAACAGATGCCTCTTACTCAGAGGATGGCATCTATTTTAAGTACCGCAAGGATATTCCCGTAGGTCTTGTTTTCGATGAGGGTGAGGAGCTGCTCGTTAATATTGCCAGCGGCAGAAGAATAGATATGCTCTTCTTTGATAAATGCTCCTCGGTTACGGTTAAAAATGTAATAATCAACCGCGGCGAAGCTATGGGTATTGTTGCAACCTTCTGTCAGGATATCCTTATCGATGGCTTTGGCACCGATATATCGGTTTATAACGATTATATTACCCTTACGGGCGATGCCCTGCATTTTGTAAACTGTAAAGGCCTTGTTGAGATTAAAAACTGCAACATCACCCATACGGCTGATGATGCCATAAACGTTCACGGCGTTTATACCGAGTTTAAGAAATTAAACGGTAGAGAAATAACCGCCGATTTCAAGCATCAGGACCATTACGGTATAACACCCTACTATAAGGGAGATATGCTTGATATCATAAATAATAAAACCCTGGAAATTATGGGCAGAGCGCGGGTAGAAAATGCAGCTCCCATAAATAAGGGAAGAAGCATAAAGATAATTTGCGATAATATTGAAGGCAAATTTGAAGAAGGCTTCTTTATTGAAAACGTTACCCGTTCTCCCGATGTTTATATACATAATAACAGCTTCGTTGATTTTCCCCACATCCGCCTTTCAGGTAACGGAAAAATCTTGGTTGAGGATAATAGAATGGAGAAATGCGCCGCCGCTTTATATGCCTATGATTTAGCGCAGTATTGGTATGAATCGGGCAGAATTAAGGATTTAACCTTCCGCAACAATGCCCTTATTGATTGCAATTTCAAAATGGGTAAAGCCTTTGTAAATGTGGGAGTTAGCGGCTTTGATGGTGAGGATACCCCCGTAATTCACGAAAGAGTTGAAATTTCGGGCAACACCTTCGAAAAGATAACCCATAATGATATAACGGCCTTTGGCGTTAAGGATTTAATAATAAAGGATAATGTTATAAAATAAAAAAACAGACCTTCCCTGAGGGGAAGGTCTTTATATATTAAAGGGGCATAAATCGGTTATTTTACAGACAATTTCAAACAGCCGCCGATATGCAGGATATCCTAATAGAAGCCCCTGCAATATATTATGCCGTAAAAATATTTTTGTGACTTAAGCTATGGGATGCTTTCTTACAAAGAGAACACCAAGGGTATCAGCGCCGCAGTGGGCAGAAATGGTGCAGCTTGCCCTTGTTACAAACACCTCTTTGAAGGGGAGAGTGTTCTTCACAAGCTCAACAACGCTGTTTACGATTGCTTCATCACAGCCTGCGTGGGTAACGAAAACACGGTCAAGGTCGATATCACTACCATCGCCTAAACGCTCTAAAACGTAATCCTTGATAACATCGGCGTATTTTCCGCGATACTTTTTACCAACACCCATAGTACCGTTCTTAACCTCGATGCAGGGCTTAAGCTTTAACAGATTTGCGCCGAGCACGGATAAAGCAGAGCATCTGCCACCCTTGTGGAGATAATCAAGGCTATCGATAATAAAGGAAGCATCAACATTAGCCTTTAATTCTTCAATCTTCTCTACGATTTTCTTAGCCTCTAATCCGCTGTTCGCCATCTCGGCTGCGGCTACAACCAAAAGGCCTCCGCCTGTGGAAAGGTTTCTTGAATCTATAACATAAACATTCTCGAATTCACTTGCGGCAAGGCAGGTGTTGTTATAGGTTGAGGACATCTCACTGCTGATTGTGAAATGAATAACGGTCTTAGCGGCTTCAGCAAAGGGACGGAAAAAATCAATACATTCGCCAACATTTGCGGCAGTAGTCTTAGGAAGCTCACCTGTTTTACGGTGATGCTCATAAATATCATCGGGGGTAATATCCACGCCGTCACGGTAGGTTTTATCGCCTAAGGTAACGCCCAAGGGTATGGTAGAAACATTATATCGCTCAATAAGAGCAGGGCCTAAATCGGTGGTGCTATCACTTGTAATTACTATATTACTCAAAAGTATTTCCTCCGTTTCATTCTAATTACATTCATTATATCATTGTTTTGTTGAAAACTCAACATTTTTTTGAGTTTCCTTGACTTTGCCGCGGCTTAAAGTTAAAATATATATGCTAAACGCTGTAAAGGAGGGTTGTAGGTGAAGCTTATCGCTAATGCAAAAATAAATTTCACCCTTGATATTAAGGGCAAAAGGGAAGATGGTTATCACTTGATTGATTCGGTAATGCAGTCAGTTTCCCTTGCCGATACGGTAACCCTTGAAAAAGCGGATGAAATAACCGTAACCTGCTCGGATAGTGAGATTATGGGAGAAGATAATATAGCCTTTAAAGCGGCAAAGGAGTTTTTTGATTTTTCGAAAATTTCGGGCGGAGCAGATATCTATATCGAAAAGCATATTCCTAAGGCGGCGGGCCTTGGGGGCGGTAGCGCCGATGCGGCGGCGGTTATAGTAGGCCTTAATAGCCTTTATGAAGCAGGCTTAAAACTTGATGCGCTTTGCAAAATAGGCTTAAAGGTGGGCGCTGATGTGCCTTTCTGTATTATGGGCGGCACCGTGAGAGCGACGGGTATAGGTGAAATTTTAGAAGAACTCCCTGCTTTCCCCGAGAGGCATCTCGTTATCGTTAAAAACGGTAGGAAGCTTTCTACCAAGGCTATGTATGAAAAGATAGATAGTATAGAAGAAAACTTCGACCATACCGAAAAATTTGTAAAAGAACTATCGCTTTGCAACTGCAACAAGGCTCTTCAATATACGGGTAACAGCTTTGAGGCGGTTTGCAAAATAGATAATATGAAACAAATAGCCGCTGAGTTTAATCCCGTAACCGTAGGGCTTTCGGGTAGCGGACCTAGTGTTTTCTTTGTTTTAGAGAATGATGAAATAGCTTCAGCCCTTGCAAAAAAGCTTTTTCATCTGGGATTTGAGCCCCATATAGCCAAAACCCAAAGCTACGGAATTAAAAAAACTGAATAAAATTTTGAGCTTCTGCCAATATTTCCCTTGAAATTATTTGTCAGGAGCTTTTTTATGTCTATTCGAAAAAACATTGAAACGGGAATTTTATTCGGCCTTATATGCACCATAATCTTAAGCGTCGCCAATTTTGATGCGGCCTGCGCCGATATCAAAAGCGGGGTGCTGAGGCTTCATATAATAGCCAATTCCGATAGCGAGGAGGATCAGGAGCTAAAGCTTAAGGTAAGGGATGAAATACTTAAAAACAGCGATATCATATTTGATGCCGCAACCGATTTAGATACCGCCATAGCCTGCGCCGAGAAAAATATAACTCAAATTACCGATATAGCAAATAAGGTAATAGAGAATAACGGCAAGGATTATTCGGCTACCGCCTATATTGGTAATGCTTATTTTGAAACGAGGGAGTATGATGATTTCACCCTGCCCGCAGGGGAGTATATATCCCTGATAGTAAATTTAGGTCAAGGAGAGGGTAAGAATTGGTGGTGTGTTGTGTATCCCGCTGTGTGCCTTCCCGCCGCCAAAGGAGAGCTATCCGAAAGCGTTGGTACCAAGGGCGTATACGTGGCGGAGCATCCGCAGAAATATGTGATAAGATTCAAAATAATCGAGTGGTACGAAAGCCTTCGCGATAGATGGAAGAAATAAAATTTTGTAAATTTAGAAATTTTACTTGCATTTTATAATCATTTGTGATATTATTTCAATGTTAACGAAATGAAAGGGGTGACAATGGTGAAAGAAGGCATTCATCCGCAGTATGAAAAGGTAACTATTAAGTGCGCTTGTGGCGCTGAATTCGAAACTAGCTCAACAAAGAAGGACATTCGTTTGGATATTTGTTCTAAATGTCATCCGTTTTTTACCGGTAAGCAGAAGTTGGTTGACACCGGCGGTCGTGTTGATAGATTTAAGAAGCGCTTTGGTATTGAAGAATAATAATTACCTTAGTTCCGCAACCGTTGGATAACGGTTGCGGTTTTTTCTTTAGTTAAGATTATTTATTCTATTCTAAGGAGGCGCGGTGTGGAAAACTATAAAACCATATTAGGCGAGGGAGTAGCCGAATACAGCGAAAAGCGTTCTCGGTTTATAGCAAGAGCAATTCCCTGCGATAGCGAAGAAAAGGCTTTAGAGATACTAAACAAAATTAAAAGCGAGTGCTGGGATGCAAGGCACAATGTTTACGCCTATGTTTTAAGGGATGGCTCCGCCCGCTTCTCTGATGATGGCGAGCCCCACGGCACCGCGGGTAAACCTATACTTGATTGCATTATGGGTAGCGGCGCCGTTGATTTAATAGTAGTTGTAACCAGATATTTCGGCGGTGTGCTTTTAGGCACGGGCGGTCTTGTCCGCGCCTATTCCACCTCGGCTAAGGATGCCATTGATTTAGCCCCCAAGGCTATGATGTGTGTTGGAAGCGAGATGGCGGTAGATTGCGCCTACTCCGAGCTTAAAACCTTAGAAAAGCTTATTGCCAAATCGGGAGGCAATATAACCGATACCGTTTATACCGATAGCGTAAGGGTTTGCTTCACCCTTAAGAGCGAGGATATTCCCGCCTTTGAAAATGAGCTTACCGAAGCTTTTTCGGGCAGTAAGAGGGCCGAGATTATCGATACTAAATATTTTTCATTTGAAATTTAATTAAAGTTTAAGAAAATAGAGGAATTTTGTCACATTTATCTAATAATATAAATAGAGAGGTTAAAGGAGGGTAATGGATGGATGAAATAAGGCTTTTAAGTCAGCAAACCGAGAGAGAAACCCTATCCTCCTTTGCGGCCCTGAGTGAAAACTCAAAGGGCAGAAAGGTTTTTGAGGAGCCGTGCCCTATCCGCACAGATTATCAGCGGGATAGGGATAGAATAATCCATTCGAGAGCCTTTCGCCGCTTAAAGCATAAAACTCAGGTCTTTTTATCTCCCGAGTCGGATCACTACCGAACCCGCCTTACCCATACCCTTGAGGTTTCTCAGATTTCGAGAACGGTGGCAAGAGCGCTTCGGCTTAACGAGGATTTAACCGAGGCGATAGCCTTAGGTCACGATTTGGGCCACACCCCCTTCGGTCATGCTGGGGAGAGGGCGCTTGATTCTATTTCCCCTTGCGGCTTTACCCACTTTGAGCAGAGCGTGAGGGTTTGTGAAAAATTGGAAAAGAGCGGCAAGGGCCTTAACCTTACCTTTGAGGTTGTGGATGGTATCCTCAATCACACAAAGGGTGACTTAGCGGAAACCGCCGAGGGCAGAATAGTCCGCCTTTGCGACCATATAGCCTATATGAATCACGATATTGATGATGCCATAAGGGCAGGCGTGCTATCCTTTGATGAAATACCAAAGGATATAGTGGAGTTCTTAGGCAAAACCAAAAGCGAGCGTATAACCGCGCTTGTAGGCTCCCTTATTAAAAACAGCCAAGGTCTTGATATAAAATTTGATGAGCAAACCCATTTCTATTATGAAAAGCTTCATAAATTTATGTATGATGCGGTTTACAGTAATAAAAAAGCTAAAGCTGAGGAGGAAAAGGTAGAGGGTATTATTAGAGGCATCTATGATTATCTTCTCAAAAACCCCGAGGCCATGAGCGGCGAATATCAGCTTGTTCGCGAAAATGAGGGAATAGAGCGGGCGGTAACCGATTATATTGCGGGTATGACCGACCATTTCGCCGTTACCACCTATTCTGATATCTATATACCAAAGTCCTGGAATTTATAATAAAAAGGAAATTAAAAGAGAGGAGCGATATAATTGGCGATACCTTCAAGCGTTATAGAAGAGATAAAAGCAAAGAATGATATAGAGTCGGTTATATCGGCCTATGTAAATCTTAAACGAAGGGGTAAGAATCTGGTGGGACTTTGTCCCTTCCATAACGAGAAAACCCCCTCCTTTACCGTTTACCCCGAAAGCGATTCCTTCTATTGCTACGGCTGCGGTAAGGGCGGCGATGCCTTTACCTTTGTAAAGCTTGCCGAGAATCTTGATTATATTGAAGCGGTAAAGCTTTTAGCCGATAGAAGCGGAGTTTATATCCCCGAGGATAGCGGCTATGATGATTCTATGCTCCGCCTTAAAAACACTATCTATGAGATAAATAAAGAGGCAGCCCGATTTTATCACAGCTACCTGCTCAGCGAAAAGGGCAAAAAGGTGCTTGAGTATTACACGGGCAGGGGACTCACCCTTAATACCATAAAGCATTTTGGCTTAGGCGCCGCCCCTGAAGAGTGGGATGGTCTCCTTAAGCACCTTAAATCCAAAGGTTATACAATTAACGATATGCTTCAGGCCAAGGTTATCGCCAAGAGCCAGAGGGGTACATATTATGATTTCTTCCGCAACAGAGCTATGTTCCCCATAATAAACATAAGGGGCAAGGTTATAGGCTTTAGCGGTAGAGCGCTCCCTTGGGATGATAGGGCGGGAGGCAAATATGTTAATACCTCTGATACCTTAGTGTTCAAAAAGAGCGAGAACCTTTTTGCAATGAACTTTGCTAAGAATCATTGCGATGAAAAAATATTGCTGGTTGAGGGCAATATGGATGTTATATCCCTCCATCAAGCAGGCTTTGAAAATGCCGTTGCGGCTTTGGGTACCTCCTTTACCGCCGAGCAGGCAAAGCTTATTTCTAAATATACAAAGGAAATTGTGCTAACCCTTGATACCGATGAGGCAGGTCAGGCGGCAGTTAAAAAGGCAGGAAATATTCTCGCTGATACAGGGCTTAGGGTAAGCGTTCTTGTTCTTCCCGATGCTAAGGACCCCGATGAATATATAAAGAAATTCGGCAGAGATAGATTTGATGCCCTTCTGAACGGCGCCACCTCCGAGATGGAGTATAAGCTGCTTACCGCTGTTAAGGATATTGATGTAAACAGCGATGAGGGAAGGCTCAAGTATTTATCCAGGGCGGCCGCCATAATAGCCGAATCCAACGATATTATGACCCGCGACCTTTATATCGGCAGACTCTCGCAGAAATATAATGTTTCAAAAACTGCTATTGAGACCCGTGTAAACGAGCTGAGAAGGCAGAACAAGAGAGCCGAGCAAAAAAGGGAAATAAACGCAATTATAAATCCCAAGTTTTCAAAAAGCGATATAAATCCCGAAAGGCGAAGCTACCCCGCGGCAGTTCCCGCCGAGGAGGCGGTAATAGCAGTGCTGATGCAGCATCCCGACCTTTTTGAAACAGCATACGAAAAATTAAAGCCCGATAATATGCTCACATCGCTTAATAGGCGTATATATTCGGCAATAAGCGAATGTATCCTATCAGGCAGAGATCCCGATATATCCTATTTCGGCCAAGCCCTGAGCTCCGATGAGCTCGGTTATTTAGTCTATCTTTCCAATAGCGAAAAATGCGGAAATAACCCGCTCATTGTATTAAAAGATAGTATTAGGTTAATATTAGATGAGGCAACCCGTTTAAGAGCAAGTGATACTAAGAATATGTCGGTAGATGATTGGGCAGAAAATTTAAGAAAAATAATTGAAAATAAACAAAAGGGGAATTAGAAATGGCAGATAAAAAGGAATTGAATATGGAAATGGAAAACGAAGCTACAAAGCAGGCAAACGAGATATTGGAGGCAGAAGAGGAAAAGGAATTAACCCTTGATGATATCGAGAACGCTCCCGATGATCTCAATGAGCTTGCCTTTGAGCCTCCTATTTTAGAGCTTGATTTTGATGAGGAGCCCTCTGATGATGAATTAAAGCTTGAAGAGATGGATATGGATAATCTTGATGATGCCCTATCCGTAGATAATATATCTCTCGATGATCCCGTTAAGGTATATCTTCGTGAAATCGGCAGAGTACCGCTTCTCACCACCGAGGAGGAAATTGAGCTTGCTATTAAGATAGGCGAGGGCGATGCTTACGCCAAACAGCGTCTTACCGAAGCTAACCTCCGCCTTGTTGTAAGTATAGCTAAAAAGTATGTGGGCAGAGGTATGTATTTCCTCGACCTTATTCAAGAGGGCAATGTGGGCCTTATCAAAGCCGTGGATAAGTTTGATTATACCAAGGGCTTTAAGTTCTCCACCTATGCTACCTGGTGGATAAGGCAGGCAATTACCCGCGCTATTGCCGATCAGGCAAGAACTATACGTATCCCCGTTCATATGGTTGAAACTATTAACCGTCTTAAAAAGGTGCAGAGTCAGCTTCTCCACGAAAACGGCACCGAGCCCAGTGAAGAGCTTATCGCGCAGAAGATGGAGCTTCCCGTTGAGCGAGTAAGGGAGATTATGCGTGTGGCTCAGGAGCCCGTTTCTATGGAAACCCCCATCGGTCCCGAGGAGGATTCTCGCCTTATGGACTTTATCAGGGATGAGGAGGCATTAGCCCCCGATGATGCGGCTCTTAAGACCATTACCAACGAGGATATCGATAGCGTTCTTCATAGCCTTACCGAAAGGGAAGAGGCAGTTATCCGCCTCCGTTTCGGTCTTAAGGATGGCAGATGCCATACTCTCGAAGAGGTAGGCACCGAGTTTAATGTAACAAGAGAGCGTATCCGTCAGATAGAGGCTAAGGCGCTCCGTAAACTTCGCCACCCCGTAAGAAGCAACAAGTTCAAAGAAAGATAAGAGGAATAAATAAAGTGAAATTCACATATAAAACTAATGGGGTTTGCTCCCGCAGTATAGATATCGAGATAGAAAACGATACCATCGTTTCGGTTAGCTATATGGGCGGCTGCAACGGTAACCTCAAGGGAATCGGCAGTTTAGTGGTTGGTATGAAGGTTGATGATGTTATAGAAAAACTAAGCGGCATTAAATGCGGCTTTAAGGATACCTCATGCCCCGCGCAGCTTGCCCTTGCCCTCATAGAGTATAAAAACCAAAAAGGGTGAACAAAATTGAGCTTTGACAGCGATATGAAAATAGTCGGCAGTAAGCCTTCTCTTGATGTTAAGCTTAACAGGAACAATTCTTCTATTGATGCTAAGGTGGACAAGGCCAAGGCCTCAAAAGCAAAGCTTATCGGCAAAGCCGTGGCAGAGCAGTTTATTGATGCGGTTAACTCCGAGGGTGAGGAAGATAACAAGGATTTCGAATTGCAGCTGCAAAGAAGGCTCCTTTTATCCTTTACCGCAACGGTAGGCTTTGAGGAATATTTAGAGGATAGCCTTGCAGGTGTAGCGCAAAAGAGCTTTCTTGATAGCCTTAAGGCAAAATCCGAGGAGCTTTATTTAACCTCCTCCGATACGGGCGCATTCTCCTTTTATTACCTTGCTTACCGCAGGGGCCTTGATATAGAACGCCGTATCGGTCAGACCTTTGCAATGCTCTGCTCCCACGATGGAGATCCTATTTTCCAAGAGCTTGGCGAAGCGCTTTACTGTTGGTTCCTATCCGTAGTAGGAAGAACTATTGAAGAAAATAAGTAACATAAATTATCCCTTCTGCTAAAATATTAGTGGAAGGGAGTTTTTTTATGCCGAGAATATATCTCAGCCCCTCAACACAGGAGTTTAATCCCTATGTTATAGGTGGCAATGAAGAATACTATATGAATCTTATAGCGGATGCTATGGAGCCTTATCTATATGCTACGGGCATTGATTTTACGCGGAATACCCCCGATATGACCGCCGCATCCTCCATAACGGCCTCCAATTCGGGATATTATGATTTACATCTGGCTCTTCATTCCAATGCCTCGGGAGGAACACCAGGTCAGGCGAGGGGAATAGAGGCCTATTATTATCCTACGAGTCAGAACGGCAGAAGGGCGGCAGAGATAATCGCCAATAATTTTGAAATGATATATCCCCTGCCCAACGGAACCAAAATCGTGCCCACCACTACCATCGGTGAGGTAAGAAGAACAAGGGCGCCAAGCGTACTTGTGGAAATAGGCTATCATGATAATTTTGAGGATGCCACATGGGTAAGAGATAACATAAATTCCATTGCGAGAAACCTGGTTATTTCTCTTGCCGATTATTTCGGAATCCCGTTCAGAGAACCTATGTAAAATAAAAATCCACAGAACATTCTGTGGATTTTTATTTTATTCCAAATTGTAAACCTTTGCGTTTGAAACCTTACTTAAGGTTTTCCAAGGGGTATGGCTTCGCTACTTACATAATATTTAGTGCCCTTAATACAAAGGGTATCGGGGGCGCTTAAAATCTCTTGCTTTCTTCTTTCACTTACATCATCGAAAAAACTAACTATCTCTTTTGCGGTTTTCATAAGGAAACCTCCCAAAGCAGATTTTTTTGAATTGTAGCACAGTAAAAAAATTATGTCAAGGCTATTGGGCAATATGGATAAAAAATCAGCCGCTTTACAACAAAAAGATGCGGTTTGCTATTGCACAGATAAATTTAAAGTGATATAATATATAAAGATTCTTAATCCAATTAAAAGAGATGACTAAAATGAATTTTGAAACTGCTATGCAGGCGGCGCAGCGTTTGGGTGTTAATATCAGAACGGTGCAGAAATGGGCAAAGCAGGGCAAGCTTGCGGGCGCGCAAAAAGTAGGCAGAGATTGGATGATACCTGAAAATGCATTCCCGCAGGAAACGTCTTCCGAAAAGGAAGGAGAGAAAAGGGGTATGTTTATGCCCTTTGCCTCCTCATATTTCCCTTTAGGCGAGGCGGAGGCATTTATAAACAGCTTAGAGGATGAGGATGAGCGCAATATTGCCCTCGGTGAATATTATTACCATAAGGGCGAGTGCGAAAAGGCGGTTGAGATTCTGGAAGAATATCTTGATAGCCCCGTGCATAATTACCGTTTCGCCGCATCCATAATCTGTTTCTTTTCTTATCTTTCTTTAGGTCATAAGCATCAGGCGCAGTTTACCCTTCATAGTATTGATACACAGTTAAGGCAAATCTATAATACCGATAAGCACGATGTAAGGGCGGCAAAGGGCGTTTTCGCCTGTACTCTGTTTTCAACCCTCCTTCATTTTTCTTCGGATAGGATTCCTCCCCTTGAAAACTATGTCAATGATTTAGATAAGGGTATTAAGTGCTTGGCGTTATACCTGATAGCCTATAAGGCCTATCTCGAAAAGGATTATAGCAGAGCCTACGGGATTGCCGAGGCATCGATTATAATCTGCCCCGAAGAGTTCCCCATAGCGCTTATACATACACACATTATCGCGGCAGTAAGTCTTATGAGCTTAACCAAGGTTAAGAAGGCGAAGGAGCATCTGGTAGCGGCTTGGGAGATGGCTTTACCTGATGGTTTTTATCAGCCCTTTGCCGAGCACCATCCCGTTCTGCAGGGTTTACTTGAATCCTATCTTAAGAAGGAGCATCCCGAGGAGTTTGCCCATATAATTGATATTGCCAAGACTTATGGTAAGAGCTGGCGGCGAATACATAACGAGCTTATGGAGAAAACCGTGGCGGAAAATCTTACCACCACCGAGTTTGTTGTGGCATCCCTTTACTATAGAAATTGGCGCATCAAGGAAATAGCCGATCATATGCATCTCTCCGAGCGGACTATAAAGAATTATCTGCAGATAATATATCAGAAGCTCGGAGTTAACGGCAGAAAAGGCCTTGAAGATTTTATGTTGAATTAAAAATATTGCGAGCCGTTCGTTATAACGAACGGCTCGCGCTTTATTTTGCCGAAAATTTTCCAATATGAGAAATTTAAGGTACAATTTTGTAAAAATTCAAGGAAAAAATTGCACTTTTTTTCAAAAAAAGGTATCGTTACTTTTTTAACAACCAATATTATAATTGAGACATAAACAAAAAAGGAGAGAGTTATGTCTGACATTAAAAAACGAGTCTATTGCTTAGACGGTGACAACGTAGAAGTAACCTTCGTTTTTGATGCCGAAACCGAAATGCACTTTGGCGAATTCCCTGATTTTTCGGAAACGCCAAAATTCACACCCGGTGGGCGACCGTGGGTAAATGTTACCAATGAAGGTTGTCCCTATGCAGAGGATGAATACGGAGATTGCGGCTCCTGTAAATATTTCCGTTGTGAACATCCGGGAGATCTGATAGGCATTTGCGAAAACGATAACTTAAGAAAGGAAAAAGCTTATGAAAAACCTGAAAACTAAACTCAACAAAATAATGTCGGTATTTTTAGTGCTTGCTATTGTACTTTCATTATTCACGGGTGTATCAATCACCACTATGGCGGCAACTCCCGATGCTAATTATACTAAAGTTGCGGATGCTGCCACACTTGATGGATGGAAGTCCTTCTTCGGCTCCACCGTTCCCTCAACCGAGAATGCAGGCGGTGTATGGACCGATAAATCCGTATTCGCAGATAATTCTGCTTTCCAGAATCTTGTTGATGCGGATGGTAATCCCATCGCTTCCCCTACAGTTGATAAGGATGGCTTCTTAGTAGCCCTTTCGGCTATCGCATCCAATAAAACCATCGTGGGTTATTCACATATCCCTACCGATACAGTTTTAGCCCTTGATATTTCGGGCTCTATGGGACCTTCTACCTGGGGCTCTTCAAACAATGATGCTGTAGAGGAGCTTGTTTTGGCGGCTAATGCGGCTATTACAACCCTTTTAGAGCTAAATAATAATAACCGTGTAGGCGTTCTCCTTTACTCTGCTGAATATGATCAGGGTAACGATTTCAACTATTATACCCTCCTTCCCATTGACCGTTATACCGCCACCTCCACCACCTCCTATGATAACGGTACTCCCAATGATAAATCTGATGACAGAACTATCTATCAGTTCCTCGAAACCAATAACGATGCCGATGTGGTAGGAATTAAGAGCGGCGTTAAAAACGGTAATAATACAGCCGTAAGGCAAACCGATATAGATGTTGTTGGCGGCACATATATTCAGGGCGGCCTTTCAGCAGTTGCCGATATGTTTGAGGCAAGAAAGAATGCTAATGATACCGTAGTTAAGGGCGATGGCTTCCAGAGCGGCACCGAGCGTAAGCCCGTTATCGTTCTTATGAGTGACGGAGCCCCCACCTACGCAACCAATAATTATACCAACCCAGGCGATTACAACATAGGAAACGGTAGCAGCGCTACCGCCATCAACGCCTTTTTAACCCAGCTTACCGCCGCTTATGTTAAGCAGGAGGTTTCAGGCTATTACGGTAACGAGGCTTTGTTCTACACCTTAGGCCTTGGCGTAGGTAACAGTAATAATGCTCAGAGCGTGCTTGACCCCGCTAACAACCATGAGCCTATGAGCATCTATTGGAGCCGTTATGCCGCGGCAACTGCAGGCGCCTCTGTTGAGATTACCGATAATTTCAGCATAACTAAGGATGCGGCTATAACCGATATCGTTTATAGCGATCTTTATGCTTCGGCAGATACTAAAGCGAGCCTTTTTAATGCTTTCGATAAAATTGTTAAACAGATAATAATTCAGTCCCTCTATCGCCCCACCTTAGTAGAGGAAAACAATGCCCATATGGAAGGCTATATCGAATTTATTGATGATATAGGCGATTATTTAGAGGTAGAGAAGATTGATGGTATCTTAATAGGTAATCAGCTCTTTACAGGCGAAAAACTCAGCCGTAACTTTACCGAGGATGGCGGAGATTTAGGCACCGTTACCGATCCTAACACTCTTGGCGATAACCTTATCTGGTCGGTTAAGGAGCGTCTTGGCATTGAAAATACACAGGATGCCCGCGACCTTGTGGAGCTTGCTTACGGTCACGGTCAGTTAAGCTATACCGATGAGAACAATTGGTCTAACTACATTGGTTGGTATGCCGATGAAAACGGCAAGTATATAGGCTTCTGGGATGATGAAACCCATACCTATGAAAAGGTTCCCGCCAATGCCAAGTATATAAACAAATCCTACGGTATGTTGGGTAAGATTGTGGAAGGTCACAACGAAAGCGACCTTATGTATATCTCTATTCAGGTTCATACCGAAATTGTTCCTCAGAATAGATTTAACCTTGATGATACAGATCTTGTAATGCCCGGTCACGCTCAGGTTATCTTCCGCGTTCCCGCATCCCTCATTCCCGTAGTTACCTATGAGGTTGAGCTTGAGGGCACGGGTTATGAGGATGCCCGTAACATTACAATGGATATTAACGATACCGAGCCTATAAGGCTTCTCTTCGAGGTAGGTATTCGCGATGATGTTAACGAGTATAATATTACCGAAACCTTAGGCGATAACAAAAAGGGAACAGACGGTAAATATTATTTCTATACAAACGAGTGGAGCGCCGAGCAGTTCCAAAAGGAAATCAATGCGGATAGCACGGATCACATCGATCCTAAGGATGCTATAAACACCGTGGCTTACTTTGAGCCAAACCTCCAAAACGAGCGCTATTACTATACCGAGCCTACCCCCATCTATGTTAAGGATGGAAATAGCTATGTTAAATATACAAGCAGCACCGATCCTAACAATGCTTCGGGCGAGTATTTCCGTAAGATAAATGTGTTTGAGCTTACCGAAAATCTTCTTGATGGCAATGCAGCCACCCTTGCAGATGATGTTTTTGAGGCAATTTCTGCAAAAGCCCTTTCAAAAGCTGAAAAGACCGATGAGGGTTGGGTAATCCCCAAGAATACCATCCATAGAGTATATGATGAGATAGAAACTCCGAAGAAGGCTTCGGGCAGTATTCCCGCCAATGTTACAGGAACCCTTAATTATTCTTACTATCCCACAGTTGAGCAGATAGAGGGCGTTCATTATTACGCCGATGCCATTCTCGGCAACAACGGTCTTTTAACCGTTACCCCCGAAACAGGCATTAAGATTACCAAAGAGGTTGATGCAACCCTATTAGGCTCAACTGCCGAGTATGAGTTTGAGGTAACGCTAAACGGTAAGGCAGGAGAAAACTTTGCTATAGTTTATCTTGATGATAACGGTAATTATATTGAAAGCAGTACAACTCTTGACCACACCTTAGAAATCGGCGCCGATGATAAGGGCACCCTTAAGCTTAAAGCAGGCTGGGCGGCCTATATAATAGGTCTTAGCGGAGGCGAAACCTATACCGTTAATGAGGTTATCCCCACCGATGCTAATTATAAGGTTTCCAATAACCCTGTAACCAGCGGTACTGTAACTCAGTATGAGTTTGCCGATGTAGATTTCGTTAATACCTTGGTAGAGGATGGAAGCCTTGTAATCTCCAAGAGAGTTACCCATCCCTTTGCAACCGCTCCCGATGCTCTCTTTGAAAAGACCTTTAATTTCAAGGCGGTTTTAAGCAATGGCGGTCAGAACTATTCAGGTACCGTTAAGGCTTATCATTCCACCTCTCCTGATACCGAGGAAACCCTCAATGTAGTTGATAACGAAATCCAGGGAATAACCCTCAAGGCCAACGAAGCAATGGTTATTCATATTGATGCAGGTTGGTCGGTAGAGGTTACTGAGGTTGGCATCCCCGAAGGCTTTACCCTCAGCAACACTAACTCCACCATTCCTCAGGGCGCGCAGACCATCGTAGTAAATCAGAATGTGGTATATGAGTTCGTTAACGATTATGCGCACTCCGCTGTTAATCCCAATGTTAATATAAGCGCCTCTAAGGAGTTCACAGGCAGACCTTGGACCGATGCGGATGTATTCACCTTTGAGCTTAGAAAGTATAATACTGAAACCGCCAGATTTGAGACTATGGCAACCGAGCAGGTAAGAGGCGATAATCAGTCAACAGTACTCAGCTTCGGCAATACTCTTACCGCCGCCATAAAGGCAGATTCCTTATCCGCTGTGGGCACCTATCACTACTCTATAGTAGAGGTAATACCCGATGAAGCGCGCGGCATAACCTATGATGGCAAGACCAGAGATTTTGATGTGGTTGTTACCGATGAAGATGCTGATGGCAAATTAGAGGTAGCCGCAGTTACCAACACCAATAATACCGATATTGCTGAAGCAAACGGCTTTACTGTAACTGTCGATAAGTTCGTAAACACCTATAAGGCAGATGGTATCGCAGAGATAATCTTTGAGGTAACCAAAAATGTTGACACCGCCGATAACAGCAACTATAGCCCCGAGGGCTTTGAGTTCGGCGTATATAATTACGAAAACGGCGTTGTAGGCGACCTTGTAGGTAGCCTTAATACCACCGATCAGAACGGTATTGCTCAGTTTATATTTGCCTATAATGCAGATAATGTTGATTACGCTCACGATAAGGTTATCAAGTATGTAATCAGAGAAACCAATACCCAGATTCCAGGTATGGTATATGCTAATGATATCCCCGTTACCGTAACCGTTAAGGATATGCTTGATGGCACCATTGATGCCACCGTGGATATCGGTACAAAGGATGCTGATGATGTTGTAACCGTAGCTGTTACCAATAATTATAATCCCGATAACACCAAAACCTCTGTTGTAATCGATGTTGAGAAAAAGGTTGAAAATAAGGGCACCGCTTCCATAGGTCCCGAGAATTTCGAGTTCTCCTTGGATGATGGAACGGATGAGCTTAAGGTTAAAACCGATAAGAACGGCAAGGCTCAGTTTAAGCTTGATTACACCGCCGCCGATGTTGGTGAAACCTACACCTATGTTTTAAGCGAGGTTAAGGGCGATGTTAAGGATGTTGAGTATAGCGAAGAAAAGTATGAAATTTCGGTAACAATATCCCTTGACAGCAACAATAAGGTTGTAGCACAGGTTCTCTTTGAGGGCGAGGATTACACCGATAAGGATATAGTGGCAGATTTCACCAATATCTATAAGGGTAATCTCCCCGTTGAGCCTGCTCCCGAACCCACACCCGAGCCCACTCCCGCTCCCGCACCTGCACCTGCACCCACCCAGACAACTTCTCCTCAGACAGGTGAGGGCGTAGAACTCACATTATTACTTGGCTTACTCTTTGTAAGCGGCGGATTAGCAGTTTATACCGCCTTCCGTATAAATAAAACCGAAGAAGAAAACAGCTAATTCCTTTCTTGTTGGGGCCCCGATGTTTTTTGAAGACATCGGGGCTTCTCTTTTGGATATATTACGCCTAAAAAGGCAAAAATAGAGTATATTCACTTTTTGTTGACTTTTTATTAAAAAAAGGATATATTATATCTTGGTATTATATAATAAAAGGCCTTAATAGAAAGGTAGGTTTTATAATGGCATTTTCTCTTCACGGAATCCATATTCCCCACAGAAAAAATACCGCTGATACTCCTGCAATAACAATGGAAAAGGTGGCAAAGGTTATCATACCTATGGGTATGCATATCGGCGCCCCCGCAGTTCCCGTTGTTAAGGTGGGCGATGCTGTTAAAAAGGGTACCCTTATAGCCGAGCAGAACGGATTTGTTTCTTCTCCCGTTTATGCAAGTATTTCGGGAACAGTAAAGGAAATATCCGATAAATTGCAATCTGATGGCCGAAAGGTTCCTGCAATAGTTATTGAGGCGGATGGCGAAAACCTTGTTGAAGAATCGGTAGCTCCACCCACAGTAAACAGTAGGGAAGAGCTGATAGAAGCTATTAAGAAGAGCGGAATAGTAGGTCTTGGAGGCGCGGGCTTCCCCACCTTCGTTAAGCTTTCCGCCGAGCCCGAAAAAATAGAGGAGCTTATAGTAAACGGCGCCGAATGTGAGCCTTATATTACAAGTGATTCCCTTACTATGACCGAGAGGGCAGAGGATATGGCATATGCCATTAGTGTTCTCCAGAAATATCTCGGTATTAAAAAGGTAATAATCGGTATTGAAAGCAATAAAAAGAGGGCTATTGCCTCTATGAAAAAGCTTGCCGCCAATAATTCGGCTGTTAAGGTTGCAACTCTTCCCGCCGTTTATCCGCAGGGCGGAGAAAAGGTGCTTGTTTATCACACAACAGGTAAGGTAATCCCCGTTGGTAAGCTTCCCTTAGATGTTGGCTCGGTTGTTATCAACTGCACCACCCTTGCAGTAATAGGAAGCTATCTTAAAACAGGTATGCCCCTTATAGAAAAATGCATCACCGTTGATGGTAGCGCAGTTAATGAGCCTAAGAATGTTATTGTTCCCATAGGCGCCTCTATGGCAGATGTATTTGAGTTTGCAGGCGGCTTTAAGGAGGAGCCTAAAAAGGTTATTTACGGTGGACCCATGATGGGTATTTCGGTTACCGACCTTGATGCTCCCATTCTTAAAAATACCAATGCAATTTTGGCCTTCAACGAGAAGGATGCTACTCTCCCCAAAGAAACCTCCTGTATACGTTGCGGAGCTTGCTATAATAACTGCCCCTTCGGTATAAGCCCCGTGGCTATTGAAAAGGCGTATAAAACCGCCGATACCGTGGCTATGGATGAAGCAGGCGCCGAGGCTTGTATGGAGTGCGGCTGCTGTTCCTATGTGTGCCCTGCACACCGTCCCTTAGTTCAAACTAATAAACTTGCAAAGGCTATGCTTAAAGAAGCGCGTAGCAAAGAAAAGGCAAAGGAGGATGAAAAATAATGGATTCAAAGCTTCATATTTCGGTTTCTCCTCATATCCGCTCAAAAAAATCCACTAAGGATATAATGCTTGATGTGATTATAGCCCTTATCCCCGCCACTGTGGCAGCCGTAATCCTCTTCGGTCTTCCTGCTTTGTGGCTAGTGATTGCCTGTGTGGCTTCGGCTGTGCTGGGTGAGGCGCTTTTCTATAAAGTGTTAAAGAAGGAACTGCCCATAGGTGATTTAAGCGCCGTGGTTACAGGTCTTCTGTTAGCCCTTAACCTTTCTGCCAATGTTCCCGTGTGGCAGGCTGTTATCGGCTCGCTTTTTGCAATTATAATTGTTAAATGCTTCTTTGGAGGCATAGGCTGTAATGTGGTAAACCCCGCCATAACGGGCAGAGTATTTATGCTCATAGCCTTCGGCTCAATGGCGCAGTCAGCCTTCCCCCTTGATAGCGTTGCCACCGCTACTCCCTTGGTAGAGCTTGCCGAGGGCAATACTCCCGCTCTTCTCGATTTATTTATCGGTAATGTGGGCGGCTGTATCGGTGAAACAAGCGCTCTTGCCTTGCTTATAGGCTTTGTTTATCTGCTTGTGAGAAAGGTTATAAGCTGGCATATACCCACAGTTTATGTTGCCACCGTTTTCCTCTTCACTCTTGCAGTTAAGGGCGATTTAACGGTTGCTTTAGCATATATCCTTTCAGGCGGATTGCTCCTTGGCGCCATCTTTATGGCCACCGATTACGTAACCTCCCCCTCAACCCCTTGGGGCAAGGTAATATTCGGTGTGGGAGCAGGTGTTATCACCGTGCTTATTCGTTTCTGGGGAAATTACCCCGAGGGTGTATCCTTCGCAATTCTTCTTATGAATATACTTAACCCCTTCATCGAGAAGTGGACTCCTCGTAAAGTGTTTGGAGGGCAGAAGTAATGAACAGATATTTGAAAAGTATAGTAGTGCTTACTGCTATTTGCGGAGTTATCGCAATTCTTCTTTCGGCTACAAACTTTGTAACCGCTCCCATAATAAAGCAAAATGAAAATGCAGCCGCCAATAAGGCGCTTTTGGAGGTTATGCCCGAGGGCAAGGAATTTACCCTTGTGGATATCTCCTCCTATGAGCTTCCCGATACCGTAACAAGCGTTTATGAGGAATCAAGCGGAGGATATGTTGTTCAGCTCACCACCGCTGGCTATTCAACGGGCCTTGTTATTATGTGCGGCGTTGATAAAACGGGCGCCGTTACGGGTGCTACCTGTCTTGCAAGCGGTGAAACTCTTGGCGCTGAAAAGACCTACGGTGATAAAACTGTTGGCAAAACGATTGAGGATATCGATTCGGTAGATACCGTGGCTTCTATCACAAGAACAACCGAGGCTTATAGAAACGCCGTTAAGGATGCCCTTAACACCGCCATTATTTTAGGCGGCGGCTCGGTTGACCTTAGAAGCGATGAGGAAATTTTAGCCGATAACCTTGATGCCGCGCTTCACGCGGCAGGCGGTAAGTTTACACCCTGGTTTATGGTTGAAGAGCTTGAAGGCGTTGCCGCAGTTTATAAGGCTGATAACGGAAGCGGAATGGTTATTACCTATAACGGTAACTTCTATGGCATTGATTCCGCAGGCTCCGTTTTAGGCGAGGCGGATGAGGCTACAAAAACTCTCATAGCCGATTATGCTAAAAAGGTTAATTCCTCAAAGGTTAATAGCTTTAGCGCATCCTCCTATGAGTTGCCCGCCGCCATTCTCAAAACAGAGAAGACTGCAAGCGGCAACTATGTATTCGAGGTTAAGGCTTCAGGCTTTGGTATAAACGGGGATTCCTATTATAATCCTTCGGGTGAGCCCATAATCATTAAGGCCTCTGTTACGAGGGGCGGCAAGATAATCGCTTGCCAGACTCTTTCTCAGAAGGAAAGCGAGGGCTACGGCTCTCAGTGCGCTGAGCCCGAGTTCTATACCCAGTTCAGCGGTAAGGATGAAACCAATTATAAAGAAATTGATGCCATAAGCGGTGCTACTATCACCACTAACGGATATGTAACCGCCGTAGGCCGCGTAATAGAGGCAGTAAATATCATTGAAGGGAGGGCCAAGTAATGAAAAAGGACGGTAATCTTTCAGTTCTGTTGAGGGGACTTCTTGTAGAAAACCCCGTATTCGTGTTGGTGCTTGGTACCTGCCCCACACTTGCAACTACCCAAACTGTTATCGGCGCTTTTGCAATGGGCCTTGCCGCAATGGCAGTTCTTATCTGCTCTAATGTGGTAATATCCCTGCTTCGTAAGGTTATTCCCGATACCGTAAGAATACCCTGCTATATAGTTATTATCGCAGGCTTTGTAACGGTAGTTCAGATGTTTATGCACGCCTTCCTGCCCGAGCTTTACGAGCTTTTAGGCGTATATCTTGCTCTTATTACCGTTAACTGCATAATCTTAGGCCGCGCCGAGATGTTTGCAAGTAAAAATTCCGTTGCCCGTTCGGCTCTTGATGGCGTTGGTATGGGCTTAGGCTTTACCATAGCCCTGCTTTTGATGGCCACAGTTCGTGAGGTTCTGGGCGCAGGCTCCTTTGCAGGTATTGCAATACCCTTTATAAAGGATCACACCATCGGTATCTTCACTCAGGCTCCGGGAGGACTTTTGGTTTACGGATTGCTTATCTTCGCAGTAACCGCCATAACTCAGGGCAGAGCTCCCAAGAAGAAATCCTTCGGTTGCGAGGGCTGTCCTTCTGCCGCTAATTGCTCGGCTTGTATGGGAAAGGAGGAAGCTTGAGATGGAAGCAAAATTACTAATGAGTATCCTTTTAGGAAGCATTCTTGTTAATAACTATGTGCTTAGTCAGTTCTTAGGCATCTGTCCCTTCCTCGGAGTTTCCAAAAAGCTTAATCAGGCAGTTGGTATGGGCGTTGCCGTAATCTTTGTTATGCTGGTAGCCACTGCGGTTACATGGCCTATTCAGAAATTTGTTCTCGATACAATGGGCCTTGAGTATATGCAGACCATTATCTTCATTTTGGTTATTGCGGCGTTAGTTCAGTTTACCGAAATAGTACTCAAGAAATTTATTCCCGCTCTTCATAAGAGCCTTGGAGTTTATCTTCCCCTTATTACTACCAACTGCGCGGTACTTGGCGTAACCATCAATAACATAACCGATGGTTATAATTTCGTTCAGTCCTTGGTAAGCTCCCTTGGTTGCGGACTAGGTTTCCTGCTTGCTATGGTGCTCTTCTCGGGCGTTCGTTCCAGAATTGATGAAACCAAAATACCCAAATTCTTAAGGGGTCTTCCCGTAACACTTATTGCCGCATCATTTATGTCAATGTCCTTCTTCGGCTTTGCGGGAATAGTAGAAAATTTATTAAAGTGAGGAATATGCCATGAATGAAATTTTAATTGCATTTCTTGTTGTTGTGGCAGTAGCCTTTATTGCGGGCGTTTTGCTTACCGTGGCTTCTCACTTTTTCCACGTTGATGAGGATGAAAAGGTAAAGGAGCTCCGCGAGTGCCTACCGGGTGTTAACTGCGGAGCCTGCGGATATACAGGCTGTGATGATTATGCCGCCGCCTTGGCGCAGGGCAATGTAAAAACAAATCTCTGTATACCTGGCGCCGATTCGGTTGCCGCCGATATTGCCCGTGTTTTAGGCGTTGAGGCTGAGGATGTTATCGAAAAGGTGGCAGTAGTTCACTGTAACGGCACCTGCGAGGCAACCTCTAAAAGAGCCATTTATGAGGGCGTTGATTCCTGTCGCGCCGCCTCTATGATCTACGGCGGCCCCGATGCTTGTACCTACGGCTGTTTAGGCTGTGGAGATTGCGCAAGCGTTTGTCCCGTGCAGGCTATTTGCCTTATGGATGGTATAGCCCGCGTTGACCGTAGAATTTGTATCGGTTGCGGACTTTGTGTTAAAACCTGCCCCAAGGGTATTATCACCTTAGTTCCCTCGGTTAAAACCGTTGTTAATCTTTGCAGTAACAGGGATAAGGGCGCAGTTGCCCGTAAGGTTTGCACCAATGCTTGTATTGCCTGCAAAAAGTGTGAAAAGGCGTGTCCTAACGAGGCTATCAAGGTGGTTGATAACCTTGCCGTTATTGATTACGATAAGTGTATCGATTGCGGTGCCTGTGTTGAGGGCTGTCCCACCCACTGTCTTAAAAGAATATGAGTAAATTCACAAAAGAAACGGCGCCGCAAAAACGGCGCCGAAATGATATATTACTTATTTTAGGTGTGATAGCGGCATTAGTTTTGTTTGCCGCAATCTATTTCACCACCCAAAAGCAAGGCGAATATGCGGTTGTTTTGAAAAACGGCGAAGAGATAGGCTCTTATCCGTTAAGCCAAAACCTCACAGTTCCCATTAAGGATGGGGATAAGATTACCAATACCCTTGTTATAAGGGATGGTGAAGCATATATGGAAAGCGCCCTTTGTCCCGATCAGATATGCGTAAAGCATAAAGCGGTTTCAAAAGAAAACGAAACTATAGTCTGCCTCCCCTCCAAAATAGTAGTAAAAATTACAGGAGCAGGGGATAAGGGCAGTCCCGATACGGTGGTGTGAATATGAAAATTAAAACAAAAACATTAGTAACACTCAGTATCTTCACCGCCATCGCTCTGGTGCTATCCTATGTGGAGGCGCTACTCCCACCTATATGGTCGGCTGTGCCGGGTATAAAAATAGGCCTTCCTAATATTATTATAGTATTTGTGCTTTACCGATTTTCATTAAAGCACGCGGTGGCGGTATCCTTAGTTCGTATATTGCTAAACTCCCTCCTTTTCGGTAACGCGGTAACCCTTATGTATAGCCTTGCAGGCGCCCTCTTGAGCCTTGCCGTAATGGCTCTGCTTAAAAGGATAGACCGTTTTTCCATGGTAGGCGTAAGTGTTCTCGGCGGAGTGTTTCATAATCTTGGTCAGATACTTGTTGCAATGCTTGTTTTGGAAACTGCCGAGATAGGTTATTATATGATAATTTTAGGTATAACAGGCACCGTTGCGGGAGTTTTAGTAGGCCTTTTAGGCTCCCTTGTTCTTAAATATACGGCTAAAGTTAAATTTTAAGTATTTTTATTGACTATGTGGCAAAAATATGTATAATGGAATTAGCCTAAATTTATTTAAGGAGAATGTAAAATGAAAAAGATCTTAAGCGTATTTTTAGCAGTTCTATTAGTAGCATCTCTGTTTACTCTTGCAGGTTGCGGCGCTAAAGAATTAAAGTTTGGTCTCGGCGTTTCGGCCAAGTATGGCAAATCCACTTCTGCCGATGGCGAAACCAACGGCAACACCGAGGTTACCGCCACCGTTGCCGCAGTTTTAGTTGATGAGAGCGGTAAGATAGTTAAGTGTGTTATTGATGAGGCTTTGAACAAGGCTAATTACACCTCAGAGGGTAAGGCCGTTGCCAACGAGAGCTTCAAAACCAAGGGCGAGCAGGGAGCCGATTACGGTATGGCTGCTTACGGCACCGATCTTAACAAAGATGGTGTTGTTAAAGAGTGGAATGAGCAGATTGCTGCTTTTGTTTCTAATGTAGAGGGCAAAACCATTGATGAGGTTAAGGCTATGGTTGTTGATGGCTACGGCAATGATGATATTCAGACCGCAGGATGTACCATGGCAGTAGCTCCTTATGTAACCGCTCTTGAAAAGGCAGTTGCCAATGCTAAGGAATCAAAGGCCACCGCTGATGATACCCTTAACTTAGGTATTGTTTCTTCTGAAGAGGTTGCTGATGCAACCGAAGATAAGGCAGGCTCTGTAGAGCTCAATGCAAGCGCTACCGCTGCTGTTCTTGATAAGGATGGCAAAGTAGTAGTTGCCGCTACCGATGTTGTTTCCACCACTGTTTCTTTCGATACCAAGGGCGTTACCGATGTTGATACCACCAAGGCTTTAAGCACCAAGGCTGAGCTCGGTGAGAACTACGGTATGGCCGCCCACGGTACCGACCTTAACGGCGATGGCGTAGTTAAGGAGTGGAACGAGCAGGGCGCCGCTTTCGATGCCGCCCTTGTTGGTAAAACCGCAGACGAAATTGCAGGTCTTGAAAAGGATGGCTACGGCACCGAAGCTGTTCAGACTGCAGGTTGCACCATCGCAATTTCCGATATGGTTAAAGCCGCTGTTAAGGCCGCTACTGTAAAATAATTTGGCTTAAACGGGGGTGTTAAAAGCACCCCCTTATTTTTTTGTTTTGGAGTTATATATGAAACGCTTTATTGCTTTTGCAACCGCGCTGTGCTTAGTGTTCTGCCTTACAGGTTGCAAAAAGAATAAACTTAAATATACGGATTATACCTTTGATTATTTCGATACCGCAACAACTATCGTAGGCTATGCAGGAACGCAAGAGGAATTTGATTTAGTCTGCGATGAGATAAAAGAGCTTTTAGGCGAGTATCATAAACTTTATAACATCTATAACCGATATGATGGCGTTACCAATCTTTGCTCTGTAAACAATACCGAGGATGGCGTACATAAAGAGCTTAAGGTGGATAAAAAAATTATAGACCTGCTCCTTTACGCCAAAGAATTATATACCCTAACAAATGGCAAAATGAATGTTGCTATGGGTAGCGTGCTTTCCATTTGGCACGATTACAGAACCGAGGGTATAAATAACCCGAATAAAGCCTCGCTTCCGCCTATGGATAGGCTAAAGGAGGCGGCAAAGCATACCGATATAAATGATTTGATTATAAATAGGGAAAAATCCACGGTTTATCTTAAGGATAGCAAAATGTCCTTGGATGTGGGCGCTATTGCCAAAGGTTATGCAACCGAGCAAATAGCCCTTTATTTAGAGCAAAAGGGTATCAGCGGATATCTTCTTAATGTCGGCGGTAATGTGCGCTGTATCGGCAAAAGGGCCGATGGCGAGGAGTGGAAGGTAGGGGTAGAAAACCCTGAAACGCAGGATGATTATTTAGCCTATCTTAAGCTTTCCGATAAAAGTATTGTCACCAGCGGTAATTATCAGAGATATTATACCGTAAACGGCGTTAACTATCACCATATAATAAATCCCGAAACCCTTATGCCCGCCACCAATTTTCGTTCGGTCTCGGTGATTTGCAAGGATTCAGGTAAGGCAGATGCCTTATCTACCGCCCTTTTTAATATGACCTACCGAGAAGGTAGCGAGCTTGTTGAAAACCTTGCAGGCATTGAAGCTATGTGGGTGCTTCCCGATGGGAAACAGCTCTATTCCGATGGGTTTAACACTTTCACATACGAAAATGAATAATAAATAAAGCCGCAAGGAATTCCTTGCGGCTTTTTGCTTTGTTTTGACCATAATTTAACTTCTCTTAAGTATTTGCTTAAGATTTGTAAAGTAAGGCTCTCTGCCAAAGAGCTTATCCAGGAGCCTGCCCATAAGTGAAATAAGAGGTGAATTTATAAGTGTTGTAACTATTGTACCAAGACCAATACTGTGAAAGGAGGAGTAACCGATGGTACTCCAATCAAACTCGCCCACATCGCCGAAAAGCGTTAGGGCGAGTAAAAGAGATATCATAAGCAAGGAAATATCAAAAGCGCTTTTCACCTTGCTTATGTTGAGATTAAACTTAGTGCAAAGCTCGGCTACGAACAGTTCGTGAACCTGAAGCGGCATATAGGTGCGGAAAAAACAAGCTACGCCAAAGGCTGTGAAAACATCCCCGATAATAAGTGTTACCCAGCGAAGCCAAACGGCATTAAGGGTAATGCCACCTAAAAGCCATAAAAACAAATTCAGTGTGTAGCCGTAAATCACCGCTACCGCAAAAGCCAGAAGATAACGCCAATTGAATTTCTTTATAATAAGGCACATGGCTATAAGAATAAGCCCTTGCAACAGGTATTCCGTAACGCCAACATCAAATCCGCTCCATAGGTTAAGTGCGGATTCGGATACGATAAATGCAGGCGCCGCAATCATAGATACGCCAAGGTCAGCCTTATTGCAAATCGAAACTCCGAGAGCAACAAATATAATTCCCAAAACCCACATAAGCTCCGAGGCCTTTTCAATTCTTTTCATAATAACAGTCCTCATAAAAGATATTTAATCGCTTCAAATATGGCATATTATACCACAAATAACCCATATGGGCAAGTGGTGAACGCTGATGTTATGAAGGAAAACTTTTGCATTATAAGTAGCACAGTCAACAATTCAGAACGCAACAAAAATAAACTACTTATATCTCCGTTTTTTGCGTAAAAGAATTAAACCCATAGTATCGGCGCAAAATAATAGCAAACAAATATCTGAAACGGAGGTTTTTGCTATGAAAAAAAGAATAGTTACTAAACAGGCCATCGAATTATTTGAAAAGTATTTAATTGAGAGCGAAAAAGCAAATGCAACTCTCGAAAAGTATAAGCGTGATATTCGCAGCTTTGCAGAGTATGTTAAAGGGAGTCCCATCAATAAAGCGTTAGTGCTGGATTATAAGGCATCATTAGAGCAAACCTACACCGCCCGAAGCGCCAATTCTATGTTAGCGGCGCTCAATTCCTTTCTGAGATTTTTAGGCTGGTATGATTTGTGTGTGAAGCAGTTCAAAATACAGCGTGATGCTTATTGCTCTGAGGAAAAGGAACTTAGCAGAACAGAATATGAGGCTATCGTAAAAACAGCCGAAAGGAAAAACAATCAAAGAATTTCCTTGGTAGTGCAAACTATATGCGGCACGGGAATACGGGTAAGCGAGCTTAGCTGTATAACTGTAGAGGCTGTCCGTAGGGGAGAGGCGGTAGTATCCTGCAAGGGTAAAACAAGGAAAGTTTTCATTGTAAGCAGTCTGAGAAGAAAACTGCTCACATATGCGGATAAACAAAAAATCAGTTCGGGTATAATATTCGTTACTAAGAGCGGTAAGCCCCTTGATCGCAGTAATATCTGGAGGGAGATGAAAAAGCTTTGCCTTGATGCAGGCGTTTCACCCGAAAAGGTATTCCCCCATAATCTGCGTCACCTGTTTGCCCGCACATTTTACGGCATTGAAAAGGATATCGCAAAGCTTGCGGATATATTAGGCCATGAAGCTTAGCAATTATGCCACCGATGAAGCATCCTTAGAAGCAGGAAAAACCGTATATATGGCTATTGTTGTGCATATGCCCGAGGGCATTGGCAATGAGGCCAACTACCGTGGCGATGAAATACCCAAGGTAGAGCTTGGCATAATCGCCACCGCAACCCAACAAACCGAATGATGACCAATTAGCTAATTTAAGAAAGGAGGTAATTTTGTGAAAAAGCTTTATGAAGAATTTCTTTATATTTCACCAAAGGGGAAAATACGCGAAAAAGTAATGCTTGTAAGAGTAACATTATCGGTCATTTTCATTTTGGCTTGTCTTGCGGGTATGAGCCTTACCGCTTATGCATATTTTTCACACAGTATTACCTCCGAGTATAATATTATTAAAACAGCCGCCTTTGATACCGATGTTTCGGTTAATGTTGATACTGTGGAAGGTAAGACCTTAGAGGTCAAAAAAGGAAGCGATAGATCGTATATTGTTACGCTTGAGGCTAATACTCCATATAGGGTTACCGTTACTCCCAGCGCGAACAGTACCGCCTCAACGGGATTTTGCGTAATTACCGCCGAAAACTGCGAAAGCAGGTATCATACAATGCAGTTGGGCACGGAAGGGGATTCTGTAAAGGACCTTACCTTCTATTTAACCGTTTCCCAAAGCGCTCAGGTTAAATTTGAGGCGCATTGGGGCACCTCCATTCATTATGATGAGTATAAGAATAATGTGGAAAATGAGGAACTGTATATATTAAACGGGGATACTGTTAATATGAGTATTACAGCGCCTTTTATCCACGCCGAAGAAACGGCAGGGGAAGGAGAAACATCGCCCGATACCGTACAGACTGAAGAATTAGCTGAGGAAGAAGTGCCCTCTGATTCTTCACAAGCCGAAGAATCAACCGAGCAGGGTATAACCGCGCCCGAACAGCAAGAGGAAGCCTCAAATGAGGAACAGCAATCTAAACCCGAAACGGAAGAAGATATGCCCGAGGGTACAGTAACAGAGGAAGAACAATGAAGAAAAATGATTTTTTAGGCGGAATTTCTGGGTTGCTCCATAAGGGCAAGGAAAAGCCTATGTCAGCCCAAATAATAAAAGATACCGTAGAGCCTCACAATAATATAGAAGAATTTGAGCACTGTGTCCTTTGCGGCGCCTTAACTAATGTGCCTGCCGCTCTATCTGTAAAGCATAGGCAGAATTATGTAATCGGACTCGGTCAACTCTGTCAGCGTTGCCAAGGTAAGCTTGATAGGGAAATGCGTGAAGAAAACCAAAACAATTAGGACCTTTCCAAAAAATAAGCCAATAAGCCATATTATCTCCTGTAGGATAATATGGCTTATTGGCTTTTTATAAACTACGCGTTTCAAATTACTTGCCAAAATCGATATTGGAGAAAAGTGAAGAGGTAAAAAGTAAATCGGCACTCTGCAAAAGAAGAAAGCCGATTTTATGTAAGGACTATAAAAAAAGATATTCTCGGTAGTTTTGCGGATGAATTCGAACTCTCACGCTTTTTAGTGAAGTATTTGCCTTACGGCAAATGTGAAATAATGACCAATAGTCATTGTGAAATTTTCTGCTATCGCAGAAAGTGAAATGAAATAAATCCACTCACGCCCGCAGGCATTTCACACGCCGCAGGCGTATTTCACGCACAACGTGCATTTCACAAATCCCGCAAGGGATTTATTTCGTTGAAAAAACGACGTGTCGGAACACGTCGTTTTTTCTGGCGGAGACGGCGAGATTCGAACTCGCGGGGGATTGCTCCCTAACTGATTTCGAGTCAGCCCCGTTATGACCACTTCGATACGTCTCCATATATTTTAAGTTGCTAAACAATTATATGTTTTTTTGGGGCGTTTGTCAAGGGAAAAGGGCAAATAATTATTCTTGTATTTTAATAAAGGGAGTAGTATAATTAAATTGACGGCAGATAATCATTCTGCTTAAAATAGGAGGAGTTAAAATGCGCAATCTAAAAACAAAAATTTTACCCTTGCTTTTGGCTTTTGCCTTGATTTTCTCAATTGTACCTATGTCTGTTGGAGCTCAAGGCGTTTCCGTTTCTGATGAGCAAACATTTAGGGATGCTGTTGCAAACGGAGGCGAGATTGTTTTAACCAACAATATTCTGCTTACAGATACCGTTTATATAACCAAGGATACTGTGATTGACCTGGGCTCGTATTTTATCGAGCTGGTTGCAGGTTATGTGGCGGATAGCGCTCTTAGTATTTCGGGCGCTGATGTTACTATTAAATGCATAAACAACACGGGTAGCGGTGTTCATTATAACGGAAAGGGCAGCACCTATAAGCTTGAGGCCGTTGGCGATGCGGATACATCTCTTACCATTATCGGCGGTGGTCATCTTGCCCGTGAGGGATGGGATGCTGAATCTGCTGGTTTTGCCTACCCCAAGGCTTTGCTAGAGGTGGTTACCCCTGCAGGTGTGGAGGCTCCCTCTATTGTTATCAGCGATGCTAACTGCTCGTGCTCTATAAAAAATCCCGAAACAAACTATCCTTACGAAAAGGGAGCCTTGATTTCGGGCGATGATTCAGGTCTTGTTATCAAGAGCGGCTCATATTATGTGGATATTTCAGAGTATGTTGCCGAGGGTAGCGCAGTATTAGATGATTACGGTAGCTTTAAGGTTCTCGAAGTAGCAACCGAATATAGCGATAAATTTGCTTCAATTCTTAATAAAAACGGCAATGTTACCGTTAATAGATATAAGCCTGAAACCGAGATGGATTTTGCTGCTTTCTATAATTCCTTATATTATAAGTATGGAGAAGAGGGCTGCGAGCCGCAATTATCCTTCTATGTTGGAAGCTATGATTATGAAGAGGGAACTATATATGCTTCTCTTGTTGATGAGAATGGCAACGCTACCGAAAGTCATAAAATCAAGTTTGAATTTATATACGATGAAAAGGTAAAAACCGAAATAGATGAGCTTGTAAGTACCCTTCCCGAAGGCGAGGATATGGGCGGTGGCTTTTATATGCCCTATATCTATAAGGTTACCGATTTAGAGGTTATTAACTATTGGCTCACCGGCGGAGAGGGTATTGATAACACCAATGCTCTTATCAACTATTCCGATGAGTTCAAAAAGTATATCGGTTATAAAAACTTTAAGATAGAAGCGGGCGCAGGCGATGCGGATTTCTTCTATACCTTTGCCGAGGGTGATACCGATATTGGCGTTGGAGAAACTGTTTATGCTTCTGTAAGAATGGGTGTTCAGGCTGATCACGTAATCTATGTTCCCGATGAAACCGAGAATACCGCCGATGCAATAAGGAAAGCGGCGCAGAAGCGAATAGATGATTATATCGGCAAGGATAGAGCTACCCTTATCTATAACGGAACGGTTTACGAAACCCTTGATGAAGGCCATTTTGATGCTATGGGCGTGCACCTTGATCCTAATATGGATTTTGAGGCCGAAACAGGTATCGCAGGTGTTACAGGCGATGACCACTGCTTCACTACCGAAATCAATGGTGTTAAGTATTATATTATCGTTTTACGCGATAGCAAAAAGATGGTAACACCCACCTATAAGAACGTGGATGTGGCTACCAACGTTACCGTGCTTACTGAAGATTCTTCCGTTCCTCTTGATACCTTAATTGCAGTAGATAAGCTTTCAAGCGGAGAAGAATATGATAGAATTATGAAGGCTCTCGATGTTAATGAGAGCGAAACCTATGATATCAGCCTTTATTCTCAGTCGGCTGATAAGAACATTACTAAGCTTGATAACGGCAAGTTTGAGGTTAAAATTCCCGTATCTGAAAAGTTTAAGGGTAAGGAACTTAAGGTTTATTATGTTGATGCAAACGGCAAAACCACCGAGCATGATGTGACGGTTGCTGATGGCTACGCTACCTTTGTTACCGACCATTTCAGTGCCTATACCTTAGCGGCAATAGGTACCCTTGGCGGCGCAGATAACAGCGTTGCCGTAACTCCTACCGTTCCCAATACTGCTGAAAAATCACCCCTTACGGGAAGCAATATGGCGGTTATTTTGGTCCTTCTTGTATTAAGCAGCGGCTACATTTTCGCCAATACCCTTTGCAAGAAAAGGGGATAATTAGGGCAAATGAGCACAAAAACAGTCGGGAAGCCGACTGTTTTTTTATTTTCTCAAAATACCCATTGAAAACTTAATGGTTTTGTGGCATAATAGTTGTGAATTTTAGTTAAGAGAGGTATAAAATATGTTACCCGCAATAATTCTTTTTGCAGCAACCTATGTTTTAATGCTCGTTTTCGGTAAATACCGCCCCTACATAGCTTTGGCTTCGGGTGTTATTTTTATCGCTACGGGTATGCTTCCCCTTAATCAGATTTGGGCATCCATCGACCTTAATGTTATCCTGATGATAGCAGGTACTATGGGCCTTGTATCTCTATTTGTTGATAGTAAAATGCCTGCTCTCCTTGCCGATTTAATAATGGAAAGGGTTTCCAATGTTAAGTGGGCTGCGGTATCATTAGCGCTTTTTGCAGGTATTATTTCAGCCTTTGTTGATAATGTGGCTACCGTGCTTATGATAGCACCCATAGCCCTTGAAATTTGCAAAAAGCTTAAAACTAACCCCGTGCCTTTTATCATAGCTATTGCAGTTTCTTCAAACCTGCAGGGCGCCGCAACATTGGTGGGGGATACCACCGCAATTATGTTAGGCTCCGCCCTTGATATGAGCTTCCTTGATTTCTTCTGGTACAAGGGAAGGCCCAGTATGTTCTTCGCCGTTGAGCTTGGCGCGGTGCTTTCTACTGTTATATTAGCCTATCTTTTTCGCAAGGAAAAGGCTCCCATACCAAAGGGCGCACCTCGCACAAAGGTTACCGATTTGGTGCCTACCTACCTGCTTTTAGGCGTTCTCGCCCTCTTGATAGGGGCTTCTTTTATTCCAAACAAGCCTGATGAAACCAACGGTCTTATCTGCTGTGCGTTGCTCCTTATTGGCCTTGTTTATACCTACTTTAAGAAAAGGGATTTCTCCGCGGTTTTAGCGCCCCTTAAGGAGATTGATTTCACCACCATCGGAATCCTTGTGGGTCTGTTTTTGATGATAGGCGGAATCACCGCTGAGGGCGTTATTGATGCGGCTGCAAACCTTTTGGCAGATGCAGGCGGAAACAATATATTCCTACTCTACACTATAGTTGTTTGGGCATCTGTTCTTATCTCTGCGTTTATCGATAATATACCTTATGTTGCAACTATGATTCCAGTTATCGCGGGCATAGCTTCGGCACTTAATATAGATGCCACACCACTCTATTTCGGTCTGCTTTCGGGCGCTACCCTAGGTGGCAACTGCACACCCATCGGCGCATCTGCAAATATCACGGGCATCGGAATTCTCCGCAAAGAAGGATATGAGGTTAAAAACTCCGATTTCTTCAAAATAGGAATCCCATTTACATTGGCCGCCATCGTTCCCGCATATATCTATATTTGGGCGTTTTATGGAATATAAAATCAAGCACCTGAGCCTAAGCTCAGGTGCTTTTTGATATTTTAATATTTTGCCTGTCTGCCACAGTTTGAATTTGCGCCGAGTGGAGCATGGTGGTCAGCACCATCTCGGCAAAGGCTTAACAAAAACCATATATTAAAACTTAACTGTCAATTTGCGGCATATATATGTGTATAGAAGCTTTTTTGAATGGAGTGAAAAAATGAATTATGCTCTCGATGATATTTTGAAGGAAGCAAATGAAGCGGCCGTTTATAATTTGTATTTATATTTAACGCATATAATACAGCCCGCGGAAAACACCCGATTTCAATCCATTATATCCGACTTGGAATTTAACTTTAAGAAGCAAACAATCAATACTTGGAACAGTAGGGATATATACCGACTAAGTATCCTTATAAATGCAGTAAAACACAGTCCTTTTCTTATGAATTCCAAAATAAACAACCTTACCGTATCAAGAAGCGGTTTAACAGCATGCTCCTTTACTAATCAGAACGGAAACATATACGTAGTTTTCAAAGGTACGGGTGAAGGTGAGTGGATAGATAACGGAGAAGGCCTATCGGGTGTTTCAGAAGAAAATACATATATAACCTATACTAAAAACGGAGCGGAATTATCCAGTGAAACCGTTGAGCGCGATTATGCTACTGATCAGCAGGTGGAAGCACTTAATTGGTTTAACCATGCTGCCGCGAAAAATAGATGGACCAAGGATAATAGGATCATCCTCAGCGGTCACTCAAAGGGAGGAAATAAAGCTCAGTTTATTGCCATACACTCAGATCTGATTGATAACTGCTATAGCTTTAATGGGCAAGGCTTTTCCCCCGAGGCTTTAGTATCATTTGAATTGCAATATGGAGAAAAATTTGAAGAGCGAAGGCAAAATATCTATAGCCTCTCAACCGATAATGACTATGTCAATGTGTTGGGAGAGCGGCTGATACCTAAAACTAATATTTACTATTTTGAATCTCATATGGGGTTACATTATCTTGAGGCTATGCTTAACGCTAACGGCAGATTTAACCGCCAAAGTGAGCAGGGAGAGCTTTCGCGGTATGTGGAATCGGTTTCGCAAAAACTGATGAATTTGGAGTCGCGCATTAGAAAATACGCAACCTTGGGGGTTATGAATATTTTCCAAAGATTTTTAGGTGAAGGCATCCCAGTAAACAGAGATAGAGTTTCTATAGAACAAACAGTTATGGGTATGGGGATCGCCATAGATCTTTTATTACATCAGCTGTAGTAATTGCAACAATCACCTTGTTTCCAAAAAAGATTAGAGGAACCAACCAAAAGGTTAATTCCTCTAATTTGGTCCGAGTGTTCTTATAGGATTTAACCGAAAAGCCGCATAAATACTGGGTTTTAGCAGTCATAAAACAGTACATGAACCCTATTTAGCACTCAAAAATCAATCAAAATGCCCGATTAATTATGAAATGAGGCATTAAAAATGAAACGAATATTTTTTCTTATATTATCACTCAGCATACTTTTATTACCCGCTTGTTCGCCTGAAACGATAATAACTGATGCACCTCAAAATACAGAAACGGAAACGGTACAATCAGTAGTGTTAGAACCAAGCGACAGTACACCCACACAACCGGATAAAACAAATAATACAGAAATTAAAACTTATCAAACGGAAGTTTCTGCCGAAAGCAACACAAGCCAGGCAACGGAATCAACAGCTAAAAATACAGAAAAAGCGGCTGAGAGCTGTATGCGAACTGAGGTTGAAAAGCAAGAAACTACAACGCAAGTTGAATCCAATAGCACAACCACCGTAGTTAACACCGAACCGACAATAGAGGAAGAACATATCATTAAAGCAAGTGCTTCTGACTGTTCTATAATCGCCGATAAGGTTATCGAATATATCAATGCTTTTCGTAGTGATGAAGGTGTAGAATCAGCTATTAAACTTTCGGGCTTGACCAAATACGCTGAATACCGAAGTCGGCAATTGGTAACAAACTTTGCCCACGATACTGTTGATGAACGTGCTGCGGCAACAGCTTTGCAATATGGTGAATATATTGAATCGTCATTATACGGTATGAACGGTGAACCGTATTACTCAGCTAACGTTCGTGAAGCTATAGCTAAAACTCCATTTGGCGGTACAGTTGATGATGTTGGGAAACACATCGCAAGAATGGCAAAAAATAGTTCTGCCCATTGGAACTATGTTGGCGGTAAAGATTATCAATATATCGCAGTCGGCGTTACTTATGAAAACGGAAATTGGTACTGCTGTATCGCGATGTCAAGAGAAAATACAGATAACAAGTAAATACAATTTTAAGCTCTGCTGCTTCATTTTGCCGCAGGGCTTTTATCTTATTTTAGAAAGGAAATTTCATATGAAAAATCTCTTTGGGGTAGTGTGGTTTGCAAACCACACCCCGAGCCACTTAAACTTCAATAAAAAACTATCATTTAACTATACCAAATCCCAGTATTTATGCGGGTTTGAGAGTGGTTTTTGCTTGTCCAAAATTCAACCATCTAACATGTATAGGATGGGAGGTGTGGTTCAATGTTATTGACTAAAGCAGAAATGGAGATTTTACGGCTTTGTGCGTGGTGCAAAGAATTGCCCGCGCGTAAGTCGGAAAATCTCCCTACAGAAACAATTAACGAGTTATCGGCGTGTGGATTTTTACGCGTGACAAGAAACAAATTAAGTTATCGCCTTACACTGTTGGGCTATGAGATACTGCAGAATGCGGGATATGATTGTTATACTGATACGGCTTATAGAACAGATGAACACATTATTGCTCGCAGGCACCAAGGAGCAGAGACAGCACTATTCTTTAATCGTTTTGGCGCTGATGTTTTTGTGGATACGCCTTGTGCAGAAACGCGCAAAGATTTTTATGCATCTGCTTATTCCATACGAACCGCAACTAAAAGCACATTACTAAATATGACGCAGCTAATAGGGCTCTATTATAGCGGCGAAACAATGTTTGTTTGCTACTATGTTTCAGATGAAGTTAACGGCCTATATACCAACGTTGAGCAACGCAATTTTAATATGCAAACTGTAACTTGTGGAAGAAAACCTTTTGTAATTTATGCGGGTGCTAATTCACTTTTGGAAATTGCGGATATCGTAATGACCGAGAGATGCAGAAATGAAAAGCAGACTTATGACACATACACGGAAGCCTTTGAAAAGTTTGAATGCCCTGTTGCGATCATTCCTTTGAACGAAGACGGCATAAAAACATTAGAAGTGTTAAAGTTAAAAGACTACCGTACGCAAATTGCTAAAGCGGTTTTAGGTGAAGATTATCTTCCGCCTGAGAACGATCACACGGATGCGATAAGTAAAAGTACCGGAGAAAGTTATATTGTCGGTGTCGACTGTAATATCCCAAGAATTAAAAAAGCAATGGAACTCGATACAAGCGCACCCAATATCATTGCTTTTGATTATCAAGTAGATACGATCAACAAGTATTGCTGGGGTGATATCCGCAAAATCTCCTTAGATGAGGTTGAGCGAGTGTTCAGGCTACCACGAAAATATCAAAAGAACAAAAACGAACCATTCAAAACCAAGAGCGGAAAATATGTAGATGTGCATATAAATCGCCCGAAAGCCCGCTAAAATCCCAGACATGCAGAAACGGCATATCAAGACATGCCAAAATTGCAGTTCTAGATATGCCGTTTTTGCACACAAGAAAGATTGATATTATAAAGATTAATTATAGTTATATATAATACGTCAGTCAGTCTGTTATAGATAATATAGATATTAAGCCATCGCTTTTTGCGGTGGCTTTGTTAATTTATGGCATGCAAAGTATTATATAATTACGCATTTCGTAGAAAGTTAGGTGATTGAATGAATACATACGGATATGTTCGAGTATCGAGTATAGATCAAAATGAGGACAGGCAAATGATAGCTATGTCCGAGAAAAATATACCACAAAAGAATATCTACATAGACAAGCAATCGGGAAAGGACTTTGAGCGTCCACAATACAAGCGGCTCGTCAAACGGTTAAAACCCGGCGATTTACTTTACATACTTAGCATTGATCGTTTGGGGCGCAACTACGAAGAAATACAACGGCAATGGCGTGTATTAACTAAGGATATCGGTATTGATATTTGCGTGATTGATATGCCATTGCTTGACACTCGTAACGGTAAAGATTTGATGGGAACTTTTATTGCCGATCTTGTTTTACAAATACTCTCTTTTGTTGCCCAAAGCGAACGTGAAAATATCAAGAAACGCCAGGCGGAAGGTATTGCAGCTGCAAAAGCAAAAGGTGTTAAGTTTGGTAGACCAGAGAAAAGCGTTCCTGATGATTTTCCTAGACTGATTCGGGAATGGGAGAAAAACAAGCTGTCTTTTTCTGAACTTTTGGAACGCTGCAATATGAGCGAAGCCACATTTTATCGGCGTTTGCGTGAATATCGTTTGGTAAATAAACGAAAATAGGCTCTCAAAAGGTGTACCTTTTGAGAGCTTATTTTACTGCATTAAATTTTACCACAATTCGACATAAAGTGCAATAGAAATACGTAAAATTTTTCTTCAACCAGTATTTCGAGGGAAAATCGATTAAAAAACAGTGCACCATCGCCTATTATCAAAAGGTACACCTTTTGATAATATCCCAAATTGGAGGTTGAGATATGGCACAGATTGCCGAAATCATTAAGTATGAAGGCGATAATAGTACCTTCATATGGAAGCATCCGTGCGAGGATTTTAACACGACCACTCAGTTGATCGTGCACGAAAGTCAGGAAGCCATATTCTTTATGAATGGACAAGCTCTTGATTTGTTCGGTCCCGGACGGCACACGCTTGAAACTCAAAACATCCCGCTTCTCAGGAAGTTTATCAACATTCCCACAGGCGGCGAAACACCTTTCCACTGTGAAGTTTATTTTATCAATAAAACTGAGCAGATGGCTATTAAATGGGGTACTGATAGTAAAGTTCAGTATGTTGAACCTACATATAAGTTCCCGTTATCCATTGGTGCATCCGGTGAGATGGCACTTAGCGTGGAGGATTCCCGAAAACTACTCATAAAACTTGTTGGCACCGAGCGTATCCTTGATAGAAATCAACTCACTACATTCTTCCGTGCATTCCTTATGACAAGGGTTAAAACCTACATCGCGCAGGAAATGAAAGCAAGCGCCATCAATATTTTTGAGATTGATGAAAGTATTGAAGTGTTCTCTAAGGGGATTCAGGCACGTTTACTTGGTGATTTTGAAGAATACGGCGTAACGCTAAACCGCTTTTTCGTAACAACTATTGTAAAGCCTGACGGTGATCCTCAATATGAAAAATTCAAGGAATTGCACTTCCGTCAGTATGCAGATATTGCAGAAGCGAAGTTAAAGCAGCAAACCGATGTGATTTATGCACAGACTGAGGCGCAAAAGACAGTGATCGAATCACAAGCATTGGCAAAAAACGTGCTACCGAAGGCTATACCTACCAACAAGAACGTGGCTTTGATGTTGCTGAGCACGCCGCACAAAACGAAGGCGTTGGCGAGTTTACCAATATGGGTATCGGTCTTGGTGTTATGTCCGGCATCGGCGGTACCGTTGGTGGTATGGTCGGCGGTGCTGTAAACGATGCTTTTGCAGGAGTTGCCGTGCAACCGCAAGTGGGCGGAAATGCCTTCTGTGATAACTGCGGTGCAAAGTTAACGCCTGGTGCTGCATTTTGTGATGAGTGCGGAACGCCGCAGTCTTCACCTGATACTTGTAGCAACTGTGGATTTAAGTTTATTAAACCCGGCAAATTCTGCCCTAAATGCGGCAGCAAAAGGGAGGGTTGATAAATGAAGAAGAATAAGGGTATGGCTTATGCCGTATTAGCAATAGCTTTTGTACTTTTAAATGTAATTGCCTTTGCGGTTCCAACGGCTAAAACAGCAACGTTTTGGATTGCTTATGTGTTTACCGCCGTTGCATTTGCTTCTCAAATCGCTATTTGGCAATTTGCATTTAATGATGCAGATACTCTAAAGAGCAAATTTCTTGGCATTCCGTTAATCTCTGTTGGAATTACATATTTGATCGTTCAGATTATTGCATTTGCAGTATTTATGACACTGCCATTAACGGCAAGTTGGATTGCTATTGTGGTGTGCGCATTGATACTTGGTATTTCGGCAATCTGTTTGATTGGTACGGAAACCGGCAGAGAAGAAATCAACCGTGTAGAAGAAAAGGTAGAAAAGAAAGTTTTCTATATCAAATCGCTGCAGGTTGACATTGAAATGTTAGTAAGCACAGAAACGGATGCTGATATAAAAGCGGAGCTTACAAAACTTGCCGAGAAAATTCGTTTTAGCGATCCAATGAGTAATGAAGCTCTCGCTGACCTTGAAGCAGAAATCGCTGATAAGATCAAAGAACTAAAAACTGCCGAAAATAAATCAGCAATTATTACAGTCCTTGATTCGCTCATTACCGAGCAAAATAAAAAAGCTAAATTATTAAAATAACTTTGGAGGGGTTAAAGATGAAACAATTAACTTGCGAAATGTGCGGAGGCACAGACTTGATGAAACAGGATGGCGCTTTTGTTTGCCA
The DNA here is from genome assembly GCA_017465085.1 of Clostridia bacterium. Classification (GTDB taxonomy): domain Bacteria; phylum Bacillota; class Clostridia; order Oscillospirales; family Acutalibacteraceae; genus UBA737. The sequence goes on along the minus strand of JAFTWW010000008.1, from coordinate 42,697 downwards.
AAATTGTGGAATGAAGTATTCTGTTGAAGAAGCAAAGAAAATGATGATTGAAGGTACGGTAGATGTGCAGGGTACCGTAAAAGTGGATAATACCGCTTTTGTAGAGAGATACTTGCAAAATGCACGCCGCGCAAAGCAAAAAGAAGACTGGCCTGAAACAGAGAAATATTATAACATGGTCGAACAAAACGATCCAACTAATATTGAAGCGATTTTTTACAGTACGTTTGCACGGGTGAAGCAGGCTTTATTGGAAGCGGAAACGAGAGACAAAAGACAAAGTGTTTTCAACATATTAGAAAAAAGTGTATCAGTAATAGACGATAACTATGACAATACAAACGATGCACATCAAAAAATATTATCCGAAATACTTGTAGATATTAAAAATTTGGAAAATGGCACGATTGTTCCAACTACACACTTACAAGAATATGTAACAAAAAATGGTTACGGTAACATTGTAGACCGCAACCAGATTGTTGAGAATGATTCCTTGACTGTCACTTACAATATGATTAACAAAGTTTTTCAGGCTTATATGGATTCGTTGGCCAACATTATTGTAGAGCATTCTCCTGAAGCAGCTAAAAACCTTTTCATGGAACACTTAGGAGAATTAACTTGGGGTTCTCCGGTTTTTGAAAAGGTTTCAGGACATATTGACGGTTATTTAACACCAAACGATAGCTGTGTTAAGATTGCTAAGCAAGTAAAAGTAAGCGATCAGAGTACGCTTGAAAATATTAATGCACAAATAGATGAATTGGCAAAAACAATCTGCCCATTTTATACAACAAACGGAAGATTATGGGATAAACTTAGAGAAACGGTACACGCTGAACTAAGAAAATCAAATCCTGAGAATGAAGCATTAAAGCCAAAAAGTAGCAGTGGTGGTTGCTATGTTGCTACTGCTGTTTATGGTTCCTATGATTGTCCTCAGGTATGGACTCTCCGTCGTTATCGTGACTATACTCTTGCAGAAACTTGGTATGGCAGAGCATTTATCAAAACATATTACGCAATCAGTCCCACACTCGTAAAATGGTTTGGTCATACCGAATGGTTCAAAAAGATGTGGCAAGGTAAACTTGATCGTATGGTTAAAAAACTTCAGTTAGAAGGATATGAATCAACTCCGTATGATGACAAAGAATGGTAAAGGAGATAATTAAAATGGAAAACATAAACAAAAAGCTTGCATATGGGTTATGGGCAGTCAGCGGTATTTCAACATTAATTTCTGTGATTAATTACATTTCATTTGAATATTATGTTGGAATGATTAGTGTAATTATAGCTGTTATTTTTCAATTTTTACTTGGTTATACGATATTAAGAGATAAAAATGATAAATTCACAATGATTTCGGTAATTTTAATTGCGATCTTTACATTTAATCTTGGCGGAATCATCGCTATTATATTAAGACTAGTGCTTAGAAAAAAGAAGGAATCTGAAGGTATCAGAAACGCTTGGTTTGTTCCTGCCATCGTTTCCGGTGCATTAAATCTGATTTCACTCTTTACTGCATTTAGTTTTATTGGTTTTGTCGGACTGGCATTAAATGTAGCATATTATTTGATTTTTGGATATTGGTTCATTAAGTACCTAAAAGTTAATTAATTATGAAAACACGCTGAAACATTTTGTTTCGGCGTGTTTTCTATATGTAATGCGAATTTCAACAATTTGTGTTATAATGAGTCGAAAGGATGTGAATTTTGTTATTATGAAAAAATCGATCAAGTGCATTTCCTCGGATTGCCGGGTATGTACATCTTTTCAATTGGATGATTTGCTAATTGTTCCGTTTGAAGGAGGAACACCCGATACAAGAAAACTTTTTTCTTACTTTTTGTACAGTGCGCCAAACATTGAAAGTACTCATTCTAAAACAATTTCGCTGGATTTGCACAATGAAATTTTTGATCGGATGATGGATGAAAGACATTATAAACATCAAAAGTTCTGTGGAGCAAGTGCAGTAATTGGCAAAGAACTCGAAAAAGGATATCTGGACGGGGAGTCTCTTTGTTTGAAATGCAAACGCTTTGTGTGTAAGAAAAAACAGACCGCAAAAGGGAAAATTCCCGAAAGTGATTTAGAGTGTTTCTTAAGACATATTCGCAACTCAATTGCCCATGGTAGAGTGTATTTCTTGCATGGAGGTAATAAAATACATATAGTTTTTGAGGACGAAAATACAACGGGAAATCTTTCAGCTCGTATTGTTTGTATAAAAGCTGATTTAGAACATTGGAAAAGAGTATTAAATGATAAAAAATATTATTGTTCTTAAAATATTTCGAACAAAAATAATTATGCAAAAACTGCTTCTAAGATTTGACAAGGGACGACGAAGCGAATAAAATGGTTATAGTCCTTTTTAAGAGAGGTGCGGCTAAGGGGTTGGCTGCACCTCTCATTTCAATGTTCTAAAATATTTTTTCTGCAAAATAGTTGCATAAAATATAAAAGTGTGATATACTATTATCGTAAGAAAGGAGAAATGAACAATGATTATTGAACTAAGAATAAAAAACTGCTTTTCTTTTTCTGAGCAAGTAGTCTTCTCTATGAAGGCGGATATGAGAAGTAAAAGGTTTGCGACAAATTTAATTAATGTGAATCAGCAAAACATCCTAAAAGTAGCTGGAGTTTATGGCCCTAATAATGCCGGAAAAACATGCTTGATTAAGTGTATAAACTCTCTTAGGAATATTCTTTTAGGCCGTAATCCTCAAATAATGCATAATTTGTTTACGAGAAATTCCGTTTGTGAATTGGGTGTTACCTTTTCACAAGATAGTTGTTTTTATTCGTACGACATTAAATATGATGCTAAAGAGAAAATCTTTATTTATGAAGAATTCTCCGAACTAACTTATGATCAGCATGGTAACGAAAAGAAAAATGTGTGGCTCTGTCGTGATATAGAAGGCGATACATTTCTAAGTGAGTCTTCTGAGTTGAATGATATCCTGTCTGCATTTTCCAAAAATAATCTTATTTGCTACTTGGTTGATGTTACTAAATTCAAGCAATTAGAACAAATCAAAGAAATAATCAATAATTTCGCTCAAAAGATTGAAATAGTAAATATGAATAATATACCTATGAAGAAAACTATAGATCTTTTGAAAAATCATAATAATCTCCAAAGCAAAGTTGTTGATTTTATAAAGAATGCAGATATCTATATGGAGGATTTCGCTTATCTAGATGCAGATAAAGTAAATATTGAGGCGAAACTAACAGAGATTGGACCCGATGAAAAAGTTTTGGATATTCCTGAAAATGTTATGGATCGTATTCGCTTAGTATCAGTTTATAAAGGTTTACCGGTTCCTAGTTTGCTTTTTGATTCAACGGGCACAAAGAAAATAGCAGCATTAGCAAGTTATGTGATTGAGGGCCTAGAGGAAGGCAAGATCCTAATAATAGATGAATTGGATAATAGTATACATTTCAAATTGACTCGCGCTATCGTTGCTATGTTCAATAATGAACTCAACACGAATACTCAATTGATTTTTACTGTTCATGACATTAATCTTATGGATTGTAAAAGAATGTTCCGCAAAGAACAAATCTGGTTTATTCATAAAGATTTAGAGCGAGTTTATCTATATCCTCTTTCTGAATTCACCGCCGAACAAGGAGTCCGCGAGACAACCGATATAATAGAAAAATACAAAAAAGGTGTACTAGGAGCACTTCCTGAACCTGAGTTAATTAATACACTTTTAAATTTAAAAGGTAACCAGCAGACAGAGGAGGCCGAATAAATGAGTTCACGTCTTCCAAGTTATATATCTGAAAAAGATAAAATTTGCATAATATGTGAAGGTAACGAAGAATACGATTACTTTTCAAAATTAAAATCCCTCGGTGTATGGAATGAACGATATGACTTCACATTAGAAAATGCTGAAGGCAACGGAAACATTCCTGCTAGATATCAGGATAAGTACCAAAACGGTTCGTTTGATTTAGTATTGATTTTTTGCGATACTGAAAAGAAACCATATGAGCAGTACGATGATATTAAGAATAAGATAAATACATTTCACGGTTTGGATAATGTGGCCGATGAGGTAATTATCTTTGGAAATCCATGTACAATGCAGATTGTTTTGCTTCACGTTATGTCAGTAACGTTAAAATCTCCTGCAAAAAAGACTAATTCACCGCATATTAAAACTTGTTTTGGAGTTGACAATTATAAAGGCAAAGAATATCAGCGAAATGCTATTTTTTCTCAAATAACGAAAGAAAACTATTGTCAGATGTGTGAAAGAGTAAAAGAATTGCCTACGGATGATACTGTAATAGGAAGTACTAATTTCTTAAAGTACATTAATAATTTTTCTTCCGACTCTGACGAGTGGATTCTTTCCATTAACTCTAAATTAGAGCAAGAATAAACAAATTTGCTGTGCAAACGAAATACCACCCAAGCCCATTAAGGCTTAGGTGGTATTTCTTCTGTAAATGCGAAAATATTATTTGTCATGTAACTACTGAAACATCTTATACTGTGTGTTCGCCTCTTGAACTTAATTCTGCATTACAAATCCTTTTAACTTGTTCATACCAAGCATACGAACAATTATAATCTCCATCCTTATAATGTTCATATGCATCACCAATAGCACGTTTTAAGTCACCCGAATCATATCTTGATGGATTATCAGTTATTTCTTCTATCATATCATATGTGAATCTTTTTAACGACCAACTCATAAAATCACCTCCTATGCACGTAGTTTGTTGGTTCATGTTACATAAATATTATGTGTGGCATAAAATCAAATCGATTATTTCCTCTAGTTTATGTATCTTCTTGTCGAGTTGCTCCATATGTGGACTGCCATTTGGATTTTCTCTAAGTATTAGCAGTAAAAAAGATCTAAAACCGCATAAATAGTTCAAAAGTTCTTCTGGCGTTTTAAATGACTTTTTCTGTCCAAAAGGTCCTTCTAACTCCAAAGAGTTTATTTTGGCGAGCCAGTCTCCTGAGGTAAAGACCGCTTTATTAAGACGATACTTTTTATAAGAGTGTTCATCAGCTTTGTTGAAAAAATATATTACCTTATTAAGTTCGTGTAATTTTTTTCTTGAAAGATGAACATCACGACCCAAAACAAATCCGGAGAACGAAATTTCATTAGTGCTACAGCGAGTCTTTGTTTTATTAACTGTAAACCCGTTATCTTTCAAGATAGAAATTATCATTCCCATAAAGAATGCGTTTTTAGAAAAATCAATAATATCACTTGAAAATAACAAGTCATCTGCATAACGAGTGTATGTTATAGATTCTTTATTTGACCTCTTGCTTATATAAACATCATCAAAGTTCTGACAGTATTTTAAAATACGCTGATCGATACGCCGAAAAACAATATTAGAAATTACCGGCGAAGTGACTGCACCTTGTGGCAACTTGCCATCTATTGTGCACAAATCAATAAATGTGCTTAGGGATGTATTATCTGATCCCGGAAAAAACTCTTTAAAAGTTTTTTGTAGCATTTTTCGATTTACTGTATCAAAAAAGCTGTTGATATCTAATCGCAGAAAATATCGTTTGCCAATATGCTGACTTAGAAATCTAACATAGTTCTCATCCTTTACAAATCCAATGACTGGTTTGGGCAAAGGTATTGTATCTAAAAAATGCAAACATAGATTTTTCTGTAAGTTGTATAAATCAGAGTCTTTCTTTATAGCATGAATGATGCGTTCGCCATTCTTTTTAGGAATTTTGTGAGTAGTATAGTTTGCTTTGATGTCCTTTTGTACATTTTTTAAAGTCGTTTCGGAGGTCTTGAGCACACCGTTTATAAAATAATCATATTCATTTATAAACATTGAATTGTAACACCTCCAATAAAATATAAGTAGTCTAGGCGACAAGCACTCTCTTAAATATTCGCTTGCGTATTTGTATCTGCTGGCCATAATAACTGGGCTATTTGGGCGGCAAGGAGATAAGTCATATTGAAACAAAAAATCCTCGGATCATCTCGCTCCATTTGCGTCACGAGGAACGATTGACTTTTATGTACAATCGAAATTCCTGCTTATCGCCTAGACTAATTTATATACCTTTAAATGTATTTTCTATATGACTAACAATTTCATATAATTCTGGGAAACTGTGTTCAAAGGATGAACGCAGTTTTTTTCTTTGCTCGGCATCTTTTAATATAGCAGAGAACTGTTGTAAAGCGGTTTTATCAGTATAGGGTATAGATGCTTCATTAAGTAAGAAGAAAGACAACCATTTTGACACCCATCCTGATGTTTTCGAAATTGAATGCTGCGTTAGTAAAGAAGCGATATCCTTATCTATTTTTGAATTGAATTTTTTAATTTGCGATAGAGATAAGATAAAATCACTTTTTCCGTTAAAAAGTAGTCGAGCAAAATTTAATCTTTCTTGATGAGGCAACAACGTATATTCCTCATCTATATCTTTAAATATATCTGATTCTGCTATATGGTGTTCATAAAAGTTCCAAAAAACATCCAAATTTTCGTATGTAATTAAAGAACCCTCTATAGTTGTAGCTACAATAAATGTATCGTATTGTAAAGCATACTGTTTGATTAATGAAATCAAAGCAGAAAAGTTTGCATCACGGGAAGAAAAGAAAGGATACCGATAATGGAATCTGCATTTATCAGTCATTGCCAATATGCGTTTGCGCCTTAATAGATATTCTTTTCTAAGCGGCGTATAATAGTAGCTTTCATCTAATTTTCTTGCCGATGAGAATAGTTTCCCAATTGTTTTGAACTGATTGTTGGATTCAGAGTATTCCAAAACCTTATCCATATCCATAAGAAGGAGAATATTTGTGCGAAAATGCCGTTGTTTAGGTGAAATTATTCTTTGTACAACATCATCGCTTATGCCTTCCATAATGTCTACCTGCTTTAATATAGGGAACAATTCGCGCAGGTAATCATTAGTAAATAGTTCTGTCTCAGTTGCACCTTCAACTGATAGTATATATCTTGAAAAATATGCACAGGCATGTTGATCAGTAATAACTGTGCGATAACGGTTGTCACTTTCATTTGAAAATAGATTTATAGCTGTTGCATAAGTGTAGTGTTGATGTGCAGAGACATGAAAGACTTGGGATTCAGATTTGTCTTTACGAATAATATTTTTTAGAAGACGTGGCGAATGCGAAGCCGCGATAAACTGAATATATCCGGTATAGTTAAATATTCTATCAGCTAGTGCATCAATTAATTTATGATGTAAACTGATTTCTGGCTCATCCAACATAACAATTGGATCTTTGAGCTTGTGTTCAGCAATTAATTTTAATATCTCAATAAGCAGATTTGTATAATTTGATGCATTGGTACCATTGGAAAGAAGCTCTAATGAATCTTTTTCAATAGAGAAAACATTCCCACGGAATAATAGCGTAGATATGGTAGTTGCATATTGTTTTGGAGTGAAAGACTTAACTCGTACATTTGCCTTATCAAATGCGTCTGAAAGTTTTTTGAATCTATTACTTATTTTATATTTTTCGTCTTCTTTGATTGTCTCAATAGTTTTGTTAATTTCTTGCTCAGTTTCGGCGTGTGTCTTCATCAAATCGCCTATGATTTCCCACAATTTGCTCCAATCTGTTAAATTTACTGATCGTGAGTCAATAAAATACAATGGGAATAAATTCGCAATGTTTTGTCTGTATTGCCATTTGTGATTCCATCTGATTGTTTTACCTTTGATTTTTTTGAGAGTTAGTACTTCTTCATTTTTTCTTTGACCTATCCATTTGTAATAATCGGAAAAGTTCACTTCAGCATCTTCGCGATGACGATTATGTTTAGAAATCATCTTTAGGCGTTCAAAGTTAAAGGTTATGGATATGGAAAATTCATTATAAAAATGGTTTTTGTTGTTATAAATTCCGAAGTCATCTTGTTCTTTTGTCAAACAGTTAAAAAAGTATCGAATTGCATTTAAAATGTTACTTTTACCTGTACCGTTTTCACCAATGAACAAATTGATGTCTTTAAAATATAAAACACAGTGTTTGATGGATTTGAAATTATTTATTTCAATTTTAGAAATACTCATAACAAATCCTCCTCACACTTAATACTAATAATATTTTACCACAATTTTCTATGTATTGCAACATTAATGAACATTGTATGTTTTTATAAAAATTTTAATTTTAAGTTCACCTTTTGATAGGTACCGTACTTCTTATTTTTATAGAAGGGTAATTTTTTCTCTCAAATAGGTTCCGTTTTTTGACATTTAATGACTGGTTGTTTTTATGAAAGGCAAAAATTAAAAGAAAATTTCAAAAATGGTTGATTTTTTGACAACAAAAACGATGTTGCCTATATGAAGGGGATATAAAATCTTTTTTGAACTTTCTGTGAATTTTTTGAAAAAGGGTTCAAATTTAAAGAAAATTTGGATTGTGGTCTTTATGAAAGGGTCAAAAATACCCTTCTTGCACCTTGACAAATATGCTGATACTTTCAGCATCATGGTAGTACACTGTATAACCCGATGAGCGACGAATAACGAAAATCCGCCGTCTGACAAACGTGCGGTCGCCATGACATCGGACAGACACTTGCCGTATGGCTTAGCGGCGATGATAATTCATCTGCATATTGTTTTTGTGTGGCAATATGCGAAGCGGAACGTCAACCGATGCGGTGTATCTCTCCGTGGATGAGGCCGAAATAATCCACAAATCATACAAATAAAAAAATATTTTTAATGCTCTCAAATGGCATAGTTAAAGGCTTTTTGTGCCTTTGCAGTGCCGAAAAGAAGCAAACGAAATTTGACAATAACAATCAACTTATTAAAATGAAATTCGGTACTGTTTATTTGACTGCAGGAAGGAGGATTAATGAGTCAGTCAAATAATAAAAAATACAGTCGGGAGAAAACTGCTTTTCTATACGTCCGCTTATCCCGAGATGACGAGTTAGAGGGAGAAAGCTATAGCATAAGCAATCAAAAGAAGCTGCTGACAAAGATAGCAAAAGAAAAAGGCTATACTCACATCGTTACATTTTGTGATGACGGTATATCCGGTGTTACAATGAATCGCCCTGAGTTTAATGAAATGATTAAGCAATTAGAACTCGGTAAAGCGGCGGCTGTTTTTGTCAAAGACCTATCCCGACTCGGCAGAAACTATATACAAGTTGGTAAGCTTACCGAAGAGTTCTTTCCTGAGCATAATATCCGTCTTGTTGCGGTGTCGGACAACGTAGATACCGCAGAGGGCGAAAATGAAATGACTCCTATAAGGAATCTATTCAACGAGTGGTACTCAAGGGATATAAGTAAGAAGCGACGTATCAGCAACAAGATAAAGGGCAGTTCGGGCATTCCGTTAGGTCCTGCACCTTATGGGTATATTAAATCACCGGACAACCCTCACAAGTGGATAATCGATCCCGAAGCGGCGACAGTTGTGCGTAGAATCTTCTCAATGGCTATGGATGGAAAAGGCAGTGAACAAATCGCAACAGTATTAACCGAAGAAAAGATATTAACACCAACCGAATATGCAAAAGCAAAGGGTATTCGTAAATCAAGTTCAAAAACAAATCCAGATCCTTACTTTTGGAATAAGTCAACGGTGAACAATATGCTTTGCCTTCAAGAATACTGCGGTGATGTAATCAACTTCAAAACCTATTCCGTATCATACAAAAACAAAAAACGACACGAGAACAGTCCTGAAAACATGATGGTATTCAAGGATGTTCACGAGCCGATTATTGAAAGATCAACCTCTGAGAAGATACAGTTAATGCGCAAATCTACGCGAAGAAAACCGATGAAAAGCGGTGAACATAGTTTGTTTTCGGGATTACTTAAATGTGCCGACTGTGGAAGAACTCTGCATTACCATTTTAATCAAGGAAATCCTGACATTAAGTATTTTAACTGTCCGGGGTATAACCAAGGCAAACGCAAGGTTTGTTCCGCAACACATTATATTCGAGTAGATTTCTTAGAAAAGGTAGTTATTGAAGAAATACGAAGACTTATAAAGTTTGCATTAAAGCATGAGGATGAGTTTATAAAGGTTGTTGGAGAGTACTCAAAGGAAAACTTTAAGATTGAACAAGAAGGCTACCAGAGTGAATTAAAACGACTTTCCAATCGTGATAAAGAGCTTGACCGTATCATTGAGAATCTTTACGAGGACAATCTTAACGGAAAGATTACCGACGAACGCTTTCAGAAGATGACTTCAAGCTATGAAGTTAAGCAAAAAGAGATATCCGAAAGAATGATAAAACTTCGTGAAAAGTTGGATGCAATTGAACAAAAAACCTTAACAACCGAGGATTTTATTACATCGATAAAGAAGTTTGCGAGGAGGAAAAAGGTAACTGCCGGAATGTTAAATGAACTGATAGAGTATATTGAAGTGCATCACGCAGAACGTATTGACGGAGTGAAAACACAGAAACTTGTAATTCACTACAACTGTGCAGGAGTAATTGATGTTCCCGAGGATGCGCCGATAGATACTCCCGAAGTTCAGGTGCAAACCCGAAAGGGCGTAAGCGTAAACTACCAACCAACTACAGCATAAACTAATCACAAAAAACGGGCATAAAAAATGAGTGTTCTTAAAGGACTTTTAAAATCCTATAAGAACACTCAGATTGGTGCGGGTGACAGGACTTGAACCTGCACGCCGAAGCGCTAGCTCCTAAGGCTAGTGCGTCTGCCAATTCCGCCACACCCGCTTATGTCTTGCGACAAATCATATTTTACTTGAAAACTGCCCAAAAGTCAAGTAATAATAAATAAAATTCAATATTGATTAGTGTTTTTTATTTATGGTATAATAAAATAAATTGAAGAAACTATAATTATTATATGTTTATAGTGCAGAAAGGATTATGTTTTATGCGAATTTGTGTTTACGGAGCAGCATCACCCACCATCGACTCCGAGTATATAAGCCTTGTTGAACAGATGGGTAAGGAGATGGTTAAGAGAGGTCACTCTCTGGTTTTTGGCGGTGGAGGTAACGGCCTTATGGGAGCTGCCGCAAGAGGAGTAAAAAGAGCAGGCGGTCATATTTTAGGAGTTATACCTAAATTTTTTGATGATGAAAAGGTTGAGGCAATCTGTGATTTTTGCGATGAGCTTATAGAGCCTGATACTATGCGTCAGCGTAAGCAGATAATGGAGGATAATGCTGATGCCTTTATAGTGGTCCCCGGGGGAATCGGTACCTTTGAGGAGTTCTTTGAGATTTTAACCTTAAAGCAGCTATGTCGTCACAACAAACCCATAGCAATTTATAACCTTAAAGGCTATTATAACGAAATAAATCATGCCATGGAGCAGGCAATTTCCAAGAGCTTTATAAGAGAAAACTGCCGTGACCTCTATATAACAACTGATAATCTTGAAGAGCTTTTTGCCTATATAGAAGCCCCCGCAGATAAAATATTAACAGTAAAAGAACTTAAAGATGGATAAATTAAAAGCAGACTCAACGAGTCTGCTTTTGTTTTGAGGTTTTAAGTCCTGTTACTATAAAAAATTAAGAGGTAGCAACCTAAAGGTCACTCCCTCTTAATTTGGTGCGGATAACAGGACTTGAACCTGCACCGAGTTGCCCCGACTAGAACCTGAATCTAGCGCGTCTGCCAATTCCGCCATATCCGCATACATTCCATTAAAACTGCAAGAGTTATTATACCATAACATCCCCAAAAGTCAAGAATGTTTATTTGCATCTTAATTTTTTTAGGTTATTTTCTTATTTTATTTATAAAATAAGGTTTTTGAAATTTAGCTTTTTTCTATTGATTTTATGAAAAGTATGGGCTATAATCACCTTAGTACAGTTGTACTAAGTCTGAAAGGGGAGCAATCCTATGAAAAAACTTTACAAGGAAAAAACCGCCAACCATCCGAGACTTTCTAACGATAAATTCTTTTCCGATTATGAAAACGAATTTAAGTATGAAGGTTTTGTGGATGGTTCTTTTCGTTTTTTGGAGGAAAATCAATATCTTGACCGCGCGCTGTGGGCGAGATTTGTAGAACAGTTCCGCCACGATGCCGATTTCGATACAGGTTGGCGCGGAGAGTATTGGGGCAAGAGCATGAGAGGCGCTGCTTTTTGCTATTCCTACTCCAAAAACGAGGAGCTTTACGATGCCCTTACCGAAACTGTTAAGGATATTATGACCACCGCAAATGAAAAAGGTAGAATAAGTAGCTACGGGGAAAATCACGAGTTTACCTCTTGGGATATGTGGGGCAGAAAATATGTCCTGCTTGGTATGCAGTATTATCTTGAAATCTGCAAGGATGAATCCTTAAAAGAAGAAGTAATCAAGTGTATGTGCGGTCAAGCCGATTATATTCTCGACCATATCGGTTGGTCTAAGGATGGTAAGCTACATATCTCTAAAACCTCTAATATTTACAGAGCGGTTAATTCCGCATCTATATTAGAGCCTATGGTAAGGCTTTATTCTCTTACGGGTGAACAGAAATATCTTGACTTTGCTAAATATATTATTGAAACCGGCACAGTTGATATCCAGAATCTTTTCAAGACTGCTTACGAGGATAAGCTGATGCCCTATCAATATCCCATAACCAAGGCTTATGAGATGACCTCCTGCTTTATTGGTCTTCTTGAATATTACAGAATAGTGGGCGAGGAGTGGCAAAAAACTGCAGTTATCAATTATGCCAACCGCATTTTAGAAAACGATTTCACCGTTGTTGGCGGTTCGGGTTGCTCACACGAGCTTATTGACCATTCTACAGTAAGGCAGGCAAATCCCGAGGTATCTACTGCTCAGGAAAACTGCGTAACAGTTACTATGATGCAGCTTTTTTATCAGGTTTATCTCATTACGGGTGAAACAAAGTTTATTGATGCTTTTGAAAAGGCCTTCTATAATGCCTATTTCGGCGCTTTTAATACCGAGAAAATCGTTAATCCAAAGATGCTTAAGGAGTATCCCGATGCCGTACCTGAGTTTTTCCCCTATGATAGCTACAGCCCATTAACCGCAGGTGTCAGGGGCGCTGCTATAGGCGGTCTTCGTAAGATGAGCGATAATCATTGTTACGGTTGCTGCGCTTGTATTGGTGGATATGCTAACGGACTGCTTCCTAAGCTTCACTTGGTTTGTGATAGCGAGGGCTTTGCTATGAATTTCTATATAAACGGTAAGGTTGTTACAAGCACCGAAAAACAGAAGGTTACCTTTGTTACCGAAACAGAATATCCTAAAGCCTCGCAGGTTAAGATTACCCTTAACCTTGAAGAAAAGGAGAGGTTTGTTCTAAAACTAAGAAACCCCGCTTGGAATAAGAAAACCACACTCACCCTTAACGGTAAAAAGGTTAAGGCTACCGATGGATATATTTCCATTGATAAAGAGTGGATAAACGGCGATACGCTCATATTTAATCTTGATATGAGAACGAGAGCGGAATATCCGATTCCCTATGGTAGCCAGCTTCTTATAAACAGAATTTGTTGGGGTGGATATAATCATATGGCTCCTACCCTTGATGTAGAGCATCCCGATACCAAGCATCATATTGCGCTGCTTCGCGGTCCTATCACCTTCGCTCAGGATAGCCGTTTAGGCTACAGCGTTGATGACCCTGTAAGCGTTAAGGTGGATAGAAAGGGCTTTGTTAAAGTAAAGATGCCTGAAACAGATACTGTTTCCTTTAACCATATCGTTGAAGCGCAGGTTCCCCTTAAAAACGGAAAATATATGACTGTTATCGATTTTGCTTCCGCAGGAAAACTTTGGACCGAAGAAAGCAAGCTGGCTGCTTGGATTAAAACTAGGTAGGTGCTTATTATGAAAAAGTTTTTGTTATCTGAGAATGGAAATTACTATAAAGCAAATCTGCATTGCCACACTAATATTTCTGACGGTAAATTAACCCCCGAGGAAATAAAAGAGGCGTATATGGGAAAGGGCTATTCCATTGTAGCTTATACCGACCACGATATTTTGGTAGGTCACAACGATTTAACCGATGATAAATTTCTGGCGCTTAACGGCTATGAGATGGAAGCTAACGAAACAGGGGATATGCCCTTTGATTTGAAAAAGACCTGTCATATGTGCTTTATTGCGCTTAAACCCGATAATTTAACTCAGGTGTGCTACCATAGAACAAAGTTCAAATTAGAGGGCTTCAAGCCATACGAGGATAAGGTGATATACGATAAATCTCTGCCCGATTATGAACGCGATCATTCGGCAAAGACCGTTAATGATATGTTCAGAAAGGGTAGAGAGGGCGGATTTTTCGTTACATATAACCATCCCGCCTGGTCTTTGGAAAACTATACGGATTACTGTAGCTTTGAAGGTATGAATGCCTTGGAGATTCATAATACGGCAGGTCTGGTTGCGGGCCATAACGATTATTGCGAAATGGTATATGATGATATGCTGAGAAGCGGTAAACGTATTTATTGTATTGCCGCCGATGATAATCATAACAGAAAGCCATTTGATTCGCGTCAATGCGATTCCTTCGGCGGATTTACTATGATAAAGGCGGATGAACTCGAATATAACGCAATTACCGATGCTCTTTTAGAAGGAAATTTTTATTGCTCTCAAGGCCCTGAAATATATGATCTTTGGGTTGAGGATGGCTTTGTTCACATAACCTGCTCCGATGCGGATAAAATAGTTTTTCATACAGGAGTGAGAACAACGGGCATAAGATATGCCGAAAACGGAGTTATGCTGAATAAAGCAAGCTTTTCTCTAAGGGATAATTACGGATATTTCAGAATTACCGTAACCGATAAAAACGGCAAGATTGCCAACACCAACGCATATTTTATGGATGAGTTGCTTAAATAATGAAAAAAGGGGCTGTCTCACTTTTTCTTAGTGAGACAGCCTCCTTTATCTTTTATAGTAAATTTTTATAGTACAGACCTCTTGTGAAGCTTTCGGGAGAATTGCCGCGACTTTTATTAATATATGTGTCTATTATATTCTGCGATTGAATTTTATCCTCATCGGTAAACCACAGGAGTAAAAAGTCAAAGTTAGTAAGGTCGCTTTTTTTATCCGCAAGGAATAGGGGAGTGGAGTTAAGCACCTCGCAGGAGGTTTTTCGGCACTCTATGGGAAAATCAATATTCTTCCTATCGATGATGGTGCCGTTCCTATCGCAGTCCTTACACTCTCTGCCGTTTTTAAGGGGGCAGTTTTTTGTAACCATAAGGGGAATGCGGCCGTAGGCGAATATGCCCTTTGGAGCGGGGGAGTAAAGGGCCTTTGCATCCTCCATCTGTATTTCTGCCGAAAGGGTTAGCATACGGGCTCCAAAATCATAAACCGTTTGTAAGCTTTCATTATTACAAATATTAAGCCCAACCCCTGCAATAACATTAAATCGGAGCTCCTTGGCAATTTTCATAGCGGCAAGGTTTCCGCAATATGCGTAGGTAAAGCCTCTGTCCTTAAAGGCCTTAAGCTTTTCGGCTAAATTGTTTTCGTTATCTATCCATCTCGGGATATCTACAATAAGCTCCTTTTCGGGTAGCTTTTCGGGGATTGGCTCTTCTAAGGGAAAGGCCAGACCCCAAACCGCTTCTAAATTATGGGGCAGGTCATTGTAATTTCTGAAGCGGGCTATAATTTTTGTATCCTGTGGCAAATTTTGAGAGTGGAATTTCTCCTCCCACACAGCTTCACATTCTCTTTGAGAAGCTCCGCGCAGTATGTTTAGCTCTTCGAGAATTTGCCGCCGCATATCATTAAGAGCGGAGGCGCTTACAAAGAGCCCCTCATCAATATCTGCTTCAATACTCTTGGCAAAATAGGGCGTACCGCCGCATTTTGCAAGGGCCTTTTTTATATCATCATAGGTAACGGCTCTCTTGGTGGCTTCCTGTGGAATATCACCAACCATAATCAGATTATGCTTGCCATCACTAACCTTAATAATAACGGGGTTATCCCTCTTTATTTCGGCGCTGAGATTTATACCAACGCTCTGCCGTTCTTTTCTGTAAAGATTGTGGATAACACCAAAGGTTTTATTGTCGGCGGCAAGAACATCCTCTTTCGTTCTTATGCCGAACATTTCGGCGCCTAAATTTTCGGTAAAATATCCATCGGTAAAGCCCGAGCGGGAAAATACGCTCTCGAAGGCATACGAAAGTTCAGGGGGCACATTATTATTATCCACAGCGGCTCTTACGCGGTAGGTGGCGGCCGCAACATATTCGGGGCGTTTCATTCTTCCTTCAATTTTAAGAGAAGCAACACCCATTTCTTTTAGCTTTTCAATATGAGGAATAAGGGATAAATCCTTAAGGCTTAAATCATAGCCTGTTCCTCCCGATACCTTAAAGGGTAGGCGGCAGGGACCTGCGCAAAGCCCGCGGTTGCCGCTTCGCGCTCCTAGTACCGAGGATAAAAGGCACTGCCCCGATACACACATACACAAGGCTCCGTGAACGAACACCTCGATTTCCATATCAAGTTCCTTTGCGGCAAGGCACAAAGCCCTTAACTGCTTTTCGCTCATCTCTCTTGCGGCTACAACACGGGTGAGCCCAAGCTCTTTAAGATAGGGAAGAGCGCTGGGGCTGTGAACGGTCATCTGGGTTGAGCCGTGTAGTTTAAGCTGTGGGATGTTATCCCTTAAAATTCTGCATAGACCTAAATCTGCAATTATAATCCCATCTATGCCTGCCGTATATACGGCCTTTGCAAGATTGAAAGCGGCTTGAAGTTCATCCTCTTTGAGCATTATATTAAGGGTGAGATATACCTTAACGCCTCTTGTGTGGCAATAGCTGATGGCATCCCTTAGTTCTTCCAAATCAAAATTATCCGCATTTCTTCTGGCGCTGAAGCTTTTCGCGCCGAGATAAACCGCATCGGCGCCTGCTCTTACGGCAGCCTCTAAGGCCTCTCTGGAGCCTGCGGGGGATAAAACCTCGGTCAATGTAGGCATCTTCTCACTCCTTACTTATAACTCTAAAAAGAATAATACCAAATCTATCCCGTTTTTTCAACCAAAAAACGAATATTGGCGTCCGTGAGGAAGATAAAGGAAAATTTTTTTGGAAAAATATCAAAAAAGTGCTTGACTTATTTCGAATTTTATCCTATAATTATGAATTACTAATGAAGATGGGGGATTTTGCGCCTTTTTTTAGAAAATGGGTGTTCAAAACCTACAAAAAAGCGCTTAAAATCTACTGTTTTCAACACTTGCGACCGCGTGGCCGTAAAAATTATTTAGGAGTGATTGTAAACCTATGGAGCCAACTAAAATGGTTAAACCTATCCAATTGGGTAATAACACTCGTATGACATTCTCTAAAATCAATGAAGTTATCGATACCCCTAACCTCATTGAGATTCAGAAAGACTCATACAACTGGTTTATCACCGAGGGTTTAAAGGAAGTCTTTAATGATATGTTATCGATTACCGATTACAGCGGTAATTTGGTGCTCAGCTTTATCGACTACCGCATTGATGAGCAGCCCAAATACGATGTAACCGAGTGTAAAGCACGCGATACAACATACTCAGCTCCCCTTCGTGTAACTGCCCGTCTTCTTAATAATGAAACCGGTGAGATTAAGGAAAGCGAAGTATTTATGGGCGATTTCCCGCTTATGACCGAGGCTGGCACCTTTGTTATAAACGGCGCTGAACGCGCAATCGTTTCCCAGTTAGTTCGTTCTCCCGGAGTTTATTATGCCTACAAGGTAGAAGAAAAAACCGGTAAAAAGCTTTATTCATCCACCATTATACCCAACCGCGGTGCATGGCTTGAATATGAAGCATCTGTAAACGATGTGCTTTCTGTTCGCATTGATAAGAACAGAAAACTTCCCATTACCACTTTCATAAGGGCTTTGGGCGTTGCTACCAATCAGGATATCCGTGAGCTTTTGGGAACGGACGAGCGTTTGGAGGCAACCCTTGAAAACGATGAAACCAAAACCGTTGAAGAGGCTTTAATTGAAGTTTATAAAAAGCTTCGCCCCAGTGAGCCTGTAACGGTTGAGGGCGCTAAAACATATCTGGAACAGCTTTTCTTCGATGTTCACAGATACGATCTTTCACGCGTTGGCCGTTATAAGTATAACAAAAAGCTCGCTATCGGCGCGCGTATCAGAGATAAGGTTCTCTCGCGCCCCGTAGTTGATCCTATGACAGGTGAAATCATCGCTGAGCCCGATACCGTTGTTTCCAAAGAACTTGCAGCCGAGATTGAAACCAGAGGCGTTTGCGAGGCTTATGTTAATGTTCAGGATTCTGAGGGTAGGGTAAACGAGGTTAAGATCCTTTCCAACGGTATGGTTGATATTAAGGACTTTACCGATTTCACCGCCGAAGAGCTTGAAGAGTTAGACCGCAAGGGCATTAACGAAAAGGTTAGCCTTAATGTTCTTAAGGAAATTCTTGAAGAGGGACTTTCTGGCGAAGAGCTCAAGGCTGCTCTCGTTGAGGCTGCGGATGCCCTTATCCCCAAACACATTGTTCTTGAAGATATTTTTGCATCCGTTAACTATTATATGAATCTTTACAGCGATATAGGCAATGTTGATGATATTGACCACTTGGGCAACCGCCGTATCCGTTCTGTAGGCGAGCTTTTACAGAATCAGTTCAGAATCGGTTTCTCAAGAATGGAGAGGGTTGTTCGCGAGAAGATGACTCTTCAGTCACAGGATAGCGAAAACATCACTCCTCAGTCACTCATCAATATAAGACCCGTTGTGGCAGCTATTAAGGAGTTCTTCGGTTCTTCACCCCTTTCTCAGTTTATGGATCAGACCAACCCCTTATCCGAGCTTACCCATAAGCGCCGTCTTTCTGCCCTCGGTCCCGGAGGTCTTTCCCGTGACCGCGCATCCTTCGAAGTTCGTGACGTTCACTATACCCACTATGGCCGTATGTGTCCCATCGAAACTCCTGAAGGTCCTAACATCGGTCTTATTTCCTATCTTGCAACCTATGCAAAAATCAATAAGTATGGCTTTATTGAGGCTCCCTTCCGCCGCGTTGATGTTGCAACGGGCAAGGTACTCGATGAGGTTGTATATATGACCGCTGATGAAGAAGATGATTACATCGTAGCTCAGGCAAATGAGCCTTTGGATGAAAACGGCTTCTTCGTTAATAAAAAGGTTAATACCCGTTTCCGCGATGGCTTTATGGAAGTAGAAGCCAAGCGCGTTGAGTTTATGGATGTATCACCTAAGATGGTAGTATCCGTAGCAACCGCTATGATTCCCTTCCTTGAAAATGATGATACCAACCGTGCGCTCATGGGCTCTAACATGCAGAAGCAGGCTGTTCCGCTACTGCGCCCCGAGAATCCTATCGTTGCCACGGGTATGGAATACAAAGCCGCTGTTGATTCAGGCGTTGTTGTTCTTTCAAAGCGCGCAGGTACCGTTACCTATGTTAGCGCTGATACCATTAAGGTACGCGCTAAGAACGGTCAGATTGATGAGTATAACCTTATCAAGTTCCTGCGTTCCAACCATGGCACCTGTATCAATCAGAAGCCTATCGTTGCAGTAGGCCAGAAGATTAAAGAGGGCGAGGTTATCGCCGATGGTCCTGCAACAAGCAACGGTGAGATTTCCTTAGGCCGTAACGCCCTTATCGGCTTTATGACCTGGGAAGGCTATAACTATGAGGACGCTGTTCTTATCAACGAGCGTCTTGTTCGCGAGGATATCTATACCTCTATTCATATAGAAGAGTATGAAATCGAGTCCAGAGATACTAAGCTCGGACCCGAGGAAATCACCCGCGATATCCCTAATGTAGGTGAGGATGCCCTTAAGGACCTTGATGATCGCGGTATTATCCGCATCGGCGCCGAGGTTAAGGCAGGCGATATCCTTGTAGGTAAGGTTACACCTAAGGGTGAAACCGAGCTTACCGCTGAAGAGCGTCTGCTCAGAGCCATCTTCGGCGAAAAGGCAAGAGAGGTTAGAGATACCTCCCTTAAGGTACCCCACGGTGAATACGGTACCGTTGTTGATGTTAAGGTTTTCACCCGTGAAAACTCTTCCGAACTCAGCCCGGGTGTTAATGTTGTTGTTCGCTGCTATATCGCTCAGAAACGTAAGATTTCTGTGGGCGATAAGATGGCGGGCCGTCACGGTAACAAGGGCGTTGTTTCCCGTATTCTTCCCAGTGAGGATATGCCCTTCCTCCCCGATGGCACACCCCTTGATATAGTTCTTAACCCCTTGGGCGTACCTTCCCGTATGAACATCGGTCAGGTGCTCGAGGTTCACTTAGGCTATGCCGCTAAGGCTTTGGGTTGGAACATCTGCACACCTGTATTTGATGGTGCGCATGAGTCCGATATCCGCGAGTGCTTCAAGCTTGCAGGTATGCCTGAGGATGGTAAGGTTCAGCTTTACGATGGCCGTACAGGCGAACCCTTCGATAACCCTGTAACCGTAGGTTATATGTATTATCTTAAGCTCCATCACCTTGTTGATGATAAGATTCACGCCCGTTCCACAGGTCCTTACTCTCTCGTTACTCAGCAGCCCCTCGGCGGTAAAGCCCAGTTCGGCGGTCAGCGTTTCGGTGAGATGGAGGTTTGGGCTCTTGAAGCTTACGGTGCAGCTTACACCCTTCAGGAGATTCTTACCGTTAAATCGGATGATGTTGTGGGCCGTGTTAAGACCTATGAGGCAATCGTTAAGGGTCAGAATGTTCCTAAGGCAGGAACACCTGAATCCTTTAAGGTTCTTATTAAGGAGCTTCAGTCTTTGGGACTTGATGTTCGTGTTCTTGATAAGGATAATAACGAGGTAGATTTAAGGCAGAATTTCGATGATGAGGATGCAGGTCTTAATATTCCCGCTTCTTATCCCGAGGAGGATGCCGATGACCTCTTTGAAAACGCAAAGGGCGAATTACAGGATGGCGACCTCGATGGCTACGGCCTTGAGGATGAGAACGGCGAAGCCATAGCCGAAACCAATGAAGAAGAAATGTAAAGGAGTGCAGAATGGTGAACGAAAATCAATTTGAATTTGAATCCATTAAAATAGGTCTTGCATCTCCCGAACAGATCAGAAGTTGGTCTTACGGTGAGGTAACTAAGCCCGAAACCATCAACTACCGCACACTCAAGCCCGAAACTGGCGGTCTTTTCTGCGAAAGAATTTTCGGACCCCAGAAGGATTGGGAGTGTCACTGCGGTAAGTATAAGAGAATTCGTTATAAAGGCAAAATATGTGAGCGTTGCGGCGTTGAGGTAACTCGCGCTAAGGTACGCCGTGAGCGTATGGGCACCATTGAACTTGCGGCCCCCGTTTCTCACATTTGGTATTTCAAAACAATACCCTCGAGAATGGGTCTTGCTCTTGATATTTCTCCTAAGGCTCTTGAGCAGGTACTTTATTTCTCACAGTATATCGTAACCGACCCCGGCGATACGCCGCTTGAAAAGGGTCAGCTTCTCAATGAGAAGGCATATCACGATAACCTTGAAAAGTATGATAATGCTTTCGAGGCAGGTATGGGCGCAGAGGCTATTAAAAAGCTTCTCTGCGAAATCGACCTTGAAAAGTCTTGCAGTGAGCTTCGCGCGGAGCTTGAGGAGGCAACAGGTCAGAAGCGCGCCCGTATATTAAAGCGTCTTGAAGTGCTTGAGGCATTCCGCCTTTCAGGCAACCGTCCCGAGTGGATGATTCTTGATGTTATCCCCGTAATTCCCCCCGATCTTCGTCCTATGGTACAGCTCGATGGCGGCCGTTTTGCTACAAGTGACTTAAACGACCTCTACCGCCGAGTTATCAACCGTAATAACCGTCTTAAGAGGCTTCTTGAATTAAAGGCTCCCGATATAATCGTTCGCAATGAAAAGAGAATGCTTCAGGAGGCTGTGGATGCCCTTATCGATAACGGTCGCCGCGGCAAGCCTGTTACAGGTCCCAGCAACCGCGCTCTTAAATCCCTTTCCGATATGCTTAAGGGTAAGCAGGGCCGCTTCCGTCAGAACCTTCTCGGTAAGCGTGTTGACTATTCGGGCCGTTCGGTTATCGTTGTAGGACCCGAGCTTAAGATGTATCAGTGCGGTCTTCCTAAGGAGATGGCTCTTGAGCTCTTTAAGCCCTTCGTTATGAAGCGCCTTGTTGAAACCAAGGCCGCTGTAAATATTAAGTCTGCAAGAAAGATGGTAGAACGCGCTTCTACTGAGATTTGGGATGCTTTAGAGCTTGTTATCAAGGAACATCCCGTTCTCTTAAACCGTGCGCCCACCCTTCACAGACTTGGTATTCAGGCCTTCGAGCCTGTTCTTGTTGAGGGTAAAGCCCTTAAGCTTCATCCTCTTGTATGTACTGCATATAACGCCGACTTTGACGGTGACCAGATGGCAGTTCACGTACCCCTTTCTGCCGAGGCTCAGGCAGAGGCGCGCTTCCTTATGCTTGCCGCTAACAACCTGCTTAAGCCCTCTGATGGTAAGCCCGTTGCCGTTCCTACTCAGGATATGGTACTTGGCTCTTACTACTTAACTCTTGTTAAGGCTGATGAAAAGGGAACAAACAAGGTATTCCGTGATAAGAACGAAGCCGTTATGGCTTATAATGATGATATTATCGGTCTTCACGCTCCCATTCGTGTCCGCGTGTCTGATGATAAGGGCAACAGCAAGCTTATTTGGTGTACTGTTGGCTTCCTAATCTTCAACGAGGCTATTCCTCAGGATTTAGGCTTTGTTGATAGGAGCAATCCTGAACGCGTTTGCGACCTTGAATGGAACTTCTCGGTTAAGGATCCCGATGCCAAGAAGATAGAGAGCAACGATGATATTATTCAGAATAAGGTAGGCAAAAAAGCGCTTGGTAAGATTATCGACCGTTGCATCGATGCTCACGGAACAAGCGAATCCTCTATCGTTCTTGATAACATTAAGGCAACTGGCTTTAAATTCTCCACCAAGGGCGCTATCACCGTAGCAGTTATTGATGCGGTTATTCCTCCCGAGAAGAAGGATATTCTTGCCGAAGCCGAAAAGCAGATAGATTTAGTATCTCGCGATTATCGCAGAGGTCTTCTTGATGATGAAGAGCGTAGCCGTCATATCATTGAAATATGGAACAAGGCTACCGAGGATGTTGCCGATGCGCTTAAGGGCAACCTTGATGAATTTAACCCCATCTATATGATGGCTGATTCAGGCGCCCGTGGCTCTATGGCTCAGATCCGTCAGCTTGCAGGTATGCGTGGTCTTATTGCAAATACCGCAGGTAAGGTTATCGAAATCCCCATTCGCGCTAACTACCGTGAAGGTCTTAACGTACTTGAGTACTTTATCTCCTCCCGTGGTGCCCGTAAAGGTCTTGCCGATACGGCTCTTCGTACTGCTGACTCGGGTTATCTTACCCGCCGTCTTGTTGATGTATCTCAGGATGTTATCGTTCGTGAAAACGATTGCGGCACCGAAGAAGGTCTTTTAGTTTCCGATATTAAGGATGGAAACCACATCTTAGAAACCCTTGAAGAGCGCCTTATAGGCCGTTATCTCTTAAAGCCCGCCGTTCATCCCGAAACAGGCGAGGTTATCTGCGATAACGAGCATATGATGACCAAGGAGGATGCTAAGAGAATCGTTGATGCAGGTATTACTGCTATCGAAATCCGCTCAATTCTTACCTGCCATAGCCACCACGGCGTATGTCAGAAGTGCTACGGCGCAAACCTTGCTACCAATAAGCCTGTTACCACAGGTGAAGCAGTTGGTATCGTAGCCGCTCAGTCCATCGGTGAGCCTGGTACACAGCTTACCATGCGTACCTTCCATACGGGCGGTATCGCATCCACCGAGGATATTACTCAGGGTCTTCCCCGAGTTGAAGAGCTGTTTGAAGCCCGCAGACCTAAGCGTTGCGGTCTTATTGCCAAGATTTCAGGCCGTGTTCGTCTTGTTGAGGAGAAGCGCAGCAATGTAGTTGTAATCAACAATGAGGAAACTATGGAAGAGGAGAAAATCGGTATTCCTTATGGCTCTAAGATTGAGGTTCAGGATGGCGATTATGTAACCGCAGGCGATATGATAGTTAAGGGCGCCAAGTATCCTCAGGATATTCTTGAGGCTCAGGGCGCAGAGGCTGTTCAGGAATATATTATTGCTGAAATCCAGAACGCATATCGTACTCAGGGTGTTGATATCAACGATAAGCACATCGAGGTTATCATCCGTCAGATGATGAAGAAGCTGAGAATTACCGAACCCGGTTCCACCAATCTTTTACAGAATTCCAGCTACGAATATAAGGAAATCGCCGATGCCAACAATGCTATTAAGGCGAGAATTGAGGCAGGTGAAGAGGGTCTTACCCGTGCAACCTATAAGCCTACTCTCTTAGGTATTACCAAGGCATCCCTTGCTACCGAATCCTTTATGTCTGCTGCTTCCTTCCAGGAGACCACCCGTGTTCTCACAGAAGCTGCTATTAAGGGTAAGGTTGATCCTCTCTTCGGTCTTAAGGAAAATGTTATTATCGGTCAGCTCATCCCTGCAGGTACAGGTATGAAGAACGCCGAAATTAACCCCGTAAGAGAAGCCGTAGCCGAGGCTGAAACCGCTTCGGAAGAGGCAACCGCAGAGGTTTAATCAAAAATAAAAGCTCCGCTTGTGGCACACTTCTTTACGAAGTGTGCCACAGTTATATTATGCTTTGCATAGTTATATTGCCTACGGCAGTTTTTGGAGCGAATATAATATCACGAAAACCTTAAGGTTTTCATATCACTTTCTCAAAAGAAAATATCACTCCAAGCGTTAGCTTGGAATATGACTTTATCCGTTCTTTTGTTTTTGGATAGTATAAAAAGAAGCAGGGCATTCGATATGCTCTGCTTCTTCTTTAAGCGGTGTTTATTTTTAACTGTTTATTCGGCCGTGAGATAAATCATATCACCTATGCCGTTTATTGAGGTTTTAAGTGTTAGCCCTTTATTATAGATATAATCGCTTACCTCGTTGGCGGCATCAAAAAAGTATTTTGTGATGTATTGCTGATAAAAATTAAGATTTATCAGATCCCCGTTCATTTTCGGGTTTTCAAAATATACAAATAATGTCTTATCCTTAAGCTTTGCGGCAATATCGGTAGCAGTTTTATAGTTTGCGGGAGGAGAGGAAAGGTCGCCTACATATATAATAAATGTATTGATAGCCGCCTTTTCGGTCGATGAGCATTCGGGTACAGCCGTGTGGGATTTATCTATCTGATGGTCACGGGATATTTTTTCGGTAGTAAGATTAAAGTGTGAGTAGTTAAGATAATCACCCGAATCACCCCAGGTAACGTCTATGTGGTACCATTTGCCATCAATATTAACCCCGTTCCACATATGGTTTCCGCCATCGGCAGTACCGATAATCTGGGTAGCGTTTATTCCAACACAGTAGCAAAGGTATTGGAAAAGCTTTGAATAGCCCTCGCAAACCGCCTTGCCGTTTACCGATGAGCCGTAAATATCAAAGGCGTGGGGCAGGGTCTCACCGTGACCGAAATTCTGGTTTGCAGAGGCGTAATCATAGGTAACTGTTTTGTGAATATAATCGTGAATCAGTTTTTCTTTTTCTATGCCCGAAAAATTTGAGGGTATGTTCTCAAGTATCTGCTGGATTTTCTTATTGAATTTCTCTATCTTGCTTCCTATAATATTACGGTCAGCGGTCTTGACGAGCTCTAAGTTATCATCAAAGGTATCTGTTACCGTTCCATCGGTGTAGCATAGTATGATGGCAAGAACATCGCCCGTATCGGCATTGGTTGTAAAAAGATAGGTTTTGGAAATATAGAAATACTGAGGATTATCTGCAATAAATTTCTGAAGAATGTTATACGCGGCATTGTGGTTTAGCTTAAACTCACTTATATCCGCCACGTTTTTAGCTTCCGCGGCGGTCTTTGTGATAACCGAATACACCTCTTTTTCCTTTGCAGATAGGGTAGAATACTGATAGTAGCTTGAGGCCGAGAGGGGAGTATGGTGGGATTCTATCTTGATTTCTTCTTTAATCTTCTCGGTTTCAGGCTCCCGTATATCCTCTTTATCTACCTCTATATGCTCTACCGAAGCATTTGTGTTGGAAACGGTCTGATTAGAGCCTGATGGGGTAGAGGAGCCTCCGCCCTGAGAGGAAGAAGAGCTGGGCTTAACACTACTGCTGTTATCTAAGGTAGAATTCTCCGAAG
Source organism: Clostridia bacterium (assembly GCA_017465085.1). Classification (GTDB taxonomy): domain Bacteria; phylum Bacillota; class Clostridia; order Oscillospirales; family Acutalibacteraceae; genus UBA737. The sequence goes on along the minus strand of JAFTWW010000008.1, from coordinate 16,397 downwards.
AGCCTTTATCATCAGAGGATGAATTATCATCCTCTTCTATATAGTATTCATAGTAGCTTTCATGAAAGGAAGAGCCGCCGCCCGTAGCATTTTTACAGCCGCAAAGGGTAAGTATAAAACAAAAGCATAGGCAAAGCGATAAAAACTTTTTCACCTTAAGCACCACCGATAATTAGTTTATATGTCAATTATAGCACCTGAAAAACAGATGTGTCAATCCGATTTGTGATAAATAACAGAAAATAGAAAATTTTAATAAAAATATATGGAAATTACTGAAAGTATGTGTTACAATGTGTTTTAGCAAAATTTAGATTAGAGGGATATCAATGCAGATTTTATATTATTTGCTTCTGTTGGCTTCAATCCTATTTGCAACGGGCAACAATATTTGTTATCACCAGCTTGCGAACGAGGGAAAATATAGCCGTTTTCTGTTTACCGCGCTTTCTTCGGTGGTTTGGATAATCGTTTTAGCACCCCTATCCAACCTTTCAAATATTCTGCCGATAGAAATTATATTTGGTATTATCTATGGCGTTGTTCAGGCCTTATTCCTGTTCTTTAAGATGCGGGCTATGAGCACGGGCCCCATATCCATAACCTCGGTAGTATGCAACTGCTCTATGCTGATTACAACCCTTTTCGGTATTTTCGTTTATGATGAAAAATCCTCTGTTCTGCAGATTATAGGCTTAGTTGCTATTCTTGCCTCGGTAATTCTTTGCGCCGATCCCAAATCCGATATGAAGATGACTTTTAAGTGGGCAATATACTGCCTATTCTATTTCCTCTTCTGCGCGGCCGTGGGAATTGTATTCAAGGTTTTCGGCAAAACCGAGGGTAACGGCTCTAATATGATTATCGTATCTGCTGTTACAATGGTAGTGTTACTGCTTATCCTATCTCTTGCCACAAAGGAAAAGTTCTCCCTTTCCAAAAAGCAGGCATTCTATGCAGTTTTGGCAGGAATACTTAGTTGCTGCTACAATCGATTTAACCTTATCCTTACCGCCAATTTGCCGTCAGTAGTTTTCTTCCCCATATTTAACGGCACACTTGTTCTGTTCTGCACAGTGGTAGGCGCCGTAATATATAAGGAGAAATTCTCCAAGATGCAGCTTGCAGGTGTTATAATCGGTATAGTGGCAATCGTGCTGTTGAGCGGCGCTATTGAAACGATGATAAAACAGTAGCCCTGCTGCTTTGGCTAAATACATAAAATTAAACCCCGATGAATTCATCGGGGTTTTTGTTATACCGTTCGATTTTTATAAATCTTTCTCATATTAGCAGGTGTTTTGCGGTATGTATCCTTGAATTTGTGACTAAAGTGGCTGAAGGATGCATAACCTACTAATTCTGCTATTGCCTCAAAGGAGGTATCGGAGGAGGTTACCAGATCAAAAGCGTAGTTCATACGCAGAGATGTTATATACTGATGCGGCGAAACATTCATATATTTCTTAAACATACGGCAAAGGTGGGAGTGACTGAAATTGGAGATATCCACCATAGCGTCAATGCCGCGTTTTATGTTCTCAGGCTCCATCATAGCGGTGAGGAGGAGGGAGAAAGCGGGGGGAGCGCCCGTTTTGTTATCAAGGTTTATAATGTTCTTGGAATAAAACATGGGAACAACAACGCCAAGCAGTATCTTGCAGTATGCTTCCTCAAGCTCCTTGGGAGCTGATATAATAGGAAGATAAGCGTTCTGCACATTTCTTTGTTCCGATAAATCAAGATGAAGAGTTATGGGTTCATTGTTTTTGGAGAAACGGTCATCTCTGGCATAAGGATATATGAATCTTTCCATCTCTTCCTTTGTTACCGAAAGAGAGATAACCGAGGTATTAGGCTGTTGATCCTTAAAGTAATGCACCGTGTTGGGATAAAGCAGCGTGATATCACCCGTGGAAAAGGGATGGGATTCACCGTTTATAACATGCGCGCAACCGCCCGAATAAACATAAATGATTTCATAGAAATCATGATAATGCTCCTCGGATATAAGGGGGCGGGAATAGGTGCATTGAAAATAATAATTGTTGCAACCGAATTCTTCGAAATTATCGTTCCTTAAACAATGCTGCTTATCCATATTTCATCTCCATAAATTACTTGCAATGTATATAACAATCGTGTATAATTATATCGTAGTTTAAGAGTTATTTCAAGTATTTTTCAAATTGTATATGCTCCCTTTGTTGAAAATGACCATATAATTTATGAAAAAGTATGAAAAAATCTTTTCCACAACGAAAAATGATAAGAAATCGCAGTTTTATGATAAGAAATCGCATTGTTTTTATTCGTGATTTGAATTACAATAGTCTAAAAGGTGGCGTATTGTACCCTTATGCAATTTTGCCGCCGGAATAAGTCTGCCTTTATGCGTGGCAGATTTGTCCCTAACTTTAATAAAATTGGCTTATGCCGGATAGGAGTTTTTTTATGGCATCTTTACTTAAGAAGACTTTTGCAGTTGTTCTTGCTATCGGCTTGGTATTATCCTGCCTTACCGTTAATGCAGCAGCTGCCGCACCCACTATCAACGTTACCACTGATTATATCAATTATGATGCAGCAGCAAATACTGCGGTAAGCGTTGATATCTACACAGAGAACTTTGATGTTATCTACGGCGCTCAGTTCACAATCAATGTTCCCACAGGCTTTACTGATATAAGCATTGCAAATAACAGTGGCTTAACATGGACTGAGAATAGCAACTACAAGATTGATGGTAATACCATTAAGTTCGTTGATGTTAGAGTATCTAACGGTTTCAATATAACCCTCAATGCAACCTGCACAGATGCTACTGCTGTTGAGGCTTTGAATTTTGTAACTATCACAGATACATATTTTATTGATGCTAACGAAGCAGAATACACTGCAGTTGTTGTTAATCTCGGCGGTTTCTCCGTTACCAATCACGAACCTTCAACTCCCGTTGTTCCCGAAAAGGTGGAAGGCTATTTCATTCCTTTCGGCAGCGTTACCAACAATGGTGAATATGTAACCAAGAATGAAGATGGTACATTTGCAGCCGAAGGTGAAACCGTATCTTATTTCAGGCTTCCTGGAGAAGAAGGCGTTACCACCTTTGGTGTAAGTGAAAAAGTAGCTGATGATAATTATGCTGCAGGTGTTCAGTTCGGCTCCTATGCTATTGATACCACAGGTAAGACCTTTGGTACTATCGTAGTTTCCGGTGACCTTGATGCATTCAAAACTGCTTATGCTGCATCCTTCGCTGATGATAAGGCTTTCTATAACAGATTTGTTGAGCTTTGCAGTGCTTACTCGGGTAAGACACTTAAGCTTGGCTATGGTACTGAAGATGCTTATATTAAGGTCGCTTGCGTAAAGCGTACCACTTATATGTGGAAGGGTACGGTTGGTGAAAGTGAGCATCGTCAGTATGCACTTAGAGTTATCAATGTTCCCGAAACCAGCGCAATGTACTATGCAATTGGCTACAATACCGCTGATGGTACAAACTATAGCTATTCCGAAACTGTTCAGAAATACGTAAAGTAATTTAAGCTCGATATTATATTGGAGGCAATAATAGAAATGAAAAAGAGATTTTTTGATCCTGAAGCCCAAATCATCGAGCTTCTGGTAGGAGATATTGTTACAGCAAGCAGCGAAGGTGAAGATATCTTTGATGATGGCGGAGAAGTAACCGAGCCCGAAGAGGAATTCGGTAAGTAACTGGGAGGAATTATGAAGTTAACTAAATTATTAGCTTTATTCCTTGCGCTTGCTATGCTTGCAGCTTGCTTTACCGCCTGCAAGAAAAAAGATAAAGATTCTGATACTAATCTGTCAGATGGCACCACTCAGGAATCCGAAGGCTACGATGAGATAACCTTTGGTGAGGATGAGGAAGGTGAGGATAAAAATACTGTCACAATCGATTTTGCAACGGGCAGTGTAATTTCCTCGGGTAGCAGTGATGCAGATGGAGATACCTCTTCTGAAGATGAAAGCTCTCTATCAAGTTCATCCAACTCGTCAAGTTCATCCAACTCATCAAGTTCATCCAACTCATCAAGTTCAACAACATCTTCTGATTCTGATATCCCCTCAGATAATGTGGAAAGCAATGAAGGTGAAATGAGTGGCTATTCGCCCTGGCAGGATTACTCCTAAACGCATTATATAATTTAAGACTCTGCGAGTTTTCGCAGAGTCTTTTTTTCGTATCAAGGAAATAGGCGGTAGCGGAAGAGGTTTGAGGATACGAATCCTTAAAATTGCCATTGGAAACCAAATAGGTACTTCGTATTTTTACTCCCCGCTTTAGCTCCTTGAAATTTGGCAATTGCCTATTTTTTGATAAGGGCGGGTAGGGGCATAGATTTCGGATGCTTTGCCAAAATTTCACATATTTTTTAATTGCTGAATTCATGTCACTGAAGGCCACGGATTTCAGCCAAATTTCCCATAAACACCGCGTTTTCGCGAAAATTCGCCATATTATAAATTATGATATTTGTCAGATAACTCTATGTTCGGTGATGTATTCATTGCGGTTTTGCTTTTCGTTTTTGTAGCAACCTGTATAATTTTTTCTGTTCAAAAAATGGCAATTTTGACGACTTGGGAGTTAAAATATACAAAATAACCAAAGGTTTTATGTTAAGTTGATAAAAAAAAGCGAGAAAATGCAGTTTTATGATAAAAAATCGCATAGTTTTTTTGTGTAAAATGTGGTAATATGTTATATGATAAAATATGTGTATTATATATATATACTTATCAATCTTCAAAAAAGGAGCAGCAAGATGAAAGTCAATTTACTCAAAAAACTATTGAAAAAATCATGCGCTGTTTTGGTAATTGCGGCTTTGCTTATTGCAACGGCACAGTGTGCTTTTGCAGATACGGCCGATGTTACCGATGCAGCAACTGATGTCGGCAGTTCTGATTCTGTTTCAAGTAGCACCGCTACAGGCTACTTTGGGCAGTATGATGAGGTGAAAGCCTCTGCCGATACCGAAACGGTCTATGAGCTGGATGCCGCATCCGCCAAAACACAGAGCGGCGCAAAGGCCCAGAACGTTAAGGACCGTGTGGCAGTTTCTCTCAACGAGGATAACACCTGGTGCGAGTGGCAGCTTGATATCAAGGAGGCCGCATCCTACAACATCAGAATAGAGTATCTGCCCGATGTCAGCTTTGATAACGATATCACCCTGAATGTTATGGTTGATGGCGTTGTTCCCTTCACAGAGGCGGCTAACCTTTCTTTAAGCAGAAAGTGGAGGAGCGCGTTCTTAGAGGGCGATTATCCCTTTGAAAAGGATAACCGTGGTAACGATATCAGACCCGAACAGGTGCAGGTTGAGGATTGGCTTTCGGCCTCCTTCGAGGATACACAGGGTCTTTATGATGAGCCCTATTATTTCTACTTTGATGCAGGCAAGCATACCTTGCGCATTAATTACGCTGAGGCACCCGTTGCTATCGGCAAGGTAGTTTTAGAGGTAGCCACCTCCATCTCCTATAAGGAGTATCTTGCAAAATATGAAGGCACTCAGGTTAAGGGTGGGGAAGGCAAGTTTATTGAAGCAGAGCTTGCAGAATCCGTAAGCAACGCCTCCATCTATCCTAACTATGATAACCTCAGCGCTTCTATGAGTCCTTGTGATCCTAAGAACACAGTGCTCAACCTTATCGGTGGCAGCAACTGGGGCTCTCAGGGTGAAACAATCTCCTGGAAGGCTGATGTTGAAAAAGCAGGTCTTTATAAAATTGTTTTAAGAGGCAGGCAGAATGTTAACGCAGGTCTTAACTCCTACAGAACTCTTCTTGTTAACGGTGAGCTTCCCTTCGCTGAGGCTGAAATTCTCTCCTTTAATTACAGCACAGGTTGGCAGATATTCACCCTTGGCAACGGCGAAAAAGAGTATCTCATTTATCTTGAGCCCGGCGATATCGTAAGCCTTTCCTCCACATCGGGTAATACCGCTGTAGTACTCAGAAATGTTCAGCAAATCAATAATGACTTAAACGAGCTTTATCGTCAGATTCTTGCTATCACATCTGCTACTCCCGATACATATCAGGACTATGACCTTGAAGATAAGATTCCCGATTTAGAGAAGAATCTTCGTGATGCCAATAAGCGTATAATGACCACTTATGAGGAACTTTGCGCAGCTCTCGGCACCACAGGCTCTCAGGCATCAACCCTTAAAATGTGCGCAGAAACCATTTTGGATTATGCTGATGCTCCATATGAGATTCCCGAATCCTTAAGCACCTTCAAGGGCGTTCTTGAAAAATTAGGTTCACTTATCCTTGCTCTTTGCGAACAGCCCTTAGAGCTTGATTACATCGGCTTCCTTCCCGTTGACTGTGAGGAGCCCAATGTTAGCGCAAGCTTCTGGGATGGTCTTGTATTTATGACCAAGCAGTTCCTCTATTCCTTCACCAGCGATTACAGCTCCATGGGCTCTACCGCAGGTGAATCGGGCAAGACCATTACCGTATGGATTAACACAGGTCGCGATCAGGCGCAGATTATATCCAACCTTATCGCCTCTGAGTTTACCGAGGAAACAGGCATCGGCGTTACGCTTAATATGGTTGATACCAATACAACCCTATTAAGAGCCGCCCTCGCAGGTAAGGGACCCGACGTTGCCCTTATGATGTCGCAGGGTCAGCCAGTTGAGCTTGCAGCCCGCGGCGCTTTGGTTGACCTTACCGAATATATCAGCGAGGATGTTTACGATGATTTCCATTCATCCTCCTGGGTTCCTTTCTATTACGGCGATAAGATTTACGCTCTACCCGAATCTCAGTCCTTTATGGTGCTCTTCTACCGCACAGATATATTTGAGCAGTTAGAGTTAAAGGCTCCTGATACATGGGATGAGTTCTATAGAATGCTTGAGGTTATCCAGAGCAACAACCTGAATGTTGGTATGGCAGAAATTAACGCCGCCACAATGGGTGTTTCTTCAAGTCTTAGTATTTTCTCTTCGCTACTTTTCCAGAAGGGAACAAAGTCTTACTATACAGATGATCTTTCAGAAACCCTTTTCACCACCGAAAATGCATATCAGGCATTTACCGAGTGGGCGCGTTTCTATACCGATTACGGTATCTCCCGTTCTATCGACTTCTACAGCCGTTTTAGAACAGGTGAGGTTCCCGTAGGCTTCTCCAACTTCGCTACCTATTCACAGCTTATCGCCGCCGCTCCTGAAATTAGGGGAATGTGGGCTATGGCTCCTATGGTAGGTATGCGCAACGAGGAAACAGGCGAGATTGACCGCAGCGAAACATCTGCAGTTACAGGCTGTGTAATGCTTAAGGCAGCTGAGCAGAAGGGTGTTGCTGATGAGGCCTATGAGTTCCTTAAATGGTGGGTAAGCGCCGAAACTCAGATGGAATACTGTAACGATGTTGAAGTAACCCTCGGTATAGCAGGCCGTTACTATTCTGCTAACCTTGAAGCCTTTGATTCTCTTAACTGGAGCAAGGCAGAGAAGGCTGTTCTCGATGAGCAGAGAAAGCATCTTAACAATATCCCCACAGTTATCGGAAGCTATGCCGTTGACCGCGATCTTACCACCGCTCTTCGTGAGGTTATCGATGGCGCTAACAGACCCCGCCGTGCATTGCTTCTTTATAATTCGGATATTAACGAGGAAATTCAGAGAAAGAGAAAGGAGTTTGGGTTAGATGGCAAATAATAGCGCTGAAAAGCTCCGTAAAAAGAATTATGCGGCATCCCAGATGCCTTTTATATGGATGTTGGCTCCGTTTATGCTGTTCTTTGTAGTGTTCACCATAGCGCCCATTCTCATATCCATAGTCTTCAGTTTTACTGACTTTAACTTAATCACAATCAACAACTTTGTTGGTGTTGATAACTATGTAAGAATGTTCCTTTCCGATAAGATATTTATGATAGCCCTTAAGAATACTCTTATTCTTGCGGTTGTTATCGGACCTATCGGATTTATGCTCAGCTTTGTTCTTGCTTGGCTTATCAATGAGGTACCAAAAAAGTTAAGGGCTTTGATGACCTTTTTCATCTATTCGCCCTCGCTTGCCGCTAACGTATATGTTATTTGGCAGTACATATTCTCAGCAGATAGCTACGGTATCATAAACAGCCTTCTTTTAGAGCTTGGTATGATAACATCGCCTATCGCTTGGCATACAGATGCCAAGTATAGTATGACCGTTGTTATCGTAGTATCTGTATGGATGTCCTTCAGTTCAGGCTTCCTTTCATTCCGCGCAGGCTTCCAGTCACTTGACAGAGCCTATTTCGAGGCCGCCGCTATTGACGGACTCCGCAACCGTTGGCAAGAGCTTTACTATGTAACCTTCCCCCAGATGGGACCCCAGCTTATGTACGGTGCGGTTATGTCAATATCCAGCGCCTTCGCTACCGGTGCTGTCAGCCAGACCTTGACCGGTTTCCCCAGCAGTGGTTATTCCACACATACCTGGTTGCTCCACGTAAACGATTTCGCCCTTACCCGTTATGAGATGGGTTATGCATCTGCTCTGGCAGTTGTGCTGTTTATCGTTATGGTGCTTTCCTGGTTACTGATCCAGAAAGTTTTAAGACGCTTTATGGGCTAACCTTGAGCGACCGAAAAAATAAGATAGGAGTGTGTAATAAAAATGGCTAAACCGCGTCAGGTAGTCCTTTCCCGTTCAAAAGGCGGCACAGCATTGATTTTTATATTCTTACTGCTTGTAAGCGTATTTATGATGATGCCCCTTTATTATTCGTTGATTCAGGCATTAAAGCCAATTGATGAAATATTCATTTATCCCCCGAGACTTTATGTTACCAACCCCACCTTCGATAACTTTGTTCAGGTATTCACCTTAACAGGTACCCTCTCAGTTCCTGTAACAAGATACCTCTTTAACAGTATTTTCGTAACCGTGGTGGGTACGGTTGCATACCTTTTCATCGCCGCAATGTCGGGCTATACTCTTGCTAAGGGTAAGTTCCGCGGTGTTGGAACACTTTATACTGTAATAGTTCTCGCCCTTTTGTTCCGTCCCGAAGTTACAGCTATCCCTGTTTACTACATCGTTTCTAAGATGGGACTTATTGATACATATTGGGCGCTCATCCTTACTCCTCTTAGCGGTACATCCGGTGTATTCCTTATAAGGCAGTTTGTTCTCTCCGCCGTTCCCGATGCTACTCTTGAAGCTGCTCGAATTGACGGCGCAAGCGAGTTCAAAATCTTCAGAACTATAGTAATACCCAGCATTAAACCCGCTATTATGACTGTTCTTGTATTTACCTTCCAGTCTTTATGGAACTCAGCAGGTACAAAGCAGTACATCTTCAGTGAGGACTTAAAGGAACTTCCCACCGCTCTTTCAACCATCGCCGCAGGCGGTCTTGCAAGAGCAGGCGCAGCCGCAGCAGTAAGTGTTATTATGATGATTCCGCCTATTGCAGTTTTCTTGTGGACTCAGAGTTCCGTTATGGAAACCATGTCCCATTCAGGTTTGAAATGAGGTGAAAAATTTGCGTACTTTAAAGAAATTATTCGTTGCCGTTTTGTGCATTTGTATGTTCGCATCTGTTTTCACCGTTTCTGCCAAGGATGTGGAGTATGCTCCATATTCGGGCTATGAATACAATGCGGATAACGAATCCGTAGCGGCACCCGCAACCTACATTTTCGATACCCTCATAACCTATGAGGATATGGGGCTCGAAACCCCTCTTGCTAACCCTACCGATATTTATTGGTCAGGCGAAACCCTTTATATTCTCGATGCAGATAACAGCCGTATAGTATGCCTTGATGAAAACCTCAAGGCTAAGGGCATTTTAGAGAATCTTACCGATGCTTCGGGCGAGGTATACAACTTTAAGGGTGCCAAGGGTCTTGCTGTTAACAGCGAGGGCGAGATTTATATCGCAGATACAGGTAATCTCCGTGTTATCGTAACCGATGATAGCTGTGTGGTTAAAAAGGTTATCGAGAAACCCAACACCACCCTCGTAGGTTATGATTACACCTTCGATGTATCAAAAATTCTTGTTAGCACACAGGGTAATATCTATGTAACTGCAGGCTCTGTAAATAACGGCGCATTCGTGTTTGATGAAAACTATGAATTCAGCTATTTCTTCGGCCGTAGCACCGTTCAGCGTACCGCGGATGTTTTCCTTAACTATATCCGTAAGCAGTTTATGACTCGTGAGCAGATTCAGAAGTTGCAGAACTATTCACCTGCAACAATCCTTAACTTTGATATTGATGAGGAAGGCTTTGTTTATACCGTTACCAAATCGGGAGCAAATACTGCCGCTACTCTCAATAAGCTGAATTTCAGCGGTCAGAACATAATTAAGAGTGAGGGTATTATCTCCACCTACGGCGACCTTGAGGGCGTTCGCGGAATACTCACCAATAATCACTTTACATCCTTCAGCGATGTTGATATTGATAATCAGGATTTCGTTCACCTTCTGGATGAAGGCCGTGGCAAGATATTCCAATATACTCAGAACGGTCAGTTGGTTTCTGTTTTCGGCGGCTACGGTACCCAGCGCGGTATGTTCAGTAAGCCCATCGCAATCGAAACCATCGGTAGCCGTGTTCTCGTTCTCGATTCGGGCGAGGGCGGTGTAGCAGAGTTTGTTCCCACTGATTATACAGTTCTTCTCCGCGAAGCCTTTATTGATCTTGATACAAGCGATCCTCAGCGCGCAATCGAGCTTTGGGAAGAGGTAAAAACCTATAACACCAACAGCTTGTATCCCTATTACGGCTTAGGTATGGCTTACGAAAAGCTTGGCGATTATAAAGCAGCTATGGATAACTTTAAGCTTGCTTCCTCCAATGCTGAGTATTCTGATGCCTACCATGAATACCGCAAGGAATATGCCGCTGATAACCTTGTGTGGATTCTTCTTATCGCAGTAGCAGCAATCGCTCTGGTTGTAGTAGTAGTTAAGCTTATCCACAGAGCCTTGGTTAAGGCCTCGGGTAATGAGGCATTCACCGTGCTTGAAAACAAATATACCTTCCCGCTTTACACTCTGACCCATCCCTCCGATGGTTTCGGTCAGTTTAAGTACCGTAAGGAGCTGCCTTCATATCTGCTTAGCGCGATAATTATTCTGGCATTCTTCTTAATCAAGGTATATGAGTACTTTGGCACAGGCTATATTTTCAATACAAATGAACCCGAAGATTATTCAATCCTTTCGACCTTCATAGGTTCAATCGCAATTTATATTTTGTTCGTAGTAGGTAACTGGGCAGTATGCTCCCTTATGGATGGTAACGGTAAGATGAAGGAAATCGCTTCCGTTACAGCGTATTCGCTCATTCCCTATATAGTAAGTCTTCTTGTTAACACTGTTCTTTCCAATTTCCTTAGCCTTGATGAAGGTATGATGTTAAATATCGTAACCATCATCGGCGTTGTATGGGCAGGTATGTTGCTCATAGTTGGTTTAAGCCAGATACATCAGTATTACATCGGCAAAACCGTATGGACAACAATTCTTTCAGTGTTTGCAATGATTATTATCGCCGTTCTCGTGTTCCTGCTCTTCTCACTCGTTCAGCAGGTATTATACTTTGGCAATTCAATAATTGAAGAATTGCGGTTACGATAGTGGCAACAAAATATAAAAAAGGAGGAATCTTCTTTGCAAGGTATAAAGAAACAAATGCGTTGTTTGTTTTGCTTGTTAGTAGCCGTTGCGCTGCTTGTAACATCGGCATCAGTAGTAACCTTTGCCGATAAAGCAGATGCCTCTACCGCCGAGGTAGATGAAGGCTTCTCATTAGTGGCAGAGAGTGATGAAATCGCAATGTATGCCGAGATGGAAAACGGCCATTTTTATCTCCTTAATAAAGCATCAGGAGATAAGTGGTACAGTATCCCTCAGAATATGGAGCAGGACACAATAACCAAAAGAAAAGAAAGAGTTACCTATCAGTCAGAGCTTATCATCGATTATGTAATGATGGATGGCTTTGCCTCGGGTGGTCTTGTTTATAACGCCAATAGTAACGCCGAATGTGTTATTATGGGCGAGGTAAATGTTGAAGAAATCAAAAACGGTATCAGAGTAGAGTATGTTTTCTCAGCTCTTGAGTTTACAATTCCCGTTGAATATACCGTAACGGATGGCAAGTTCAAGGCATCTATTGATACCAAAAACATAAAAGAGGGTAAGGATTGTAAGCTTATCCGCATCTATTTGCTGCCCACCTTCGGCGCAACAATGGATGATGGCGGATATATCTTCATTCCCGATGGCTCAGGTGTCCTTGCCAACTTTAATAACGGTGCCGCAAGCAACGTTTATAAGGCAAGTGTTTATGGTGAGGAAACCTCAAATAAAAAGGATGTTAAGTATTCCAATACCGAAAACATCCGTATGCCCGTGTTCGGCGTTTCTAAGGGAACATCAGGCTATGTGGCATATATCGAGCAGGGCGATACCTCTGCAAGCATCAGAGCCGCTGTAGGCAATGCTACAAATGCTTGGAACTTTGCCCACTCAATCCTCGAATATGCCTATATCTGCGAGGATGAGCTCGTATCTCAGTCCAGCACATCAAGCTCCATCTTCCGTATAGCAGAGCAAAAGTATAATTACGATAATTTCACCGTTGCCTATACTCTTTTAGCCGATGAATCGGTAACCTATGTTGATATGGCAGATGTTTACCGTGATTATCTCATAGAGGAAAAAGGCCTTAAGAAAACTGCCGCAACCGAAATGATAAACCTCGATGTTTACGGCGCAGTTGAAACTCAGGCAAACTTCCTTGGCATTAAGTATGAAAAGCTTGAAAAGCTCACAGCTTATGAGGATGTTGAAACCATCATCGAAGCATTGGAAGAGCAGGGAATAGCTACCGAGGATATCGGCATCAGATATATCGGTTGGCAGAATGACGGTATCTTCAATCTTAAACAGCTCTCCAAGAGTAAGCTTTTAGGCGTTCTCGGCGGCAAAAAGGATTTCCGCGCTATGCAGAAATTCCTTGAAGAAAAGGGCGTAACCGCAGTTTTCGATGCAGACCTTGTTTTAACCCGTTCGGGCTCTATCGAAAAGGTTGCTACCACCGCCTTCAATAAAAAGGCTTGGCAGTATCAGTATCTGCCCAGCGTTTATGTATCAAAGCTCACGGTTGATCCTTGGGTTATGGTAAACCAAAAATATCTCGTTAAGAACTCTAATTCTTATCTTAAATCTATTGATAAGACCATCGAAAACATCGGCCTCTCTACCGTAACTAATACCCTTTATTCCAACTTCCGTCAGAAGAAGGGCGCTTACAGAACAGATATGGCTGAAACTATGGTTAGCGTTCTTAAGAAATATAATGATAAGAAATATAACGTAATCGGTGATAGCGCCAATGCTTATGCCGTTCCTTATGTTTCAAAAATCAATAACGCCCCCACCAAGAACAGCGCTTATAAGATGTTTGATAAGGAAGTTCCTTTCTATCAGATCGTGTTAAAGGGCTATGTTCCTATGTCGGGCGGCACAGTTCAGTCCGAAATCAACCGCGATACCGAGCTATTAAAGGCTGCCGAAACAGGCACAGGCCTCCTCTTCAACTGTATTTATGAGGATGCAACCCTCGTTCGCGGCCTGCGTGAAGAAAATCTTTACAGCTCCACATATACCATCTGGCTTGATAAGGCAGTTAAGTATTATGAGCAGTATGCAAAGCTCTTTGCACAGATTAAGGATGCAGCCATCGTAGATCATGTTGAGTTGCAGGATAATGTAACCAAAACAACCTACGAAAACGGCAAGGTAGTTTATGTCAATTATTCGAAGCAGGATGTAACCGTTGAAGATGTAACGGTTAAAGCCAGAGCTTTCGCTACTAATTAAGGAGGAGGTAAATTATGAAAAAGAGAAAATTGTCGAGACTCTCTGTTAGTGATAGACACAATCTTAACGGTCTTTTATTCCTTTTGCCCTTCCTTATCGGCTTCCTTTGCTTCTATTTAGAGCCGATTATTCAGTCCATCACATTCTCATTCAGTGATGTTACCGTATCCTTGAGCGGTTATGATACCGTTCCCGTTGGTCTTAAGAATTATAAGTTCATCTTCAAAGAGGATGCCGCGTTCAACACCCGAGTTATGTTGGACTTTACAAACCTCCTCTGGAAGACCCCCGTTATCATCGTTCTGTCACTCTTTTTGGCTATCCTTATTAACCAGAAATTCCCTGGCAGAATCTTCATCCGCGCGGTGTTCTTCCTTCCCGTTATCTTCTCAGCGGGTATCGTTCTTCAGATAATTCAGAGCGACTTAGTTGTTTCCAGTATGTCCAGCGGTAACTCCCTTATTGAAGATGGCGGCGGAGTTGCCAATCAGAGTATGGGTCTTAATCAGCTCTTACTGCAGGCAGGTATTCAGGAAAAGATAGTTGAGTTCGTAACCAAGATTACCAATAACTTCTTCAGCCTTATCTGGAACTCAGGTATTCAGATGCTTATCTTCCTTTCGGGCCTTCAGAGTATCCCCGGAAGCCTCTATGAAGCAGCCTCCGTTGAGGGCGCTTCAAGCTGGGAAAGCTTCTGTAAGATTACCGTTCCTATGCTGGTTCCCACCCTCCTGCTTAACACTATCTATACCATTGTTGATAGCTATTCATCAACGTCAAACTCGGTAATGGCGCTCATCACTTCAAGCATCAATACCGCGAAATACGGCAGAGCAACAGCAATGGCTTGGGTTTATTTCGTTCTTATCGGTTTGATTTTGGGCGTTGTGTTCTTTGTTTCCACTCGTACCAAAAAATCATCAAGAGCTTAAGGGGGCGGTTATAAATGAGTATTAAAAATTTGTTCGATAGCCGCTATGCCTTGGCTAATAAGAAAAAGGCAAAGGAGATTGCAATCTCAGTTTTCAGATTGTTATTCTGCATCTGTATTTGCTACCTCTTCCTTTATCCCATTCTTTATATGATAATCACCAGCTTCCAGTCCCCCTCATCAATTGAGGATCCCACTGTTATCTGGGTGCCCAAACAGCTCTCTCTTGATGGCTTAAAGGGCGCTATTAAAGAGCTTAACTATTGGAAATCCGCAGGTCTTACCCTTACCATAACCTTAGGCTCCACCGCAGCAGCCCTTTGCTCCTGCGCTTTGGCAGGTTACGGCTTGGCAAGATTCAAATTCCCTGGCAAGTTCATTGTGTTCGTGTTGTTGATATTAACCATCGTTGTTCCTCCTCAGATCCTTTATAGCTCTACATATATTTTGTACCGCTTCTTCGATTTCGGAGGCTTCCTTTCCATCTTCGGTTTGCATCTAAACCTCTTGGAAAGTCCGTGGGTATTTATCCTTCCCTCAATGTTCGGCGCAGGTCTTCGTAACGGTATCTTTATTTTTATATTCTATTCCTCATTCAAGGGCCTTCCCTATGAAATTGAGGAAGCTGCAAAGATTGATGGATGCGGCGTTTTCAAAACCTTCCTTCAGGTTATGGTGCCTATGGCAGTTCCCGCATTTATCACAGTGCTTCTCTTCTCAATAGTATGGCATTGGACCGATTACAACAGCTCCGCCACCTATTTCACTCAGGAGCTTCGCCCCTTGGTTGTTATGCTTAAAAACCTTAGCACCAATCTCTATATGGGCGGCTACCGCGATGCTTCGGGCTCTGTGTTCTCACTGAGAATGTACCTCCAGGCAGGCGCTATGCTCACCATCGCTCCACCCCTGATCCTCTATATCTTCACTCAGAAATACTTCACCGAAAGTATTGAGAGAACGGGCTTGGTTGGCTAACCAAGCAGTTATGTTCGCCTTACGGCGAGTTATGAGTTATAAACGGCTTCGCCGCGTTATGAATTGCCTATCGGCAACGTTGATTTTTTCAGCGAACATATCATAACATTCGGCGAAGCCGAATTCATAACTCATAGTTCATAACTCATAACAAAATCAGGTGATTATTATGTCGAATAGTGTTTTAAGGTTGAAATCCAAAGAATTCTCAAAAAATATAGTTTTTCTTTGTCGGGAATTAAAGAAAAACGGTGTTGAAAGTGCTTTAGTAAATCAACTCATTCGTTCAGGTACATCGGTAGGCGCTAATGTTCATGAAGCGCAGTATGCGCAGGGTACTAAGGATTTTATTTCCAAGTTTGAAATCGCCTTAAAAGAATGCAATGAAAGTGAATTTTGGTTAGAATTACTTTCAGAGGTAAATAGTATCTCAAAAGAGGATTTCGAGATTTTTCATAAAGAGTGTATTGAACTTCGTAGAATGTTAGTTTCCTCAGTGGTAACATTGAAGAAAAAGCTATAATTTTTGTTTTCTCTTTATTTTAATAAGAAATACTAATAGGCTTTGCCAAATGTTTTGCAACATTT
>JAFTWW010000052.1 GCA_017465085.1 Clostridia bacterium | reverse complement strand
GCCTACCCAAACGGTGAATTTTTCGCCATCGTTTTGCTCCTTAAGACTTTCGATAAATCCGCCCGCTTCGATTTCCGCTCTCACAGATGCGGCATCTTCGGCCGCTTTGTTTGCACTATCCGCGGCAGACTGCGCCTCATCGGCCGCCGTTTCGCAATCCTCCCGCAGCTGCTCATATTCTGTATATTGGGGGCTATCCTCACCCTTATCTCCCTTATCTCCTTTATCTCCCTTATCGCCCTTTTCACCTTTGAAAAGGCCGCTGTTGGCATCGGCTCTTACAGAATCCGCCGTTTCCTTGGTGGCCTCGCAGATTTCTATTATCTGAGCATATTGGTCGGGTGTAGGCTCCTGCGGTTCGGCGCCATCAATATCCCCGCTTTTTATAACAGGCACGAAGCAAGGAAGGGATGTTATAACCTTTTCCTCCTCATTCCCCACAAGGCTTACCGTAAAGCCTGGGTGTTTGATGACCTCCCACGGAACGATACAAGTGTTTGCATCGGCGCATTGCTCGTTGCTTTCATCCAAAACAACAGCATAGCTATCGCCTTCGCAGGTGAAGACCGCCTTTTTTGCGGCGCCTTCCCAGCTATCATCACAAATGAATTTCACAGTGAGATATTTCACGCTGTCAGAAACCACCACATCGTAGGCTAATTCTAACCTTTGACCGTTTATTCTACCTTCTATCATTTTTTACCTCCTTGAAAAAATTGTAATGAAAAAGCACCCTGAAAACAGGATGCTTGACATTTGAAAATATTTAGATTATATTAAAATTGCAACACACATTTGAATAATAGTCCTATAATAGCGCATTTTATTATTTATAAAAATGCGTATCTTCGCTTTTGCGTTATTATGGGGTGAAAGTGTGTGTTGCAGCAGAGAGTTACGCATTTTTTGTGCGTAGCTTCGGCTGCGCACTTTTTATTTAGGAGAGAATATTATGAAAATTTTTAAGATGATTGTTTTCAACATTTTAGGGTTGATTGTAGGAGTAATTACAAACATTATCGTACTTTTCATTACCAAATGGATATTCATAGATATACTCGGTAGTGTTAAGTGGTTGGTATCATTGTTGAGTTGGCCTGTGGATTATGATACATACGCCTTTTCGGGAATAATAATAAGCACCGTATGTGCATCGATGCATTTGTGTGCCAAAGTTTGTCGATTTGGACAAGGAAAATTTAACGCCGCGTGTATTATTCTTGGAATCTATGAAGCAGCTGTTTATATAATTACTTTGATAAACACCTTTTCAGAAGACGGTTTTAAGTTCTCTTTACTTTGGATGGTAATAATAGCTGTTATTACTATCGTAACAGAATCTATTTCCTACGCCACAAACAGCGAGGATTAAATCGAATTTTATTTAGCGCACCTTCAGGAAGACCTGAAAGTGCGCTTTTGTTTTTTATCCCATATTTCTGTATAGGGCGCTTTTGGTTTTATCATCCACATCGATTTTGCTGATGGCCTTTCGCTTTTCTGCATTGGATACGCCACCGCTTCCATCGGTATCGGCATAAGCTTTATTAGTAGCCATTTTATAAAGCATATATTCGTGGACATCAATGCCTACAGATTTCATATACTTTATTTTTGCAACAAATAATCCGTCTTCAATTTCGCTCTCACTTATGCCCATATCCAAAATCTTCTGACGCGCAATTTTATAGGCGTTTCTGCTCCTCCTTTGAGCTTCATAAAGCTCATCATAGTTAACGCCTTTGGGGGTGATGGCCTTAACGGTTTTCTCCTTTGCGAGAGCATCGGCAATATTCTTTTGGATCTTCTCCTGACTTTCCTCATCAAAGGACTCAAAAGTTTTATTGCCTTCCAGCTTGCCGATGTATTTCTCGGTTTTGCTGACTACCGAATCAGATCCTTTGAAAGCCGACTTAATACCGCTTCGGATTTTAGATTCATCCTTGCCTGTTTCGATAAGATAATCATAAATGCGCTGATACTCTTCCTCGTTACCAGCTTCTATAGCGTTGACCATATCCTCATAAATTTTGGAGTTATTAGATTCGGTGATAGCGTATTTTATTCCAGTAACGGTTGTATCGTTCTTTTCAATAAAAATGTCTGTGAAAGCATTGCCTACGGCATTGAAATCACGAATAATATTGTTAAGTGGGATATCAAATACAACCGCAATGGCGGAGAGAAAATCCACATATTCCTTCTCCGTATTTTTGCCATCCAACAACTTTTTGCCCGATGTAATAATATCACCAATAAAAGTTAACTCTGCTCTTTCAGGTGTATAGCCCTCAAAGATTGAGAGCAAATCTCTTATAACAGGGATATAATTAAGCGGATTAAGGTCTGAAACAAAGTTGTTAACGAAAGCGGAAATATATTTTTCCAGAAAAGATTCATCTTCATCATCATCGCGCGCGGCCGTTACAAGCGATTTTAAGGCATTATTTATAGCGATTGATATCACTACTGAAGATAGTATAGCGCCCGCCTTTTTCCTACCCGCTTTTCCGTTTGATTTTATTTCAAACACTGCATCGCAAACCATGTTAAATGTTACGGTGGGTTCACTCATAAACGCTGTAACACTTTTTGCCCAAAAGCCTTTATCTCTCATTATCTGAGAACGGGAGAGCGTAGAATCGTAAACCTGAGTAAGATTTATTACTTCATCAAATCTTGCACCTGCAGCCTCAAAAAATTCTTTTGTGCCAGGTTTAAGATTTGTGGTGCTCTTAATTTCCGATTTAACAGCAGCCCAAATATGTCCCCATACGAGCTCATCCATCTTTCCCGCAGCCCAACCGAAAGCATCTTTTCTGTATGATGAATCTTTGGCAAAAGCTTTTACCTTATCGGTAATCCCTACAGGTGAAGAATCCAATAACCATTTTGTATTGGTTACACCAACACCCGTATCAAACCTTCCCATTTCCTTAATTCCTGCAACTGATGAGTATTTTTTGAGTTGCTCATAATTCTTTTCGGCAAGTTTAGGGATGGTTTGAGCAAAATATTTAGCGGGAACGATGCTCATGGCCCTCACAATAGAGGAATATTGTTGTACCACTACCGATAAATTTGCGGCCACCTGTGACATTTTTGCTTTACCTTGCAGTTTGGAGGCGGTATCTTCCGTTCCCGAACTACGCATATTACCGTTGATGTCCATAATGAATTGTTCGAGGTATTTAACTGCATCCTTGCCGTAGGCTCTTTCTAATTCCGCTCTTATGGACTTAGGAGCAGAGCCTTCTTTTCCTACCGTTTTCCAATTCAGCATTTTTGTAAGATTATCAACGGGCAACGCCATGGCGTTATACATACACATCTTTTCAATGTGGCCTGCGCACACCTCGGAAAAGCTACTAAGTATCAAAGGGTTATTTGCCTTGTATTTGGTGTTGTGGGTAAAGGATTGGTGCTTTAAGCTCGCATCGCTTGTAACGCCTGGTTGAGAGGCGAGATAATTCCGCGCTGAGTTATAGGGAATATAATAATTTTCCGTATATTTCCTAATTCCAAACAGCCGCATCGAAACCTCGTTACCAAGTACCGCCATATCATTAGAAAGATATTCCACCATTTTATCCGCATATTTGATTTGATTTTCCGTTAGCATTTCACGAACTCTACCGGCATCAAGCGGGGTTATCTGATGGGCGCGAGAATCGATCTCCTTACAAAGAGCATCTATGAATTTAGGCTTATTCTTTTGCCCTCTGAATTCTTGAGCAAATTTTTTAACCATATCACCGAAACGTTCCGTTATATCTATTACCACGCCGCCCTTGAGTAAGTGCTCGGAGTTCTTAGCCTTATTACCATATTCCCTTCGGGCTGTAGCATATAATAATAAAGCCTGCTCGATAGTGATTTTCAGCGTTTCGCCGTTCTCTGTTTCCAGAGTAAGCGTATCGGTTTCCCACTCTTCACTATATCCACATTCCTCCTTGACCCGCGCGATATAGGTTTTGGCTAACTCCATATTCCTATACCACACGCCTTCGCCCTTGAAAAGATCAGAAGCTATATCTGACAAAACACCGCCGATATGCTTAAAGAAATATGCAGGGGTGAGCATCTCGTAATAAATACGGTTTACAGCAAATTCTCTTGCAGATTTTCTTGTGGAAAGTTCTCGCATAACAGAACGGCCAAGTTCATCTATTTCAAATTTTCGGCCGTTAACAATCATTTCTTTTTCGGCAGAAAGCATATAATTGAAGTTATCTACGAGATTTCGTATCGTAAGAACTTCGGCGTACGATAGCTCCTTCAAAGTTTTACCATCAAGGGTATTGGCCAAAAGCTTTAGATCCTCTGCAACCTGAGGGTCAAAGGTGCTCATAACCGTTTCGCCGCCAATACCAATATCTCCGCCTAAATCCGAATAAGCCAAATAAATAAGGGCTAAATTCTTTTTATCAAAAGGTGAACGGTCGTTTTCCACGAAAACTTTTATGAAGCTACCGATAGTATCCTTAAGGCTATCCGGTACATTCTTGGTATCACTGTTGGTGCGGAAGGCGGTATCCATCCTACGAACTTCTCGGCGAATATATTCAATGTTCTTTTCCTTGGAGGCTATCTCTTCGCGCCAGGCGTTTATTTGCTCCATATCTTCCTTGCGCTTTTGC
>JAFTWW010000051.1 GCA_017465085.1 Clostridia bacterium | reverse complement strand
GCAAAAGCGCAAGGAAGATATGGAGCAAATAAACGCCTGGCGCGAAGAGATAGCCTCCAAGGAAAAGAACATTGAATATATTCGCCGAGAAGTTCGTAGGATGGATACCGCCTTCCGCACCAACAGTGATACCAAGAATGTTCCCTAGGGCCTTTTGTCATAACCATCATAGGGTAGGACGCTTTGGAGCTTTTCTATTTCACAATTGAAATAGGTTAATGCCGTTTCCAAAGCATATTCTGCTTCTAATTTGCAAATGGTATTGTTTTCAAGAGAATTAAGCATATAAAGAGGGGAATTAGAATCAACAACTTGGAAATTTTTATTAGCAATATCACTCTTAATTATGTTTGTAAACACATCTAAAATAGCTGAAAAGGCATTTCCCTTAGGTTCGAAAAGATAGTTATCCATAATTTCATCATAAAAATCAAATCTTGAAAGATTGACGCCTGCGTTGGTTATTGGGGAACATTTAAAAAAGTGGTTAAATCCTGTGATAAGATTACTTAAAAGTTCGTCATCAAACTCTTGCCTTTTTGTTATGGAAATATATGATTTATTAAAATAAATACTCCTAACGACAAAGGCGATAAATAAACTGGTATCATATAAGGAAATTTTATTTTTATTGAGGTATTTATAGGATTTATTTATTTTCAATGTATAAGCGATAAGTAGGATTTTTGTGATTATTTCATCCAATGGCGAATCATGAAACCATTTTTCAAGTTTTTTAGAAAAGAAAAAAAGTTGGATTTTTGTCATAATTTTCTCCTTTGAACGCAAGTGTACGGATATCGGAAGATTATTAAACAAATTATACAATCTGTATTATATCACCGATGTACTACTCTGTCAATAGGATACACAATCAGGGGTCAGTTATCTTGTGTGCGCCTTTTTGCAGGATAGATTACTAATCACAGTCATCATATTTTTTAAAACCGTGAGGTTGTTGCATTTCCCACTAAAAGATTAACTAAAATTTAACAAAGTTCTATTGACTTTTGACTTTGGGTAATTTATAATGTATTTGGCAAAAATTTGGACCATTTATAAGGAGAAATCAAAATGACCACAAACAAAACAGTATTAAAATGGCTCGATGAAATGAAGGAGCTGCTAACTCCCGATAAGGTTGTTTGGATTGATGGCAGCGATGCTCAGAGAGAGGAGCTTCGTGAAGAGGCTGTAAAGCTCGGTGAGCTTCACAAGCTTAATCAGGATAAGCTTCCCGGTTGCTATCTTCATAGAACCAACCCCAACGATGTTGCACGTGTAGAGGATAGAACCTTTATCTGCACCGCAACCAAGGAGGAGGCAGGCCCCACAAATAACTGGTGCGAGCCTTCTGAAATGTATAAGAAGCTTTATGACATTGCCCGTGGTAGCTATAAGGACAGAACAATGTATGTTATCCCTTATTCTATGGGCCCCATCGGCTCACCCATCGCTAAGATTGGTATTGAGGTAACCGATTCGGTTTACGTTGTTCTTAATATGCTTATTATGACCCGCGTTAGCCCCAAGGTGCTTGAGGTTTTAGGCGATAGCAACGATTGGGTTAGAGGTCTTCATTCCCGTTGCGATGTTGACCCCGAAAAGAGATACATCTGCCACTTCCCTCAGGATAACACCATTATTTCTGTTAACTCAGGTTACGGCGGAAATGTTCTTCTCGGTAAGAAGTGCTTTGCTCTTCGTATCGCATCCTATCAGGGTTGGAAGGAAGGCTGGATGGCTGAGCATATGCTTATCCTTGGTCTTCAGAATCCTAAGGGTGAGGTTCGCTATATTGCGGCTGCATTCCCCTCTGCTTGCGGTAAGACCAACCTTGCAATGCTTATTCCCCCCGAGTATCTTCGCAAGAAGGGCTATAAGATCTGGACCGTTGGCGATGATATCTCCTGGATGAAGATAGGCCCCGATGGCAGACTTTATGCTATCAACCCCGAAAACGGCTTCTTCGGCGTTGCTCCCGGAACCAATGAGCACTCTAACTTCAATGCTCTTGAGAGCACTAAGAAGAATACCATTTTCACCAACGTTGCATTAAATCTTGATGATAATACTGTTTGGTGGGAAGGTCTTGATAAGAATCCCCCCGAAAATGCTCTTGAGTGGAAGGGTAATCCCTGGAATCCCTCTATGTTCGTTAAGGCTGATAAGTCAACCTATGCGGCTCATCCCAA
Source organism: Clostridia bacterium (assembly GCA_017465085.1). Lineage (GTDB taxonomy): Bacteria > Bacillota > Clostridia > Oscillospirales > Acutalibacteraceae > UBA737. The sequence goes on along the minus strand of JAFTWW010000051.1, from coordinate 45,457 downwards.
CTCAAGATTTACAGCTCCCGCTGAAAACTGCCCCTGCATTTCTGATGAGTTTAATAAGGGTGAGGGCGTGCCGATTTCTGCTATCGTATTCGGTGGCCGCCGCGCTAAGTGCGCACCCCTTGTATATCAGTCAAAGGATTGGGTTAACGGCGTATTCATAGGCTCTGCTATGGCTTCTGAGACCACCGCTGCTGCTGCAGGCGCCGTTGGCGTTGTTCGTAGAGACCCCATGGCTATGCTTCCTTTCTGCGGCTATCATATGGGCGATTACTTCAAGCATTGGCTCGAAATGGGCGAAAAGCTTGGTGATAAGGCTCCTAAGATATTCAATGTAAACTGGTTCAGAACCGATGATGAGGGTAACTTCTTATGGCCTGGTTTTGGCGATAATATGCGCGTTCTTAACTGGATTATTGACCGTTGCGAAGGCAAGGCCGATGCCGATGAAACCGCTATCGGTTATGTACCCAAGGCCGAGGATATCGATCTTACCGATCTTGATATGGATATGGATACCCTTAAGTCTATCCTTGAGGTTGATAAGGATGTATGGACCAAAGAGGCTGAGGAAATCGAAGAGCATTATAAGAAGTTCGGCGATAAGCTCCCCGCAGAGCTTCGCGAACAGCTCAACAACCTTAAAAACGCTCTTTAATTAGATAAAATCAAACCCCGTAAGGCTAAAACCTTACGGGGTTATTTTTTACTTTAGATTTTGTTAATATGCTTTAGGGCGTATTCACAACATTGAACCACTAATTGATTAAAAGAAATATCATTTTTATCCGCCAAGGCTTGTAACCGCTCAATCAATTCTTCAGGCATACGGATAGTTTTATTGGAGTTATTATTCTTTTTTACCTCAAACATTTAATCACCTCTACAATATAAATTGTAGTGCATTTAATCTGTTTTTTATACAAGTAAAAATGCAAGTAAAAATATATTGCAAAAAGAAATGCAATATGCTATAATCAAAATGCCAATTATAAGGAACACTATGTTGGCAAGGCAGTTAAAAATGGGTGATGTAAATGGGTGTAATAGAATGGATTATTAAAATTATTAACAGGATTTGGAGCTTTATTTCTTTTTTATATAAATACCGAACTGTTTATAAGGTGTGCGGTCTTTTTGCAACCCGTAAATTTTCGGCGGCTAAATCTAATCACAAATATGCCGTGCTCGTTGCCGCGCGAAACGAGGAGGCGGTAATCGAAAACCTGATTGATAGTATAAAAAATCAGGATTATCCAAGGGAATTTGTTGATGTTTTTGTTGTAGCAGATAACTGCACCGATAATACTGCTAATTTGTCAAGAAATGCGGGAGCAGTTTGCTATGAGAGGTTTGATAAGGAGCATAGAACAAAGGGATATGCTTTGCAGTTTTTGGTAGAGAAAATACGCGAGGATTACGGTATAGAAAGCTTTGAAGGATATTTTATATTTGATGCGGATAACCTATTGAAAAAAGACTATATAAGCCGTATGAACGATGCTTTTGATGCGGGAGAAAAAATTATAACCTCATATCGAAATACAAAAAATTTTGATGATAACTGGATTTCAGCATCGTATGCAATACATTGGCTCAGAACTATCAGAAATGAGCATCGCGCCCGCTCACTTTTCCATTTGGCCACGCGGATTCAGGGAACAGGGTTTCTATTTTCAAACGAGCTAATTAAAGACGGGTGGAACTATACCAGTCTTACTGAGGACCGCGCTTTTTGCGCCGATGCCGTGGCTATGGGATATAGAATATCCTATAATAACGCTGCCGAGTTTTATGATGAACAGCCAACTGATATAAAAATAGCTATGCGGCAGAGAATTAGATGGTCTAAGGGACATTTACAGGCGCTTGCAGAAACAGGTCCTAAGCTATTTTGTCATATTTTTTATACTAACGGCGCCGCAAATCAACATTCCGAGAATTTAACCTTATTCAAAAAATTTATAAACAATATCAGGTTAAGGTTTATGAGCTTTGATATGTTAACGGTAGTGTTGCCAAAATCTCTGCTTTCGGTTATAAGAAAGTTTATAGTATATACTCTGCGAATTGTATTGATCATTGGTGCAGGTCGGGTGTTTGGAGTAGGATATGCTCCCGAGTTTTTGAGAAATATATTAAAGTTTTTCGGAATAACTCCGCAATTCAATAATGATTTTTTGGCTGTGCTTTGGTTGGTGTTGTTTGCTTTAGGTTGGACAATCAGTTCATATTTCAACGGCGTTTTAACCGCAGCTTATATATTCATCGTGGAGAACAGGCGGATTATAAAGATTAAGTGGTATAAAAAGCTGTGGTTTGCCTTAACGTTTCCGCTTTTTGATATAATAGGTAAGATTTCTTTGGTTGCAGCCATATTTGCTAAGGTAGAGTGGAAAGCAATTCCGCATACTAATTCAACATCCATCGAGGAGATGGAAAGTAGACACAAAAATCAATCCCCGTAAGGCCTAAAACCTTACGGGGATTTTCATATCTTGGCGCACTCTTTGCATATATTTTTACTGATAAGAATATTATTTACTAATTCAATGTGGAGTGTGTTAAGCTATGGAATCTAAAAAACTTAAAAATCGCGTATATACCAAAGAGATAATTTTCAGAAATTCTGCCGAGGCGCCCATCGATGCCGATTTCACTATGCCCGATTATTTTGCGGAAATAAGTAAAATCTTAAAGTGCCGCGCGGTATCCCGAATTTCATCTAAATCGGTAAGCGGAAGAAATATTACGGTAGATGGAGTGCTTACCGTTACCGTAATTTATTCCGATGAATCCTGCCGCCTTTGTTCCTATGAGCATCAGCACCCCTTTAACAAAACCTTTGAGGCCGATGTGGATATAGATGGAGGGGAGATTGTTTGCAGCAGTAAGTGCGAGTATATTAACTGCCGCGCGGTAACCAGCAGGAAAATAGATATCCACGGCGCCGTGGGTATAGGAATTAAGGTTACAAAGCGCAAGGGTACCGATGTTATAACCGATGTGGATGACTGTAACATAGAGCTCAGAAGGGGAGTTGCCCCTGCCACATCACCTATGGGTTGCGCCGAAAAATATCTGCTTATAGAAGAGGAAATTGAGCTTAGCGGCGGTCAGCCTGATATCAGGTCGGTTATAAGATATGATGCCTCGGTGGCCCTTAAAGAGTGCAAGCTGTTGGCGGGTAAGGCTATGGTAAAAGGTGATATGACCGTATCTCTGCTTTATTGCTCTGAAGATGGCTCGGCGCAAACCGTGAGAACGGTTATACCCTGCAGTCAGATTCTCGAAATCGTAGGTATTACCGAAAACTGTGAGTGCGAAGCCAAGGCAGAAATAGCGTTTCTTGAAATAAAGCCCCGTACCTCGATGTCGGGCGAAACAAAGAGTCTTTCTCTTAACGCTAAAATTCTTATCTGTTGCGAAACATATTGTAATAATGATGTTGATGTGGTGCTTGATGCCTTTTCTAAAAAGTATGAGGCCGATATCAAGCGAAATGATGTTTGTTTCAGTAAGATTTTCTGCAATATCAACGAAAACTTCAACTGCAAAAAATCCATAAGCTTTCCCGAAGGCTCTCTATCCTCGGTTACGGATATGTGGTGCGATGTTCGTATTGATAATACTAAAATGATGGATAACAGCCTTGTTATAAACGGTTGTGTCTTAGCATCCATAATTGGTGTTGATAATTGCGGGGAGCCTGCATTTTTCGAAAAGGCGGTAGAGTTTGAGTATAAATACCCGCTTGAGTGTGAGGTATTGGGCTTTAAGTGTGAGCCTTCGGTTAAGGTGATCTCTTCAGGTTACACCATAACCTCTGCCGATTGTTTGGAACTGAGAATGGAGCTTTGTGTTAACGCCACGGTTTATCAGTGCAGTAATATGGCGCTTATAACCGATGTAGAAACAGATGAAAGCTGTGAGCTGAAGAAAACCGATAGGGGAGCTATGACCATCTATTTTGCAAATGCAGGGGAGAATATCTGGGATATTGCCCGAAGATACCTTGCAAGCGTGAGGGAAATAATGGAGATAAACGGTATTGAGGATGAAATTTTAGCAAACAATGTTATGATTATGGTGCCGATTAGCTAATAAAAAAACCGCAGTTTTTTGGTAACTGCGGTTTTTTGTATGCAAAAAAGCGGTTTTATGCATTATTTATTGCATATTTTTGCATAAAATAAATAAATATGAGAAAAAGCCTTGACAAAACCCCATAATACATATATAATTGTATGCATATTTATTCAGGAGGCGTTTTTAATGAACAGACAAGATATTAAAAAGGTAGTTCTTGCCTATTCGGGAGGACTTGATACATCAATTATCATCCCCTGGCTTAAGGAAAATTATAATAATTGTGAGGTTATAGCCGTTTCGGGTAACGTTGGTCAGGCTGATGAGCTTGAGGGTCTTGAGGAAAAGGCTATCAAAACAGGCGCATCAAAGCTTTATGTTCTCGATCTTACCGAGGAATATGTTGATGAATACATAATCCCCACCATGAAGGCAGGCGCAGTTTATGAGGAATATCTTTTAGGTACAAGCCACGCCCGTCCCTGCATCGCAAAGGGACTTGCTGAGATAGCAATTAAAGAGGGAGCAGATGCTATCTGCCACGGTTGCACAGGTAAGGGTAACGATCAGGTTCGTTTTGAATTAGCTCTTAAGCATTTTGCGCCCGATATGCCTATTATCGCTCCTTGGAGAGAGTGGGATATTAAATCAAGAGAAGAAGAAATCGATTATGCAGAGGCTCACAATATCCCTCTGAAGATAAATAGAGAAACTAACTATTCAAAGGATAAAAACCTTTGGCATCTTTCTCATGAGGGCCTTGACCTTGAGGATACAGGCAACGAGCCTATGTATGAAAAAGAGGGCTTTCTAGAGATGGGCGTTTCTCCCATCGCCGCCCCCGATAAACCCACCTATGTAACACTTGATTTTGAGCAGGGTATTCCCGTTGCTCTTGATGGGGAAAAGATGTCTGCTAAAAATATTATCTTAAAGCTTAATGAGATTGGCGGCGCTAACGGTATCGGTATTATTGATATTGTTGAGAACAGACTTGTTGGTATGAAATGCCGCGGCGTTTATGAAACTCCCGGAGGTACCATTCTTTACAAGGCTCACAGCGTTCTTGAGAGCATCTGCCTTGATAAGCTTACTATGCACGAAAAGCAGAAGCTTTCCATCACCTTTGCAGAGTTAGTGTATAACGGTCAATGGTTTACCCCCTTACGCGAGGCCCTTTCTGCCTTCGTTGATAAAACTCAGGAGAAGGTAACAGGTACCGTTAAGCTTAAGCTTTACAAGGGTAATATGATAAATGCGGGTGTTTGGAGCCCCTATTCACTTTACAGCGAGGATATCGCTACCTTCGGCGAAAGTGACTATGACCAGAAGGATTCCGCAGGCTTTATCAACCTTTACGGTCTGCCTATAAAAGTTCAGGCAATGGTTGATAAAAAGAACGGTAATAAATAATAGTTCGGAGTAATATTTATGTCTAAAATTTGGGCGGGAAGAACCGATGGCACGGTTAATAAGCTTGCCGATGATTTCAATTCTTCCATAACCTTTGATAGCAGAATGTACCGTCAGGATATAACGGGCAGTATGGCTCACGCTGCAATGCTCGGCGCTATGGGCATTATAACTAAGGCTGAGGCCGATGCCCTTATAGATGGGCTTCAGAATATACTTGATGATATTGATAACGGTAGCCTTGCTATTGATGTGAATTGCGAGGATATCCATTCCTTTGTTGAGCAGGAGTTAACCGCAAGGCTTGGTGATGTGGGTAAAAAGCTTCATACCGCAAGAAGCCGTAACGATCAGGTAGCCCTTGATATAAGAATGTATCTGCGGGATGAAATTGATGAAATCAGTAAGCTTCTGAGAAAGCTTATCGGCGCCGTTACCGATAAGGCGCAGGAGTATAAATCGGCTATAATGCCCGGATATACCCATCTTCAAAGGGCTCAGCCCATAACCTTCGGCCATCACCTAATGGCCTACGCTATGATGCTCTTAAGAGATTTAGAAAGGCTCAGTGACTGCAGAAAAAGACTCAATATTTCACCCATCGGCTGTTGCGCATTGGCGGGTACTACTTATAATACCGACCGTTATTTCGAAGCCGAAAAATTAGGCTTTGACGGTATTTGTATGAACTCCCTTGATGGCGTATCCGATAGAGATTTCTGTGTTGAGCTAGGGGCCGATATTTCTCTTATTATGATGCATCTTTCCCGTTTTTCCGAGGAGATAATCCTCTGGTCAAGCTGGGAGTTTAAGTTTATCGAGCTTTCCGATGATTATACCACGGGCTCATCCATAATGCCGCAAAAGAAGAATCCCGATATGGCAGAGCTTGTACGCGGTAAAACGGGTAGGGTATATGGAAATTTATTAGGTCTGCTCACCACCCTTAAGGGCCTGCCCCTTGCATATAATAAGGATATGCAGGAGGATAAAGAGGGCATTTTCGATACCTGCGATACTGTTAAGATGTGCTTAGGCGTATTTGAGGGTATGATAACCACTCTTAAGGCTAATACCGATAATATGCTAAAGGCGGCAGGCGGCGGATTTATAAACGCTACCGACCTTGCCGATTACCTTGTTAAAAAGGGTATGCCCTTCAGAACTGCTTATAAGCTTTCGGGCGGTATAGTTGCCGATTGTATAAAAAGCGGCAGGGTGCTTTGCGACCTTACCTTAGAGGAGTATAAAAATTACGATAATTCCTTTGAGGCCGATTTATTTGATGAGATAAGTCTTGAAACCTGCGTTTCTAAGAGAATAAGCGAGGGTGGTACAAGCGTTTCATCCGTAGAAAAGCAAATTAAGTACATAAAGTCAAAATTGTAGATAAAAAACACGGGCAAATGTCCGTGTTTTTCTATTGACGGAAATCTCATAAAATGGTAAAATTATCGTTGAAAGGCAGGTTTTTAATATGACAATAGCTGAAAAACTTAAAATGAATGCTGATGGCATCAGAATTAACGGTGCTATAAATATAGTAGCTTTCGGTGATAGCGTTACCCACGGGATTTTAGGTTATAATGAGGTAGGTTATGAAACAACCTATTGGAACCGACTTCGTAATAAAATTCTCAGTATAAGGAATTACGTTCCCGTTAATGTCATTGATTCGGGCATAGAGGGTATAACTGCTAAAGATTCTCTTGATAGAATGGATAGAGATGTTTTCTCTCATAATCCCGATTTGGTTATTGTTTGTTTTGGCCTTAATGATGTTAATTTTCCCATTGAAGAGTACACCGAATCCCTTGCAACTATATTCAAAAAGTGCAACGAAAAGGGTATTTTTACTATATTTTTAACCCCCAATATGCTTAATACTTATGTTGCGGAGGATACCTTTGAAGGCTATAAATCCTATGCTGAAAAAACTGCCGAGATGCAAAACGGCGGCAGAATGGATACATATATTGAAGCTGCCCGTAAAACCGCGCAGGATAACGGTATACCCGTTTGCGATTGCTATTCAAAATGGAAGGAAATAAGTAAAACAGAAGATACGACTATGCTTCTAGCGAATAGGGTAAATCACCCAACACGCGAGATGCACGAGCTTTTTGCCGATTCTCTCTTTAGAATGATTTTTGCGGATGAGCCCGAGATTTTAGAAAAGTATAACAGTAAATAATTTTGGTTGGTGAAAAATTTTGAATTTATCCCACTTAAAGTGCGCTGTTGAGGTAGCAAGGGCAGGTAGCCTTAGCAAAGCCTCGGAGGCATTGTTTATAGCGGCCCCCAATATCAGCCGTTCCATAAAAGAGCTTGAAGAAAGCATCGGTGTGGCTATATTTGACCGCACCTCATCGGGTATGACTCTGACCGCCGAGGGCGAGGAGTTCATAACCTTCGCAAAGGAAATATTGGCTCAGATCGACCAGGTTGAAAACTTTTATAAAGAGGATTCCCGTAAAAAGCAAAAATTTTCTATTTCTGTGCCGAGAGCCTGCTATATTTCGGATGCCTTTGCCGAGTTTTCAAAAACTCTTTCGGATGATGATGCCGAGATCTTTTATAAGGAAACTAACTCAAAGCGTACCATACATAATATTATTAACCATGATTATAAGTTGGGCATAATCAGATATTCCGAAAATCACGATAAGTATTTCAAGGATATGCTCGAGGAAAAAGGCCTTAAATATGAGATGGTTACCGAGTTTTGCTATACCCTTATAATGAGCAAGGATAACCCTCTTGCGAAGAAGGAGAATATTACCTTCAGCGATTTGTCCCGCTTTATTGAAATAGCTCACGCCGACCCTTATGTTCCGTCACTTCCCGTTTCAAAGGTAATGAAAGAGGAGCTTGACGATAACATAAGGCGTAAAATATTTGTTTTTGAGAGAGCAAGTCAGTTCGATTTGCTTTCTAAAAACAGTGATACTTTTATGTGGATTTCTCCTGCTCCCGCGGAGCTTGTGGAAAGGTATGGACTTGTTCAGCGGAAATGCGGGGAAAACAAAAAGATTTATAAGGATGTTCTTATATATAGGGAAGGGTACAAGCTTACAGAGCTTGATCGCAGATTTATTGATGAGCTTAATAAATCAAAGCTAAAGAACTTGTAAAAATGCGGGTATTATCAAAATTGATAATACCCGTTAGTCATTTTAAGAATTGTCAAAAGGATTAAGGATTGTTAAAATAATCACAAAGCAAAATCCGTTTAGGAGGCAATTATGGAAAATAAAGATTATTTAATGGTAGATAGTGTTGAAAAGCTTGAAGAGGCTATTGCAAGAACAAGAGCCGCTCAAAGAGTTTTCGCTACATATAATCAGGAACAGGTGGATAAAATCTTTTTAGCCGCCGCATCTGCCGCAAATAAGGCGAGAATACCTCTTGCTAAAATGGCAGTAGAGGAAACAGGTATGGGCGTTGTGGAGGATAAGGTTATAAAGAATAACTATGCTTCCGAATATATTTATAATGCCTATAAGAATACAAAGACCTGCGGAGTAATTGAGGAGGATAAGGCCTTTGGCATTAAGAAAATCGCCGAGCCTATCGGTGTTGTTGCGGCGGTAATTCCCACAACTAACCCAACCTCCACCGCAATATTTAAGTGCCTTTTAGCTCTTAAAACAAGAAATGCAATAATTATTTCACCCCATCCGAGAGCCAAAAACTCAACTATTGCCGCCGCAAAGTTAGTACTTGAGGCCGCAGTGAAAGCAGGTGCTCCCGAGGGTATTATAGATTGGATCGATGTGCCTAGCCTTGAAATGACCAATACGGTTATGAGGGAGGCAGATATTATCCTCGCGACAGGCGGTCCAGGTATGGTTAAGGCGGCGTACTCAAGCGGTAAACCCGCTTTGGGCGTAGGCGCAGGTAATACCCCCGCTATTATTGATGATACTGCAGATATTCTTCTTGCAGTAAATTCTATTATTCACTCCAAAACCTTTGATAACGGTATGATATGCGCTTCTGAGCAATCGGTTATCGTTATGGAAAGCATTTATGATGAAGTAAAACGCGAGTTCGCAACAAGGGGCTGTTATTTCTTAACCGCCGATGAGACCGAAAAGGTAAGAAAAACTATTATTATCAACGGCGCATTAAATGCTAAAATCGTTGGTCAGTCTGCCGCAAGGATTGCAGAGCTTGCAGGCGTAACTGTTCCTGCAGGCACCAAGATACTGATGGGTGAGGTAGAAAGCGTTGAGCTTTCCGAGGAGTTTGCCCACGAGAAATTATCTCCCGTACTTGCAATGTATAAAGCAAGGAACTTTGAGGATGCGCTCGGAAAGGCAGAGCATCTTATTGCCGATGGCGGTTACGGTCATACATCAAGTATCTATCTTAACGAAATGACCGAAACTGAAAAATTAAATGAATTTACTGCCCGTATGAAAACCTGCCGAATACTTGTAAATACCCCCTCGGCTCACGGCGGTATAGGTGATTTATATAACTTTAAGTTAGCTCCATCGCTAACCCTTGGTTGCGGCTCCTGGGGCGGCAACTCGGTTTCGGATAACGTTGGCGTTAAGCACCTGTTAAATATTAAAACTGTAGCAGAAAGAAGGGAGAATATGCTTTGGTTCAGAGCCCCCGAAAAGATATATATCAAGAAGGGCTGTCTGCCCGTAGCTCTTGATGAGCTTAAAACCGTTCGCGGCTCTAAGCGAGCATTTATCGTAACCGATAATTTCCTTTATGAGAACGGTTATACAAAGCCCATAACCGATAAACTGGATGAAATGGGTATTGCGCATACTACTTTCTTTGATGTTCAGCCCGATCCCACCCTTAAAAACGCTAAGGATGGCGCCGAGCAGATGGCGGCCTTTAAGCCCGATACCATTATTGCATTAGGCGGCGGCTCTGCTATGGATGCCGCAAAGATTATGTGGGTTTTATATGAGCATCCCGATGCTGACTTTATGGATATGGCTATGAGATTTATTGATATCCGTAAGCGTGTTTATACCTTCCCCAAAATGGGCGAAAAGGCATACTTTATCGCAGTTCCCACCTCAGCAGGTACAGGTAGTGAGGTTACTCCCTTTGCTGTTATTACAGATGAGAAGACAGGAGTTAAATATCCTCTTGCCGATTATGAGCTGCTTCCTAATATGGCTATTATCGATACAGATTTCCATATGTCTGCCCCAAAGGGTCTTACAGCCGCTTCGGGTATAGATGCAGTTACTCACGCTCTTGAGGCTTACGCTTCGGTTATGGCTACCGATTATACCGATGGCTTAGCGCTCAATTCCTTAAAGATTGTATTTGAATATCTCCCCATAGCCTATGAGAACGGTCAGACAGATGTTAAGGCAAGAGAGAAGATGGCAAACGCCGCCACAATAGCAGGTATGGCATTTGCCAATGCATTCCTCGGAGTTTGTCACTCTATGGCGCATAAGCTGGGTGCTTTCCATCACTTGCCCCACGGCGTTGCTAATGCTCTTATGATTGAAGAGGTGCTTCGCTTTAATGCGAGTGAGGCTCCCGCAAAGATGGGTACCTTCTCTCAGTATGACCACCCCCACACCCTTGCCCGTTATGCCGAGATTGCAGACCACCTAGGTCTTGGCGGCAGCAGTGATGAAGAGAAGCTTGAAAATCTCATTAAGGCAATAAACGAACTTAAGGCTAAGGTTGGCATTAAGGATACCATCAAGGATTACGGTATCGATGAAAAGGTATTCCTTGATAATCTTGATGATATGGTGGAACAGGCTTTTGATGACCAGTGCACAGGCGCCAACCCCCGTTATCCGCTTATGAGTGAAATCAAGCAAATGTATCTTAACGCTTATTACGGCAAGCATTTTACAGAATTAGATATGCCCAAGGCTTAAGGAGGATAAAAGATGAAATTAGATAAGATAATTGCTGAAAGAAAAAACAAGGTAATTTATCGTGATGGCGATAAATGTATTAAAGTTTTTGATACCGATTATTCCAAGGCTGATGTTCTCAACGAAGCACTTAATCAGGCAAGAATCGAGGAAACAGGGCTCAATATTCCCAAAATCCTTGAGGTTTCTATGATAGATGGCAAATGGGCTATTGTTTCTGAGTTTATTGAGGGTAAAACCTTAGCGCAGCTTATGGAAGAAAACAAGGATAAATACGAGGAGTATCTAAACCTTTTAGTTGATTTACAGCTTACTGTTCATTCAAAGGTTAGCCCCTTACTTAATAAGCTTAAGGATAAGATGAACAGAAAGATCAGCGAATCATCTCTTGATGCTACCACCCGTTATGAGCTTCATACCCGCCTTGAAGGTATGCCTAAGCATAAAAAGGTATGCCACGGCGATTTTAACCCCTCTAATATAATTATTAAAGAGGATGGTACTGCCTATATCATCGATTGGTCCCACGCTACTCAGGGCAACGCCTCTGCCGATGCTGCAAGAACATATCTGCTCTTCTGGCTAAACGGTGATGAACAGGGCGCTAAAAAGTATCTTGATTTGTTCTGCCAAAAGAGTAATACGGCTAAGCAGTATGTTCAGAAATGGATGCCAATTGTTGCCGCTTCTCAATCCGTTAAGGGTAACGAGCACGAAAGGGAACTGCTTCTTTCTTGGGTTGATGTTGTAGATTACGAGTAATATTTAATGACCTTTATAGAGGGAGTAAAACAGCACGGTAGTAAGCCGTGCTGTTTTTATAACCATTACAAAAATATTAGTAATTTTGGAGAGGATAAACTGCTTTTTATCACGGGATAAATTTTAGAGAAAAAAGGCTTAAAATAGGCGTTTTACCACTTGACTTTACCACGGTGATGTGATATCATAGTAGCATATTGAATTGTGAGGTAATTTTATGTTAAGATTTCGCAACGAATCGGTTGATAGATTATTTCAATCTTTACTTAATTTGGAAACTATAGAGGAATGTTATGAATATTTTGCTGATCTTTGCACCATAAAGGAAGTGCAGGATATGGCTCAAAGGTTAGATACGGCTGTTTTATTATCCAAAGGGCTCAGTTATCAAAAGATAGCTGAACAAATGGATGTTAGCTCAGCAACAATAGGTAGGGTAAGTAAATGCCTGAATTATGGCAGCGGCGGTTACCGTACCGCTATAAATAAGCTTAACAGTACGGAGGGAAAATAATGCAAAGCAGTGAGCTTTTTTTAAGCTTTAACGAAAAAGTAGTTTATGCTCTCCGTTCTCTATATTCTTCACGGGGCTATTCACAGTATAAGATGAGTAAATTCGAAGAATATGATTTATATGCGCGAAATAAGGATTTTTTAATTTCAGATAGTGTTATCACTTTTACCGATACAAGCGGCAAGCTTATGGCATTAAAGCCCGATGTTACACTATCCATAATTAAAAATACCAAGGATAATCCCGAAACCATTCAAAGAGTTTTTTATAACGAAAATGTTTATCGAATTTCTATGGGTAGTCATACCTATAAGGAAATTATGCAAGCGGGCCTTGAATGCTTTGGCGATATTGATTGTTATAGCATTTGTGAAGTTATAACGCTTGCCGCCGAGAGTCTTAGAATTATTTCGGATTCATGTGTTTTGGATATTTCACATTTAGGCCTTTTAGAAAATATTTTGGAAAGCTTTTGTGTGCCGAATTTCGCTCGCGCGGATATATTAAAGCTGATTGGCGAAAAAAATACCCACGAGCTTGCAAAGCTTTGCGCATCTTTGGGAATGGAATCAGAAGATATTGAAATTCTTAAGCTTTTAATATCCACTAGCGGTACGCCTACAGAGGTTTTACCAAAGCTCGCGAATGTACTCGCAGGTAAGACTGATATATCACCTATAAAGCAACTGCAAACCGTATTTGATTCTATTGATGATGCTTTGAAACCGTTATTACACATCGATTTTTCAGTAGTTAATGATATAAAATACTACAACGGCATCGTTTTTAAGGGATTTATTGAAGGCATACCCACAAGCGTACTTTCGGGTGGTCAGTATGATAAGCTAATGAAAAAGATGAACCGCCGTTCAGGCGCTATTGGCTTCGCAGCGTATCTTGATATGCTGGATAGATTTAACCTGCCACCCAATGAGTATGATGTTGATGTTCTTTTGATTTATAGCAAGGATACGGATTTATCCGCCCTTAATGCATATGCAAATACACTTTTGGAAAATGGCGAAACAGTTTTTGTATGTAAAGCTATTCCCGAAAATATTAAGTACCGTAAATGTGTAAATTTTGATGAAGAGGTGACAGATGGTGAAACCAATGCTTAATGTAGCTTTACCTAAGGGTAGATTGGGAGAAAAGGTTTATGCTATGTTTGAAAAAGCGGGGTTTAGCTGTCCCTCCATTAAAGAAAATAACCGCAAGCTGATTTTCGAAAACGAAGAAGCAGGTGTGCGTTATTTTTGGGTTAAGCCCTCTGATGTTGCAATATATGTAGAACGCGGTGCCGCTGATATAGGTGTTGCAGGTAAGGATATCTTACTTGAATATAAACCCGATGTTTATGAGCTTTTAGACCTCGATATAGGTAAATGTCGTATGGCAGTTGCGGCAAAACGGAACTTTCGCTACGATATGAGCCGTACCTTGCGTGTTGCAACAAAGTTTAAGAATATTGCAAGCTCATATTATCTTTCAAAGGGTATGAATATTGATATTATTCACCTTAACGGTTCCATTGAAATAGCACCGATTTTAGATTTATCAGATGTTATCGTTGATATTGTAGAAACCGGTACTACACTAAAAGAAAATGAACTTCAGGTTATTGAAGAAATTGTACCTATCAGCGCGCGTTTTATTGCAAATAAAACAAGCTATAAATTCAAATCAGAAAGTATTGAAAAAATTGCAAGTGAACTTTCTGCGCAAACGGAGGCCCGTAAATGATTAAAATCTTAAAATTCGGCGAAGTTTCAGCAAAAGAAATTTTTTCCCGCGTGGAAGCAGATGTAAATGTTGAGACTGTTGTTGCTGAAATTATCGAAAATGTTAAAGTGAACGGTGATAAAGCGCTTTACGAATATTGCAAAAAATTTGATAAAGCGGAGCTTGAAGAACTGCTTGTTACACAAGAAGAAATTGAAGAGGCTGTAAATTCCGTTGAGCCCAAATTTATTGAAATCTTAAAAACTGCAGCTGAAAATATTCGTCTTTATCATCAAAATCAGGTGCGCCAAGGCTTTGAAATTAAAAAAGAAGATGGAATAATAATTGGGCAAAAAATCATTCCTGTTGACCGTGCAGGTCTTTATGTTCCGGGTGGTACTGCGGCTTATCCCTCAACCGTGTTGATGGATTCTATTCCTGCTAAAATTGCAGGTTGTAAAGAGGTTGTTATGGTAACACCGCCCTCCAAAAACGGTAAGGTTAATCCCGTAATTCTTGCGGCGGCAAGTATCGCGGGTATTGATAAAATCTTCAAGGTCGGCGGAGCGCAAGCAATTGCAGCATTGGCTTACGGAACCGAAAGCATTCCAAAGGTAGATAAAATCGTGGGCCCGGGTAATGCCTTTGTTGCCGAAGCCAAAAAGCAGGTTTTTGGTCAAGTTTCTATTGATATGATAGCAGGTCCCAGTGAAATTTTAATAATTGCTGATGGAAAAACCAATCCTGCGCATGCGGCGGCAGACCTATTATCTCAAGCCGAACACGATAAATTGGCAAGCGCTGTTCTTGTTACTGATTCTTATACATTGGCGCAGGCTGTAAGCGATGAGCTTGAAAAACAAATTCCTAAGCTTTTGCGTAGTGAAATTGCCCGTGAATCTATTGATAATAATGGTAAAATCATTGTTGCCGAAACCTTAGAAAAGGTAATAGATATTGCTAACGAGATCGCCCCCGAGCATTTAGAACTTCTATTGGATAATCCCTTTGATTATCTTGACTCTATTCGTCACGCAGGCTCTATCTTTATGGGTAGAAATTGCCCCGAAGCCTTGGGAGATTATTATGCAGGTCCTAACCACACCCTTCCAACCAGCGGTACTGCAAAATTTTCAAGTCCGTTATCTGTTGATGATTTCGTGAAAAAAACACAGTACACTTACTATACAAAGGAAGCCTTATCAAAGGTGGCGCAGGATGTTGCCTTTTTTGCAGAAAAGGAAGGGCTTACCGCGCATGCAAAAAGCGCTGTTATTCGTACGGAGGGAAATTAAGTGAGCCGTTTTTTTAGTTCTAAATACAATTGTCTTATCCCTTATACCCCGGGCGAGCAACCCAAAGATATGCAGTATATAAAACTCAATACAAACGAATCCCCGTTTGCGCCATCAAAAATGGCGCAGGAAAGGGCGGCCAACGCGGCAAAAAATTTGCAGCTTTATTCTGACCCTGAGTGTCGTGACCTTGTTGAAGCGGTGGCAAAATATTTTGCTGTTCAAACGGATGAGATCATTTTTACCAACGGTTCGGATGAGATACTCAATTTTGCTTTTATGGCCTTTTGCGAAAGCGGCGCTGTTTTTCCTGATATTACCTACGGTTTTTATCCCGTTTTTGCGCAGCTTAACGGCGTTGAATACAGTGAGATTCCTTTGCAGGA
Source organism: Clostridia bacterium (assembly GCA_017465085.1). Classification (GTDB taxonomy): domain Bacteria; phylum Bacillota; class Clostridia; order Oscillospirales; family Acutalibacteraceae; genus UBA737. Next base: position 29,397 of record JAFTWW010000051.1, on the reverse strand, counting down.
TGATTTTACAATAAATATTAGCGATTATAAATCTATAGGTAAAACAATATTTATTGCAAATCCTAATGCGCCTACAGGTATTGTTCTGGCCGCTTCCGAAATTGAGGAAATAGTAAAAGCTAACCCCGATAATGTGGTAGTTATTGATGAGGCGTATGTTGATTTTGGCGCAGAAAGTGTAGTTCCGCTTATAAAAAAGTATAATAATTTGCTTGTAACCCAAACCTTTTCAAAATCGCGCTCATTAGCGGGCGGAAGATTGGGATTCGGTATAGGATGTAAGGAACTTATTCGTGACCTTAATACTATAAAATATTCCACTAATCCTTATAACGTAAACCGTATGACCGAGGCCGCGGGTATTGGCGCTTTAGAGGATGATGAATACTATAAAACAAACTGCGGTAAGATTAAAGAAAACCGACAATGGACTGCAAACGAGCTTAAAAGGTTAGGGTTTATAATGACAGATTCATATGCTAATTTCTTGTTTGCAAAGCATTCGGTTGTAGGCGGTAAGGAAATATATTTAAGACTCAAAGAAAAGGGCGTATTGGTACGCCACTTTGATAAATCGGGTTTAAGGGACTATAACCGCATTACCATAGGCAGTAGGGAACAAATGCAATCGTTTATTCAAATCTTAGAAGAGGTATTAAAGGAGTTATTATGAGAACAGCTACGATAAATCGAAAAACTAACGAAACCGATATTTCATTGACCCTTAACATTGATGGTAAGGGGGAGAGCAAAATTGATAGCGGATGCGGTTTTCTTGACCATATGCTAACCCTTTTTGCTAAGCACGGAAGATTTGATATAGAGCTTACCTGTAAGGGCGATACATATGTGGATGACCACCATACAGTAGAGGATATCGGTATTTCCTTGGGGTTGGCTTTTAAGGAAGCGCTTTCGGATAAAAAAGGTATCGTTCGTTACGGATATATGGTTTTAGCCATGGATGAAGCGCTTATTTTAACCGCCATAGACTTTTCGGGAAGAGCATATCTCGGTTATGATATGGATATCACCGCCGAAAAGGTGGGCACATTTGATACCGAGCTTGTAGAAGAATTTTGGTATGGCTTTGTGCGTAATGCTGAGTGTAGCTTGCACATTAAGGAAATTGACGGTATAAATTCCCACCATATAATAGAGGGAGCTTTTAAGTCAGCGGCTCACAGCATTAAGGATGCGGTAAAAATAGATCCTGATTATCAAGATGAGGTTTTATCCACGAAAGGTGTTTTATAATGGTAGCTATTGTTGATTACGGAGTAGGTAATCTTTTTTCGCTTAAAAGCTCCCTTTTGGCAATCGGCGCTGATGTAGTGGTTACTTGCGATAAGGATGTGCTAAAATCTGCCGATAGTATAATACTTCCGGGTGTGGGCGCTTTTGAGGATGCCGCGCGAAAGCTTAACGAGAGCGGGCTTGATAGTGTAATTATAGATTTAGCCGCTTCAGGTAAACTGCTTTTGGGTATTTGCCTTGGTATGCAGCTGCTTTTTGAAAAAAGCTACGAATACGGCGAACATAAAGGCCTTGGGCTTATTAAGGGCTCGGTAAAACCAATAAGAGATGTGGTCGATAATGAACTTAAAATTCCGCATATTGGCTGGAATCCGTTGATTTTCAAAAAGGAAAATCCGTTGTTTTCCAAGATACATAACGGAGATTGCGTTTATTTCGTGCACTCCTATTATGCCGATAACTGCGAAGAAAGCGTAATAGCAACCGCTGAATACGGCGCCGAGCTTACCGCCGCCGTAGCAAACAAAAATGTTTTCGGTTGCCAATTCCACCCCGAAAAGAGCGGTAACGTGGGGCTTTTAATTCTTAAAGCCTTTGTTGAGTTGAAGGAGAACGAAATATGCTGATTTATCCTGCCATTGATATTTTTGAAGGTAAAGCCGTAAGGCTTTTTAAGGGCGATTATAATCAAATGACTGTTTATAGCGAAAATCCCTGCGAAATAGCCCTTGAATTCCAAAAAAGCGGCGCAACACATATTCATTTAGTTGATTTGGAGGGCGCAAAAAGCGGTAGCACACCAAATCTTGAAACAGTAATAAAAATTAAAAATCAAACCAATCTTTTTTGCGAAATCGGCGGAGGCATCCGCAATATGCAAACTATTGATCAATATATTTCTGCAGGTATAGACCGTGTGATCTTAGGAACTGCCGCCGTAACAAGCGAAGGCTTTGTAGAAAAAGCCGTAGAAAAATACGGCGAAAAAATAGCCGTTGGTATTGATGTTAAGGATGGCTTTGTGGCAATAAAGGGTTGGACTGAAACATCTAATTTAGATGCCTTTGATTTCTGTGAAAAAATGGAAAAAATCGGCGTAAAAACTATCATCTGCACCGATATTTCAAAGGATGGCGCAATGATGGGCACAAATCACGAATTATATGCCGCGCTTTCTCAAAAGTTCGGACTTCAGATTATTGCTTCAGGCGGTGTTTCTACTATTGAGGATATAATAAAACTTACAAGGCTTAATATCCACGGCGCGATAATAGGCAAAGCGTATTATACTGGCGCTATAAATTTAGAGCAGGCGATTGAGGTGGCAAAATGATAACAAAAAGAATCATTCCTTGCCTTGATGTTAAAAACGGGCGTGTTGTAAAAGGTGTGAATTTTGAAGGCCTTTCCGATGTTTCATCCCCAATAACACTTGCAAAATTTTATAGTGATTGCGGCGCTGATGAACTTGTTTTTTATGATATTACTGCTTCGAGTGATGGCAGGAAACTGTTTACCGATATTTTAACCCAAACCGCGAAAGAGGTGTTTATACCATTAACGGTTGGAGGAGGCATAAATACCGTTGCTGATTTTGACCGTGTGCTTAAATGCGGCGCCGATAAGGTGAGTGTTAATTCGGGCGCTATTAAAAACCCGAGCCTTATAGGTGAAGCGGCTAAGCTTTACGGTGATCAATGTGTGGTGCTTTCGGCCGATATCAAGCGTGTTGATGGCGTTTTTCGTGTATTCGCCAAGGGCGGAAGGGAAAATACGGGAATGGAAGCAATCGAATGGATCAAGCGCTGTGTAGGTAACGGCGCGGGCGAGGTCGTAGTAAATTCCATTGATACCGACGGTGTAAAAAAAGGCTTCGATATAGAAATGCTGCAAGCGGTATGTGATGCCGTTAATGTGCCCGTAATTGCTTCGGGCGGCGCGGGTAAAATAGGCGATTTTATTACCCTTTTTAATACCTTGCCGAAGGTAGATGCAGGTCTTGCGGCTTCGATTTTTCATTTTGGCGAAGTAAAGATTTCCGATCTTAAAGCCGAAATGGCAAGAAACAACATCCCCACTAGATTATAGTCAAAGCAGTGGCAACCGAAGCTTATTAGATTCCCACCGCTTTGCAAAGGAGAAAATTATGTTAGATATTAAGAATTTGAAATTTGATAAGGATGGTCTTATTCCTGCAATAGTTGTTGATTCTATAACTAAAAAGGTATTAACACTTGCTTATATGAATGAGGAAAGCCTTAAAATTTCTATGGAAAAAGGGCTGACCACCTTCTATAGCCGCTCCCGTCAAGAGCTTTGGTTAAAAGGTGAAACAAGCGGAAATTATCAGCACATAGTATCGATTACTGCCGATTGCGATAACGATGCTCTGGTAGTTGTGGTAGAGTCCGAAGGCCCCGCTTGCCATAAGGGTACGTTTTCCTGCTTTGAAAACCCCGTTTTCCAAAGCGAAGAGCTTAGCGAGTTTTCTTATCAGGGTTTAATGAACCTTATAACAGGTAGAAAAACAGATAAAAAAGAAGGCTCTTATACAACCTATCTTTTCGAAAAGGGTATTGATAAAATATTAAAAAAGGTTGGGGAAGAATCTACCGAGGTTATAATTGCCGCCAAGGATAACGATAAAGCGGAGACTATATACGAAATAGCCGACCTTGCTTATCACGTAATGGTGCTTATGATAGAAATGGGAATTTCACTTGAGGATATACATAGAGAGCTTGCTTCTCGCCATGTTATCGACCATAAGGTCAAGCAGGAGAAAATGACAAAATGATAACTCAAGACCTTCATATTCATACCGTTTTTTCCGATGGTAAAAACACACCCGAAGAGATGGTTCTTTCCGCAATAAAAAAAGGTCTTAAGGTGATAGGTTTTTCCGACCATTCCTATACCTGTTTTGATGAAGAATATTGCATAAAAAAAGATAGCATTGATGAGTATATATGCGAAATAGAAAATCTGAAAGTAAAATATCGCGATAAAATTAAGATTTTATGCGGTATAGAGCAAGATTATTATTCGGATATTCCTACACATAATTTAGATTATGTAATCGGTTCGGTGCATTATGTTAAAAAGGACGGGGAGTATATTCCTGTTGATAATACTGCCGCGCACCTTTCGGATGCGGCGAAAAAGCATTTCGGAGGAGATGTTTATGCGCTGGTTGAAGAATACTACTGCTTGGTGGGCAATGTGGCCGAAAGAACAAACGCCGATGTAATAGGGCATTTTGATTTAATTACGAAATTCAGCGAAAAAGAAGCTCTGTTTGATAAGAATCATCCGCGCTATATTTCTGCTTGGAAAGAGGCGGTGGATAAACTGCTGCCCTTTAATATACCATTTGAAATAAACACGGGCGCAATTTCACGGGGCTATAAAACCACCGCTTATCCTGATGAAGATATTATAAGATACATTAAGGAAAACGGCGGTAAATTTATTCTTTCGAGCGATAGCCATAGCGCCGATACAGTTGCTTTTGATTTCCAAAATCCAAGTTATGAAGCTTTTTTGTGATAAGAAATGTCGAACTATCAGCATAATAAAAAACTCCTATTCAAAGTGTTTTTGAATAGGAGCTTTTTTGTTTATGAATGACCATTTTTAATCAAAAGAGCGGCGCATATTTTATAAAATGCTTTCATACAATTTATTAGGTCCTTTTAGGAGTTGATTGTATGAGGGAAGGCACAACAGAAAGAGCGGTAGCTCTCGGTGAATACATAATAGAAACAGGCGCCACCGTGAGAGCGGCGGCAAAGGTTTTTAAGGTAAGTAAATCCACAGTACATAAGGATGTTACCGAGAGGCTTTCTAAGGATAATCCACAGCTTTATCGCTGTGTAAAGAAAATTCTTGAAAAGAATAAGCTTGAACGCCATATCAGAGGCGGAATGGCTACAAGAAAGAAATATAAAGGTATATAAGAAAAGGGAGTAGGTTTGACCTACTCCCTTTAATTTATTAGATTTTGTATGCTGTTTCAATGGGTATTGAGCAGAGAATTCCTTTTGCTTCGGTTTTGATGCCGAATTCGCGGTTAACCTCTTCCATAATAGTTGCGCTTGTGTCGGCAGGAGCCATGATTAAAATTATTTCGCGTTCTTCTTCAACTTCAATATTTGCAATCTCCTTGAAATTTTCGATCTCTGCAAGGCGGCCTTTAATAACGGTGCCACCCGTGGCGCCTGCCCGTTTTGCAGTTTGCATAACCTCGTTTACATATCCTTGATTTACGGTTATCATTATAAGATTGTGCTTGTGTTCACTCTTCATATCAGCATCAACTCCTTTTATCTCTTGTTGGTGGCGGGTTATAATTTCTGCGGCAATACGGTTAATAGCCGAAAGCTTTATTACAAAAACGATTCCGCCGTACTGGGAATTTCTCGCGAAATTATCAGCGAAATCTGCGGCAAAATTCTTAACCGCCTCTTCGGTAGCAAAGCTGAAAAGTATATCCTTATCCTTGGTACCAAGGCCGAAAATATCCATCATTTCGGTAGGCGCTGTGCCAAAGCCTAAGCTTTGAATATGCATACGGATATTCATATTATCAAGGCTTTTCATAAGCTTGGATGCCTTGCCGTATTCCACTACAGATATGAGCAGCATAATCTGATTTACCTGCTGTTTGCTCATGCGCAATCCTCCTCGTAATAGATAATATCATCTTCAATTTGAATAAATTCAGCGTGGGCTTTTTGGAGGGATTTTTTACGCCTCACAGTAGCTCCAAAGCCTAAAAGCTGAATGCTTATAAGCGGGGCTAAGGCTATCATTGCCACAATGCCGAATGCATCAGTCATAACATTTCCGCCAAGAACATTGCAAGCGCCGAGCGCGAAGGGGAGAATAAAGGTGGTGGTCATAGGTCCGCTAGCAACTCCGCCCGAGTCGAAAGCGATACCTGTATAAATAGGCGGTACAAAGAATGTTATTATTAGGGATACAGTATAACCTACAATTAAGAAGGGGAGGATGGGGATACCCGTTATTACTCTGAGCATCGAAATTCCAACGGCTATTGATACGCCTACTGAAAGAGCAATTGCTATGGATTTTTGCGAAACAGCGCCCTTAGTTACTTCGGAAACCTGCTTTTTAAGCGAGTGAATTGCAGGCTCTGCCAAAACTACAAAGTAGCCAATAAGCATACCGATTACAACCAATAGGTATTTGTATTTACCCTCTGCAACGGTTGCTCCTATGAGCCTTCCCGCAGGCATAAAGCCAACGTTGGCGCCGGTAAGGAAAAGCACAAGCCCTATATATGTATAAACAAAGCCTATGCAGATTTTAGTTATCTGATGCTTGTGGTATCTTTTTGAAGCAATCTGGAAGATAAAAAATACTGCAACTATGGGAGCAAGGCCAATAAGCACCTCCTCGGCATAGTGGGGGATAGCATATAAAAACTGAGCAAAGGCATCCTTGGTGGTTAAAATCTCGGGGATAACCGTTTCGGTTGTTTCAGGATTAGGATTGTAGCAGATGCTTAGTATAAGCACCGAAAGAATGGGACCGATACTGCAAAGCGCCACAAGACCGAAACTGTTTTCACCCGAGCGCTTATCGTTTCTTATGGTAGCCATACCTGCGCCAAGAGCCATAATGAAGGGTACGGTTATGGGGCCCGTTGTAACTCCGCCCGAATCAAAGGCGGTGGGAACAAATTCATCAGGGGCAAAAAACGCAAGAATAACTATAATCGCATAAAAAACAAGTAAAAGTCGTGAAAGGGGAATACCCTTACGGCTTCTTATCATAGAAATACTTAAAAATGCGCCAACACCAACCGCTACGCAAAGCACAAGTACAAGGTTAGGTATGGAGGGTACCTGTTCGGCAAGCACCTGTAAATCGGGCTCGGCAACGGTTATAAGAACGCCGAGAACAAAGCAGATAATAAGAGGAAAAAACATATTTTTAGATTTACTTATCTGTTTTCCAAGCCCTTCGCCTAAAGGCTCCATAGAAATACCTGAGCCTAAGTTAAAAAAGCTGATACCTGAGATGAGCAGGAGCGTTCCAAATAAAAACAGCACCAAAACACCCGTTCCCAAGGGAGCCGCGGTAACGCTAAGCAGCAAAACAATGGCCGCTATAGGTAATACAGATTTTAAGGATTCCTTTAACGAATCTAAAATACCGTTCATATATTCCTCCAAAATATTAAAAAGGCAAAGCATAGCCTTATCTTTAAGTTATGCCTCGCCCCAATGTTGAAATTACAGATTTATTACTTAGAAATGTGTTTAAGGGTTGAAATGTCGGTCTCAGTAGCCTTGTAATTTTCAAGATAATCGATTATATCATCGGGATTATCCGAAACAAAATAAAGCTTACGGTTGGTATCCGGCATAAATTTTTCTTTAATTGTTTGTTCGAGCATATCGATGAGCGGCTTGAAATAACCGTTTATATCAAATATTGCGATGGGCTTTAAGTGCTTGCAAAGCTGCCTTAGGGTAAGAATTTCAAAAAATTCATCATAGGTTCCAATTCCACCTGGGGTTACTAAAAAAGCATCCGAGAGATCCTCCATCATCTTCTTGCGGTCCCTCATAGTATCGGTATATAGAAATTTTGTGCACTTATCGTAAAGCACGCCATCCACCTTGAAAAAGGAGGGAGCAATACCGATTATTTCGCCGTTTTCTTGGCTCATGCCTCGCGCAACGGCGCCCATCATACCCTCGGCGCCGCCGCCATACACAATGGCGTGACCGCGTTTTGCAAGTCTTCTTCCCAAATCTTCGCCACCCTCAATATATACCGAATCGATAATATTAGAGGAAGCTCCATATATACAAATTTTCATAAAACCACATCCAGATTAAGTTCTTTGCCGTCGAGAATAGCGCTTATAAGCTCTTCTCCCACGTATTCCAGTCTTAGAGAAAAGAAGGGCTGCTTATCATTATTTATGAGTTTTAGGAAGATTTTATCACCAATCCAAAGCGGAAGGGTTAAAAGCTCTTCCTTATCAATCCATCGAAGAACGCCTTCATCACATTCCTTGATTTCACCTTCAAAGCTTTTCGAAACAAAAAGGTGCATATATTCTGTTTCCCATTTATCCGAAACAAAGGTCACTATTCCGCGGTAATCTGCAGATTTAAGGGTGAGCCCCGTTTCCTCAAAAACCTCGCGCGCATTACATTGCTCGGGGCTTTCCTTATCCTCAAACTTACCGCCTATGCCAACCCATTTATTCTGATTAAGGTCGTTTTTCTTCTTTATGCGATGGAGCATAAGGTATTTGCCGTCCCTCTCAATATGGCAAAGGGTGGTGTTTCTCATATTATTCTTCCGTTTCTCCCACAGTTCTTTCCTTATCCTCTTCGGGCTCGGTCGCCTTATGCTCGTAGCCATCTATAAGGAAAATATCATTCTTTTTGTTATCGGTATCGAAAATGCCGTTATACTGAATTCTTTCGTATTCGCTTAAGGTTTCGAGATAGGGTGAGGATTGGCTCCATCTGTAGTAATTACCCTCGGCATCAATATATCCCACAGTATCAATAACTGGAAGTTGCTCGGATAGCTTGATGAGATACTTGTTGTAATCCGTAAGCTCAACACCCGCTATATCAAGTACATAGGATGAGAGATAATTAACGCTGAGCTTATCAATGAACTTTTCATCAATATCGTAGTTCGCCCAGATAATAAAGGGGGTAAGATGCCTTCTTTGTTCCTGCTCGGGAGTGAGGTCAGAAAGATTCTTAACACCCAAAAGCTCGGCAACAAAAGCGGTTTCAATTGAGGGCTGATGGTCACCAAACATACAGATAACGGTGGGCTCATCAACATTCTCGAAATAGTTTACAATCTTCTGGAAAGCATTATCGGTTTCCTTAACGAGAGAAAGGTATCTGTTTGCCTTGGGATAAACCTTTTCTGATGAGGTAACATAAATGCTTTCGTTAAAGTTCATACTGCTGGTAGTATATCCACCGTGATTCTGCATGGTAACATTAAATGCAAAGAAGGGGACAGAGGTATCACGGTTTTCATACTCATCGATAAGAACATCGTAGTTATAAGAATCGCTTATATACTGCCTTATAATCATATTGGGATTTTCGGGGTATCTCTGGGTTATAAGGGATTGCAGATAATCGGCATCGTTGCCGTTCTGCATATAATCGTTCATAAGGGTTATATCCATTATTTCTTCAAGGAACATCTGCTTATTATAACCCATATAGTTATACACATTAACTCTGTTCCAACCGCTCTTATAATAAGGATGGAATGCAAGAGAGGAATAGCCCTGTGCTTCTAAGGTTGAGGCTATAGAAGCGATGGGATTTTTGATATAGAGCATATACGCATTGCTTCCTGAGGGTAAAAATGCGGTTGAGTGGCCTGTAAGGAACTCAAATTCGGTATTTGAGGTACCTGCGCCTATAACTGGAACATAAAGATTGCCCTTAACAACATTTTCGGTAAGGCTGTTAATATATGGCATATACGGTTCGTTGGTGGTGAAATCGCCAAGCACCGATAAATCCGACCATGATTCATTCATAATGCAGATGATATTGGGAGTGCTCTCGGTAACCTCAACCGTAACATCTTCCTTTTCCTCATCCACAGTTTCCTCTACAAATCCGCTGATTTGGTCGGGATCGTAATCCGAGGGGGTGGACATAAAGAGATATTTAGTGTTACAGAAGAAATTCCAAGCAAAACCGTAGTTGCGGTAGCCTCTGTTTTGATTCCAGAAATCAGGCTTAATACCCATATCTGCAAAGATAGAGGTGAAATAGAAAAGGGACATTAAAACTGCAAATACAGTTCCCATAAAGGTACGGGATACCACCTTGGTTATGGGGTGGAAATCGGGTTTTTTAAGCTTTATGGCAACAACGATAATAAAGATTAAAATAAGGGTTGCAGTTAAAACGGTGTATAAAAGCTTGTACTCATAGGTATTTGCAACATTAGCTGCGGTTTTTATGCTGAAAAAGTCCATAGGAATAAAGGGTGTGCCTCTGAACTCCATAACGTAACAGTGTGCAAGCGCGAAACCGTAAAGAATGGGGTTAACAATGAGTATAGAAAGCTTAAGGCTTCCCGAAACAGCATAAATTAAAAAGTGGAGTAAGAGAATTAAAAGATAGTTGCCGTAAAAGCCGCGATGAGTCATATCATAAATAAAGATACCGTTAAGGCACTCGGTCATAGATATTGAAACAATGGGCATTACAAATAAAAGTACAAAATGCCATATTTTATGGATGAGCTTATTTTTAATCTTGATGGTATATGCAATAATCAAACCTATAAGCAGGGGGAACAATAAGCAGAAAGCAAGTAGTATCCACTTTGCCGCGAAGGTTTGCATGGTGAACTGCTTCGAATCAAGCACTACTATTAAAACAAGTATAGCGGCAACAATCGCGCCGATTTTCTTGGAGCGTTTAGTGGAGGTAACCTCAAAGGATTCCTTCATAAAAGCGGGTAAAGTTTCCTTGAAAAACTTAGGCGCAATATCTTTGAAAAATATGGGGATGTAGGTTTTAGCAAGGTGGGGAAGCGTTACCGTAAAAAACGCTTTAAGCACCTTTAAGAGAGTATTAAATTTATCCTTCAAGAAACTCATTAAGCAAGCCTTCCTATTAAAAATAATATATCAAGATATATTATACCATAAATCTGAAAAAATACAAGAGTATAAAATAAGGGCGGAAGATTTGTATCTCCCGCCCTTTTTAATGATTTATTTTTTCAAATCCCTGAGTCTTTTGAGAATCTCATTGTTTTGTATTATCAAATGGCCCAGACCGTAGATTAAAAATAGTGTAATTGCCGCGATAACCGTACCAAGTATCACAATTCCAAGAGAAATTGCGATATATAGCGGTTGCTTTGAGAATACGAGAAAAGCCGCTAAAAATGTGAGGATTATTATAGCGAAAGCAACTACAAAGGCTATAGTTTTGATAATCAGCCCTAAATTGTTTGCAACAGCGTTACCGTATTTTTCAACGGGCTCGTTGATTTTTGCGCCAACCTTTTCGGCGGCAGCACCAATATTTTCTTTAATTTCCTTAATGGTTTCTGCCTTGGATTTTTGGGATGTATCTTTATCTTTGGGCATATAATCAACTCCTAAATTAAATACGCTTAACGCCGATTTCTACGGTTTCGCCGTTAATATCCCATTCCTTAACAAAGCCCTCGGTTGCGGCATTTGTAAGGGATTCGGCTAATGTATCTCCCACAATATCCTCACTCTTCTTAAGAGCGATATCAACAACACGCTGTGAGCCTGTTACGGTGATTTCAATGTGGTCGGTAACATTAAAGCCTGCATCCTTACGCATAGTCTGGATTTTACTGATAAGCTCTCTTACAAAGCCTTCTTCAATAAGCTCCTCGGTAAGAACGGTATCAAGGGCTACGGTAAATCCGTTGTCGCTTAAGGTATAGTAGCCTTCCTTCTGAGCCGCATCGATAAGAAGGTCCTCGGTTGCGAGAGTAACATCGCCCGAGGGAAGCTTTAAGGTGATTTCACCCTTGTTGTCAAGCTCCTTCTTAGCGGCGTTACCATCAAGCTCAGCGAGTGCCGCGCGGATTTCACCCAACTGCTTACCGTATTTAGGACCAACTGTTTTAAGCTGAGGCTTAAAGTTATAGCTAACAAATCCATCAACCTCATCGGTAAAGCTTACATTCTTGATGTTAAGCTCTTCTTTTATGATGTGGGTGAAGAACTCATCAAGCTTGGTTTCGGATTTAACGTACATATTGTTAAGAGGCTGTCTATTCTTAAGCACAGCGCCGTTTCTTGCGGCTCTGCCAAGAACTACGATTTCGAGAACGCTATCCATAGCGGCCTCCAGTTCACCATCGATTAACTCCTCACAGACCTCGGGGAAATCGCAAAGGTGGATGCTCTCGGGAGCAGATTTATCAACGCTCATAACAAGATTCTGATAAATGCTCTCGGTCATAAAGGGTACCATAGGAGCGGCAGCCTTAGCGGTGGTAACAAGGGCGGTGTAAAGGGTTAAGTAAGCGGTAACCTTATCATCGGTCAAATCTTCCGACCAGAAACGCTCGCGACAACGCCTTACATACCAGTTACTCATTTCATCAACAAAATCTTGAAGTGCTCTTGCGGCCTCGGGAATACGGTAGTTAGCAAGGTTTTCATCAACAGCCTTAACCATAGAATTAAGCTTTGATAAAAGCCATTTATCCATAACGGTAAGTTTTGATTTATCAAGTGTATAATCAGCGGGGTTAAATTTATCAATATTTGCGTAGAGCACATAGAATGCATAGGTGTTCCAGAGTGTGCCCATAAACTTGCGCTGACCCTCGGTTACGGCTTTACCGTGAAAACGGTTGGGAAGCCAGGGAGCAGAGTTGGTGTAGAAATACCAACGAATTGCATCTGCACCATAGGTTTCGAGCGCCTCAAAGGGATCTACAGCGTTGCCCTTGGATTTGGACATCTTCTGACCGTTTTCATCCTGAACGTGACCTAAAACGATAACATTCTTGAAGGGCGCCTTATTGAAGATAAGGGTGGAGATGGCAAGGAGGGAGTAGAACCAACCTCTTGTCTGGTCAACCGCCTCAGAGATGAAGTCAGCAGGGAACTGACTCTCAAATAAATCCTTGTTTTCAAAGGGATAGTGATGCTGGGCGAATGGCATTGAGCCTGAGTCAAACCAACAGTCAATAACCTCGGGAACGCGGTGCATCTCCTTGCCGCACTTTGAACATTTTATGGTTACGCCATCAATATACGGGCGGTGCAGGTCGATATCATCGGGGCAGTTATCGGACATAGATTTCAATTCCTCAATACTGCCTATTGAGTGAAGGTGACCGCACTCGCACTGCCAGATGTTAAGGGGAGTACCCCAATAACGATTTCGGGAAATACCCCAATCCTGAACATTCTTAAGCCAATCGCCGAATCTGCCCTTGCCGATGCTTTCGGGAATCCAGTTAACAGTATTGTTGTTGCGGATAAGGTCATCCTTAACCTCGGTCATCTTGATAAACCAGGATTCGCGGGCATAGTAGATAAGGGGAGTATCACAACGCCAGCAGTGAGGATAATCGTGCTCGAACTTGGGAGCGTCAAATAAAAGGCCCATCTTATCAAGGTCGGTAAGCACCAACGGGTCTGCCTTTTTAACGAATACACCTGCGTAGGGAGTCTCTGCGGTAAGGTTGCCCTGACCATCAACAAATTGAACGAAGGGCAAATCATAACGTCTGCCGACCTTGGCATCATCTTCACCGAAGGCGGGAGCAATATGAACGATACCTGTACCGTCAGTCATAGTAACATAACTGTCACAGGTGATATAGTGGCCTTTTTTGTTCTGCTTTTCGCAGGTAGGTCTTACAAAGTCAAATAAAGGCTCATATTCCTTATATTCAAGGTCACTGCCCTTATATTCCTCAATAATCTGATAGGCGGGGGTATCTTCGGTGGAAAGCTTGCCTAAAATGTTATCAAGCAGAGCCTTAGCCATATAATAAACATATCCGTCAGCCGCCTTAACCTTGCAGTAGGTTTCATCGGGGTTAACGCAAAGAGCAACGTTTGAAGGAAGAGTCCAGGGAGTTGTGGTCCAGGCAAGGAAATATGCATCTTCGCCTACTACCTTAAAGCGAACAACCGCGCTGCGCTCCTTAACGTTCTTATAGCCCTGAGCAACCTCGTGAGAGGAGAGGGGGGTGCCGCAACGGGGGCAATATGGCACGATTTTGAAGCCCTTATATAAAAGACCTTTATCAAAAATCTGCTTTAATGCCCACCATTCCGATTCAATAAAGTTGTTATCGTAGGTAACGTAAGGGTTATCCATATCAGCCCAGAAGCCAACGGTTTTAGAGAAATCCTCCCACATACCCTTATATTTCCATACGCTTTCTTTACAATGGTCGATAAAGGGCTCAAGACCGTATTCCTCAATCTGCTCCTTACCATCAAGGCCTAAAAGCTTTTCAACCTCAAGTTCAACGGGAAGACCGTGGGTATCCCAACCTGCTTTTCGGGGTACCATACAGCCCTTCATAGTTCTGTATCGGGGAATCATATCCTTGATAACGCGGGTAAGCACATGGCCGATATGCGGCTTACCGTTAGCGGTTGGGGGACCATCGTAAAATACATATGGCTCGCCATCCTTGCGTTCCTCAATACTTTTTTCAAAAATTTTCTTCTCTTCCCAGAATTTTTCGATTTTCTTTTCTTCAGCTACGCTAAAGTTGGGAGATACATTTTCGTACATTTCAAATACTCCTTTAATAAACAAAAATCCCTGTCCATAATAGGACAGGGAAAATTACCCGTAAACCACCTATTACGACAGACCAACATCCGCGAATCCCATAACGGAGGATTATCCGGTAAGCCTTAATAGGAATATTCCGTTCACGCCACAGCTCAGGAGTGATATTCGCGCCTTTTTCTACATCGGTCTTGCACCGTCACCGATTCGCTAAGGGTAGATGGTAAAACCGCTACTGTCTCCGTCAAAGCCTTTATACAAATAGCATTTTAACATAATTATATATAAAAATCAATAGTAAAAAACGCAAACTTTGGTATTAAAGGGATGCGCACTGCCAATAATTAGTGGGGAAGTGAAAAAATGAAAAAAAGAATTTTTATACGGGTTGTATCATATCTTACAGCAATTATTCTGGTATTCAGCGTTCTGATTGTTAAGGAGCATAGGTTTGCGCTTACCCTTGAAAATCAGGTGGGAAAAGAGTATAAAAGCGCCTACGAGGAATTAAATAACAGACTCTCCAATATAAGCATCCTGCTTAAAAAGGCGCTTTATTCCACTTCATCGCAAAAAATATCAGGTATATCGGCAGAGATTTACAGTGAAACCAATCTTGCTAAGGCGGCGCTAAACAAATTATCCGATAACGATAAGAGCCATAAAATATTAAACCGATTTCTCTCTCAGGCGGGGGATTATACCCGCTATCTTTCAGATTCGCTAACGCTCAGTAATGCGCCGCTTACCGCCGATCAGCAGGAAAATTTGCGGATTTTAAGCGATTTTGCATCGGTGCTCTCCGAAACGGTAAGTGAAACCGAAATTGATAGCGATACTCTTAATTCACAGATATCAGAGCTTACCGAAAGGGTTAACCAGGGTAGGCTTGAAAGCTATGATGATATTTTAAGTAATATTGAATCAGATGTAGAAAACTACCCGAATATTATTTATGACGGGCCCTATTCCGATTATGTTCAAAACCCACAATCCCAAATGCTTAAAGATATGGAGATTGTTACAAGCGAATATGCCAATACCAAGGCAAACGAGGTATTCAACACTGATTTGAAGCCAAACGGCGCCTTCGAAGAAAACTTTATTGAAGGCTATGAGTTTGTGGGTGAGAACTCAAATGTAAAGATAAGCAAAAGAGGAGGAATAGTCCTTTCTTTTAATAGAGGCAGAGATGTAAAAAACAGCAACTTATCATATACCCAAGCGCTTGATAAGGCCGAAAGATATTTAACCGATAACGGATATGATAATATGAGGGCTACTTACCATCAGAGCGTAAATAATATTTGTATAATTAACTTTGCTTATGTTGATGGGCAAACCCTTTGCTATACCGATCTGATAATAATAGGCGTTGCCCTTGATAACGGTGAAATTGTTTCATTCGATGCCTTTGGTTTTGTAATTAACCATAAAAGCAGAGTGTTTGAAAGCCTTACCACAACGGAGGAGCAGGCTCGGGAAAAGCTTCCTCCATCTCTTACGGTCAAGGCATCTGCAATAGCTTTAATACCTAAAAATTCTTATGACGAGGTGCGTTGCTATGAGTTCTTGTGCGCAGGTCCTGATGATGAAGAAATACTGTTTTATATAAATGTTTCTTCTCTGGAAATCGAGGAGATTTTTCTCGTTGTGAGTGATGATAACGGAACGGTTTTGAAATAGGAAATATTGACTTAAATTCCCGCTTATGATAAAATAAATCAACTGATTTAAGGCGGTGAATTTATGCCAATTGCAGAGAATGTTATCCATATCTTCGAGCCTACCCCTCTTCAGTGCGGGCAGGCAGTTCTTGCTATGCTTTCGGGTGTTAGTGTAAGCGAAATTGTTAAAATGCTCGCAAACGATAGGGAAACCTCTCTTAAGGATATGAAAACCGCCCTTAAAAATTTAGGAATTGTCTTTGATGAGCAACGCAAAGAGGTTAAGGGAAAAAACCAATTGCCATCGATCGCTATATTGAGCCTCCAAACCCCTCGCTGTTGGCATTGGTCTCTTTATTTCAAAGGAGTTTTTTACGACCCCGAATATGGAATTTTAGATGATTTTCCGCCCTCGGATCGAAGATATTATTGGGAAATTTTTGAAAAGGATTGAATTGATTTTTTAACTGTGCTATAATGTAGGGGATATGGAGGTAATGAATATGAATACCGTTAAATTTATAAAGCTCGATAAAAATGCAACCGTTCCTTCCTATGGCTCTGCTTGCGCCGCAGGCGCTGATTTATATGCCTGCAACGGCGGATGCGATGTGGAGATTGCTCCCGGCAAAACCGTCCTTATCCACACAGGTATAGCAATGGAAATTCCCGATGGCTATGCAGGTATGATTTTTGCCCGCAGCGGCATTGCCACCAAGCGAGGCCTTGCTCCCGCCAATAAGGTTGGCGTGGTTGATAGTGATTACCGCGGTGAGATTATGGTGGCTTTGCATAATCACTCCGATTCTGTTCAGGTTGTGGCAGGAAACGAGAGGGTAGCACAACTTGTTATTATGCCGTATTTAAGGGCTGATTTTGTTGAGGCCGAAAGCCTTGAAGATACCGAGCGTGCCGCAGGCGGCTTTGGTTCTACAGGAACAAAATAATAAAAAATCAAATTTGAGCATCGTCCGAACAAATTTCGGGCGATGTTTTTGTTTACGAATATAAAAAATATATAATAATATATAATATAGGTCTTGACAACTGCGGCAGTTAGAGGGTAAAATATAATGACATATATTGGGATAATATGTTTTGGAATTTTTGGCCGTGTGCATCGGCTTGTGCCATATCTTAGAGTGAGTTTAGGTACTCAAATCAAATCTACATAATGATAGGAGGAATTGCTTTTAATGAAAGAAACAAAAAAGAATAAAAGCTACAGTAATGCAAAAAGCAGTGTTCAAAGCGTTGTGAGCGGAACATCTGATACAAAAACAAAGGCCCGTTATAATAAGCAGGGCAAGGTTATAAATAACCGTACAGCAAAGTCTGCGCCTAAAAAACAGCCCGCTAAACAAAGCGCTGTTAAATCCGCCCAAAAGCCCTTAAGGATTATTCCGTTGGGAGGTCTTGGTGAGATAGGCAAGAACATCACACTTTATGAGTATGATGGGGATATGTTCTTAGTGGATTGCGGTATGAGCTTTCCCGATGAGGAAACCCCCGGTATCGATATTGTAATTCCCGATTTTTCGTATCTCATAGAGAATAAGGATAAAATCAAAGGCCTTGTTGTAACCCACGGTCATGAGGACCATATTGGCGCTATACCTTATCTTTTAAGAAACCTTAACATCCCTATCTACGCCACAAGGCTGACCATCGGCCTTATCGAAGGTAAGCTTACTGAGCACAAGCTTTTGAGTGATGCCAAGCTTAATGTTATTAAGGCGGGGCAGAGTGTAACGCTCGGTAAGTTTAAGGTTGAATTTATCCATGTTAACCACTCCATTCCCGATGCGGTGGCATTTGCCATCACCTGTGCCGCAGGTACCGTTGTTCAAACGGGTGATTTTAAGATAGATACCACCCCCATTGATGATCAGGTGATAGATATTGCCCGTTTTGCAGAGCTTGGAAAGAAGGGCGTTTTAGCGCTGCTTTCTGATTCAACCAATGCAGAACGCCCCGGCTTTACCTATTCCGAAAGATTGGTGGGCGAATCCTTCTCAAACCTCTTCAAAAAAGCGGAGGGGCACCGTATAATAGTTGCCACATTCTCTTCTAACATCCACCGTATTCAGCAGATTATTGATGAGGCGGTTAGGTGCAAGAGAAAAGTAGCCGTTTCGGGCAGGAGTATGCTTAATGTTGTAAGCGTTGCTTCGGAACTCGGTTATCTTAAGGTTCCAAAGGGCGTTCTGATTGAGATAGAGGATCTTAATAATTATCCCCTTGATAAAATTGTTATTATCACAACGGGTAGTCAGGGCGAGCCTCTTTCAGCCTTGCACAGAATGGCATTCAGTGAGCATAGGCAGTTAGAATTAGTGCCGGGAGATACAATTATCATTTCCGCTACCCCTATACCCGGCAACGAAAAGCTTGTTGATAAGGTTATAAATGAGCTGATGCGCAAAGGCGCAAACGTAGTTTATGAAAAGATGTACGATGTGCATGTTTCGGGACACGCCTGTCAGGAAGAATTAAAATTGATGCTGAGCGTTGTTAAGCCTAAGTATTTTATCCCCGTTCACGGTGAGCAGAAGCATCTTTATAAGCACGCTTTACTTGCCAAGGCTATGGGTATAAACAATAAGAATATTCTTATTCCAACAAACGGAGCGGTTATAGAGGTAACTAAAAATGAGATTAAGTCCTCTGAAACCGTAACCTCGGGCAGAGTCCTTGTTGATGGTCTTGGCGTTGGAGATGTAGGAAGCATAGTTTTAAGGGATAGAAAGCATCTTGCGGAGGATGGAATAATCGTTGTTACTGTTGCTATTGATAGTAATACGCGAGAGGTTGTTTCAGGCCCCGATGTTGTATCCCGCGGCTTCGTTTATGTTAAGGAATCCGAGCAGCTTATGAATGATCTCAACGAACTGGTTTGCGATATTCTTGAACGCTGTTATATATCCAACATCAGCGATTGGAACACAATTAAAGGAAAAATTAAGGATGGCGTATCCAAGTTCCTGTTCTCAAAAACACACAGGAGTCCTATGGTATTGCCAATGATAATGGAGGTATAGGAATCTTCCTATACCCTTACATAGAAAGGAAAATCAATATGAAGGTAATTTTACTTGAAGATGTTAAAGGCAAGGGTAAAAAGGGTGAGCTTTGCACCGTTTCCGATGGTTATGCAAGAAACTTTTTATTTCCTAAAAACCTTGCAGTAGAGGCAGATAATGCGGCTATGTCAGAGCTTAAGAGCCGCGAGGAGTCTAAGGAGCATCATAAAAAGGAAGAGATTGCCGCCGCCAAGGCAACAGCCGAAAAATTAAACGGCAAAACCGTGGTAGTTAAGGCAAAGGCTGGCTCTGCAGGCAGGCTTTTCGGCAGTATTACCTCTAAGGAAATTGCCGCTGAAATTAAAAACTCTCTTGGTATTGAAATCGATCGCAAGAAAATGAAGGTTAATGATATAAAGAATTTCGGTGAATATGCTGCTGAAATCAAGTTATATACAGGTATCTCGGCAACTCTTACCGTAAAAGTAACGGAGTAAGCTATGAAAGAAGATAAAGTTATATTTGACCTTGAAGGCCGTCTTCCTTATTCTGTTGAGGCAGAGCAGGCGATTTTAGGCTCTCTGATTATTGACCCTAAGTGCATTTCAGAGGTTGCCTTGCAGGTTAAATCAGAGTATTTTTATCTCCCTCAGCACGAAAAGATTTACAGCGCTATTGTATCAATGTATCAGCTTAGCCAGAGCATTGACCTGGTAACGCTCCTCGAAAAGCTTAAAAGGGATAATGTTTATGATGAGGCAGGCGGTAAGGCTTATCTTACACAGCTTGCTCAGGCCGTGCCATCTTCTGCCAACGTGATGAGCCACGTTGCCATTATTAAGGATAAGTTCTTCAGCCGCGCTCTAAAGCTTGCGGCGCAGGGAATCATCAAGGATATTGATGAAAATATGATGGATTCCGATAAGCTTATCGCCGCAGCAGAGCAGAAGATTTATGATATCCGTTCGGGCAACGAAATCAGCGGTCTTACCCATATTAAAAGCGTTATTGAGGGTGAAACCTATGATCGCTTAAGTAAGCTTTCAGACCCCGAAACCAGAAACGATTATATCGGAATTCCAAGCGGTATCGGTGATCTTGATAAAACCATCACGGGCCTTAATAAATCCGACCTTATTATTCTGGGCGCCCGTCCAGGTATGGGTAAAACCTCATTCGCGCTTAATATCGCCCGTAATGTTGCTGTTCAGGCAGGGAAGACGGTATGCTTCTTCTCCCTTGAGATGACTAGGGATCAGTTAGCCCAAAGAATGCTCTCCTCGGAAGCGGGAATTAAGAGTGATAAACTGAGAACGGGTGACCTTGATGCTAATGAGTGGACAAGACTTGCGCAAGCAGGCGATAATCTCTCAAAAGCAGAAATTTACTTTGATGAATCATCTAATATAACCGTTCCCGAAATGAAGGCAAAGTTAATGCGTATGAAGAAGGTCGACCTTGTTGTTATAGACTATTTAGGTCTTATGCATACGCCGAAGCCTAACGATAATCGTGTTCAGGAAATTTCTGAAATCACCCGTAGCCTTAAGATTATGGCTAAGGATTTGAAGGTGCCCGTTATTGCCTGCGCACAGCTATCCCGTGCTACCGAAGGTAAGGGCGCTAAATCACATAAGCCTGCTCTTTCCGACCTTCGTGATTCGGGCTCTATTGAGCAGGATGCCGATATTGTTCTCTTTCTCTATCGCGATACTTATTACGATAACGAAAAGGCCGATGATGAGGATAAGGCATCACCCAATAAGGCAGAGTGCATAGTTGCTAAAAACCGTCACGGTGAGGTTAAAACCATTGATCTTCATTGGGATGGTCAGTTCACAAGATTTACCTCTGTGGATGTGTTCAGATAATGGAAGAAAAGGTTTTAGAAGCTATTTCGCGGTTTGCTCTTTTTGAGGGAGTAAAATCAGTTACGGTTGCCCTTTCGGGCGGCGCCGATTCTATGGCTTTGCTATACGCCCTCAACAGTCTTAAAGCGGATTTGTGTATTGAGCTTTCCGCTGCCCATTTTAATCATAAAATCAGGGGAGCAGAGGCTGACAGGGATGCGGCTTTTGTTAAAGAACAGTGTGAAAAAATAGGCATACCTCTCTTTATAGGCGAGGGTGATGTCCCGCAGTTCGCAAGGGAGAATCATTTATCCTTAGAGCTTGCTGCAAGAGAGCTGCGATACGAGTTTTTAAGCTCGGTATCAAAGGGTGTTATTGCTACGGCGCATACTGCAAGTGATAACCTTGAAACAATGCTTTTTAATCTTGCAAGGGGAACCTCTGCTAAGGGACTTGGCGGTATTCCTGCCAAGAGGGATAATATTGTAAGGCCCCTTCTTTTCTGCTTGAGAGAGGATGTAGAGCGTTATTGTAAAGAAAACAATATCTCTTTTGTAACCGATAGCACTAATTTATCCGATGCGTATTCGAGAAACAAGCTTCGCTTGAAAGCCGTTCCCGTGCTTAAAGAAATTAACAGCGCTGTGGAAAACAACGCGCTTAAAACTGCGATGTCACTCAACGAGGATAACGATTTTATCGATTCCTTTGCAAAAATCGAATTTGAAAACCGATATATTGGCAAAAAGCTTGATATAAAGTGTTTCCCTTCTCTTCACCCCGCAGTTCAAAAGAGGGTAATCAAATTCTTCCTCCAAGAAAACGGCGTAAAGGAGTTTGATAATTTTCACATCGCTTCGGTTTGTAATATTGCTATATCGGGCGGTAAAACACAGATTTCGGGCGATTTAACCTTTGTATCGCACAGGGGCTTTCTTAAAAAGCAGGAGCAAAGCTTGGCTGTTTATCAGGTTGAAATCTTAAAGGAAAACTATCTGTTTTCAGAAAAAGATAAAAAAGTTAATAGTTTGTTATTAAATAACGCAGTTGACTGTGATAAAATAGTAGGCAAGTTGAGTTTGCGGACAAGAGCCTCGGGCGATAGCATTAAGCTCGCAGGCAGAAATTGCACCAAAACCCTTAAAAAGCTATATACAGAAAAGGCCGTGCCTTTAATTGAAAGGGATACTCTTCCTGTTATAGCCGATGATGAGGGTGTTGTATGGGTGTGTGGAATAGGTGTTTGTGAACGGTGCGCCGTTGATAAAAGCACAAGTAACATTTTTAGATTTAATGTTTCGAAAAAATAAACTTTTATGGGGGATAATATTTTATGTCATTACGTGATGATGTTTGTGAAGTTTTAATGTCCGAAGAGGAATTAAAAGAAACCTGCAAGCGTTTAGGTCAGCAGATTTCCAAGGATTATGAGGGTAAAAACCTTCTCCTTGTAAGCGTTCTTAAGGGCGCTGTAGTGTTTATGTCAGATTTGCTTAAGGAAATCACCTGCGATTGTGTTATCGATTTTATGGCGGTTTCTTCCTACAGCGGCACAAAAACTACAGGTGTTGTTAAATTCAAGAAGGATTTAGATATAAATCCCGATGGCTGCGATATACTTCTTGTAGAGGATATTCTCGATTCGGGTATAACACTTTCATATCTTAGAAATGTGCTTCTTGATCGTAATGCCGCAAGCATTAAAATCTGCACCCTTCTTGATAAACCTGCCAACAGGCAGGCAGATATCAAGGCCGATTATGTCGGTAAGGTCATTCCCGATGCCTTTGTTGTGGGCTACGGTCTTGATTACGATGAAAAATACAGAAATTTACCTTTCGTGGGAATCCTCTCACCTAAGGTTTATGAAAAATAAATTATCCGTCAGATAAATTATCTGATAGGGAAGGGGTATATCTCTTTTGAAGAAAAATCTTAAAAACATTATTTTGGTGGTGGGAATTATTGCCTTTTGCCTTGCCGCAATATTTACGGTAAGCTCGGTTTACAATTCTAACAACACCAAAAAGGACTACTATGAAATAGTAGAAATGGTAAAGAAGAATGAGATTTCCGAGTTCAAACTCAATCTCTATAGCGGTGAGCTTTCCTATAAGCTTCGCAGTGAGGGTGAGAACGGAAGGACATATCATTATTCCGTAGCAAGTGCCGCTCTGTTTATAGAGGATGTTATGGAGTTCGTTGAAACTAACAACGAGCAAAACGGCAAAGATAGTGATAAGTATATCAAATACGATTACGAGGATGGAGCCGAAACCTCCTGGCTTATGGAGATGCTTCCCTTAGTCCTCGGAATTGTGGTTATAGTTGTCCTGTACATCTTTATGGTAAGAAAGATGAATATGGGCATGGGCGGGGATAAAACCTTAAACTTCGGCAAAGCCAAGGTTAAAAAGGATGAAGGCCGCAAGAAAACCACATTCGCAGATGTAGCAGGCGCCGATGAGGAAAAGGAAGAGATGAAGGAAATCGTTGATTTCCTTAAGGATCCTAAGAAATTCGGTGAGCTTGGAGCGCGAATACCCAAGGGCGTATTGCTTGTTGGCCCTCCCGGAACGGGTAAAACCCTTTTAGCCCGTGCAGTAGCAGGTGAGGCTGGGGTTCCCTTCTTCTCAATTTCGGGTTCCGATTTCGTTGAAATGTTCGTAGGCGTGGGCGCTTCCCGAGTAAGAGATTTGTTCGGTGAAGCTAAGAAAAATGCTCCTGCAATCGTTTTTATCGATGAGATTGATGCTGTAGGACGTCAGCGTGGAGCAGGTCTTGGCGGCGGCCACGATGAAAGAGAGCAAACCCTTAACCAGCTGCTTGTTGAGATGGATGGCTTTGGCGCTAACGAGGGCGTTATCGTTATGGCGGCTACCAACCGCCCTGATATCCTTGATAGAGCATTGCTTCGTCCCGGCAGATTTGATAGACAGATTACGGTCAATTATCCCGATGTTAAGGGCAGGGAGGAGATACTTAAAGTTCACTCCCGCGGAAAGCCCTTAGGTCCCGATGTTAACCTTGCTACTATCGCAAAATCCACCTCAGGCTTTACGGGAGCCGACCTTGAAAACCTCCTTAACGAAGCGGCTTTGCTTGCCGTTAGAAGCGGTAAAAAGTCCATTACTCAGGAGGAAATTGAGGAAGCAACCATTAAGGTTGTTATGGGCACCGAAAAGAAATCCCATGTTGTTAAGGATAAGGATAAAATGGTTACCTCCTATCACGAGGCAGGTCACGCCGTTGTTTCTTATTTCTTGCCCACTCAGGACCCTGTCCATCAGATATCTATCATTCAACGCGGTATGGCGGCAGGTTACACAATGTATCTTCCCGATGATGATCGAGGTCATGTTTCAAGGAATCAGATGCTTGAGCAGATTTGTTCTCTCCTTGGCGGAAGAGCCGCGGAGCAGTTAACTCAGGATGATGTCTGCACAGGCGCGTCTAATGATATTCAGCGCGCTACCGAGCTTGCAAGAAAGCTTATTACCAAGTTTGGTATGAGTGATAAGTTAGGTCTTGTTTGCTACGGCAATGATAATAATGAGGTGTTCTTAGGAAGAGATTTCTCTTCAACACCTAACTATTCTGAAAAGACCGCCGCCCTAATCGATGAAGAAATCGAGAATGTGGTTATGTCACAGTATAAAAAGGCGCTTGAAATCCTAGAAACCAATAAGAAAAAGCTTCACGAGGTTGCTAAAAATCTTTTCTAAAGCGAAAAAATTTCGGGCGAAGATTTCAGAAAAATTATGGAAGCATAAAATTAGACTCGCAACAAATTTTGTTGCGAGTCTTTTCCTTTTTTGATTACTTATTTAACCCATCCATTATCTTGCGGGATTCATTATAATAGGTCTTAACATTTTTATCGTGTTCTAATGTGGTGCCTTCAATGGTTCTGCAGGAAATCATAAGTCCCTCGGGCAGCTTAGTATAGGTGGCTTTGTCGCAGTTTTCGTAAAATTCCTCATCAAGTAATAGAGGCTCACCGTCAAAAATATCGGTTGAAATATTATTAAGCTTTTCATCGGTAGTCTTATCGGTAATAAAAATGAGGGCGTTGGCCTCACCCGCTATAACCGCCTGTAGCTTGGTGGAAACAGTATATTCATACTGTGTATTTTCCTCTTGCTTCGCATAGGAGCAGTTAATCACCTGAATATTTGCCTTACCGTCACCGTTGATATCCTCAATATACTGAGATAAATAATCGGCGATATATTTATCGGTTTCGGTATCAACATAGCTTGAGGTATATAAAACAACCTTCAAATCATATTTTTCTCTTGTGGCGCATTGGGTTATCATAACTGCAAGTACTGCCGCCGCAACGATAACTGAAATAATAGTTACACCGTGGTAAAACCATAGGTGCGCAAGCTTTTCCTTAAAGGTTTTGGGAACAATAGCAACCTCACTCGGCTTTGGTCCCGCATCAAGCTGGCCGCTTTGCATCTTTTTAAGCTCCAAAAAATCCTTACGGGCCTTTCTTTGTTGCTTTATGGTTTCACTAACCTGCTTTTTAGCCATATTTTATCACCCATACCATTTTAACAAAAAATTACATATATATCAAGATACTAAATAAAAATGGCGAGTTTTTGAACTCGCCGTTAATTTTAATAGTTTTCTGCTTTTATCTGGAAATATGCTTTGGGGTGCAGGCAAACAGGGCAGACTTCGGGCGCCTTGGTACCAACCACTATATGACCGCAGTTTCGGCAAATCCATACCTTAACCTCGCTGCGCTCAAAAACCTTGGCGGTTTCAACATTTTGAAGTAGCTTTCTAAATCTTTCCTCATGAGCCTTTTCGATCTGTGCTACCGCTCTGAACTTAACCGCTAAATCGTTAAAGCCCTCTTCCTCGGCATCCTTGGCAAAGTTTTCATACATCTCGGTCCACTCAAAGTTTTCGCCCTCGGCGGCTGAGAGAAGATTTTCCTCCAAGGTGCCAAAGCCACCAAGCTCCCTGAACCAAAGTTCTGCGTGTTCCTTTTCGTTCTGCGCTGTTTCATAAAAAAGCTCGGCAATCTGCTCGAAGCCCTCCTTTTTTGCAAGGTTTGAGAAATAGGTGTATTTATTTCTCGCCTCCGATTCGCCCGAAAAGGCATCCCTTAGATTCTGTTCGGTTTTGGTGCCAG
The DNA here is from genome assembly GCA_017465085.1 of Clostridia bacterium. Taxonomy (GTDB): domain Bacteria; phylum Bacillota; class Clostridia; order Oscillospirales; family Acutalibacteraceae; genus UBA737. Next base: position 3,135 of record JAFTWW010000051.1, on the reverse strand, counting down.
TGTATTTAGTTTTCTTTTCCATAATAATCCTCCTTTTTAATACTATGCCCTAAATTAAGCGGATTATTGAAAAAGTAATTCTTATATGGTACAATAATTTTAATAAGTTGCATTGAGGGGATTCGTTTATGATTTTAGAAACCGAGAGATTGATTCTCCGTCCTTGGCAGGAAGCTGATGCAGAAGATTTATATAAATATGCAAGCTCTGATGAGGTAGGCCCAATAGCAGGGTGGCCCGCGCATACAAGTGTTGAAAACAGCCTTGATATAATCCGCAATGTTTTGTCATTACCCGAAACCTATGCAGTTGTTGATAAAGCAACAAAATGCGCAATAGGAAGCGTGGGACTTAAAATCGGCAAGGTAAGTGATTTGGATATACCCGAAACAGAAGCCGAAATAGGTTATTGGCTCGGCGTAGAGTTTTGGGGCAGGGGACTCATACCCGAAGCAGTAAAAGAAATTATCCGTTATGCTTTTGAGGATTTGAATCTTCAAAAGATATGGTGTGGTTATTATGATGGAAACATAAAATCAAAACGAGTGCAGGAAAAATGCGGATTCGAGTTTCAGTTTACAAAAAATGATGTTTACTGTTCTTTATTAGAAGAAATCAGAATGGAACATATAACCTGCTTAACAAAAGAAAAGTGGCAGAAAGCAGATAAAAGGACTATGGCATAAGCACCATAGTCCTTGTTGTTAATATTCGTAAATATATTCCTGATTTAGTTCATTATAGAGCTCTTGGCAGTTATCGGCAAACTGTGGATTTTTCTCTATAAACTTATAAAGCATATCGTAAGCCTTGGATTTAGGTATGCTGAAACGCTCAAAGCCCTTATCCTTCTGATTTTCCCGCAGCTCTTCTACAAGGAAGAAATCGGCGCTCTCCATATTATCAAAGTAATCATATAAATAAGCCTTTGCAAGATATTGTTGAGCCTCGATAGCAACATCCTTATCCTTGCTCGCGCCAAGCTTGACTATGTAGGGTATACCCTCATCACCTAAATCGTAAATAGCCTCAATATCAATGGTTTCAAGCTTATTTAACCTATAGGCCTCGTAATTATATTTTGCGCAAACCGCATTAACATTGGTAACACCGAGTATAAGCGTGATACAGCCTGCCGTAATTAAAGCGGTTTTTATAATGTTGATTTTAGTGGTATATATCCTCAAAATTGCACTAATAAAGGTTATTGCCAAAAACAGCATAAACGCGCTTGTTGTAAGGCGGAGCACAGTCATACCGTAAGCATCAATATAAAGCACCATTTTGGAAATTGCCGTTGCGATAATAAGTAAAGTGAATACGGATATAAAGGTTGTTATCGCCTTTACGGTGTTGCAAACCTTACCGTTTTCTTTTTTAGCAAGCAGTAAAGCGAGGAACACAAGGCAGAGATTTATAACAGCAATAATGCACATCTCGAAAAATCCTTTTCGCGCATATTCGGCATAGGTAATTTCACCGTTAGGTAAAAAGCCCTTAAATGCGCTGAAAAAGTAGGCAAGCTGAGAGAACAGATAAAGCAGGTAGCATACACTGATGGTTGATAAAAATGAAATTGTATATATGTTTTCAATACCTGCAAAGCTTCCGCGCTTAATTTTAGTAACTCGTCCTGCTTTTAGTGATAAACCGTAGGTAAACACAAGAACGGATAGCATAACGCCGAAAACAGTTTTTAGAATAGTGGAAATGCAGTTGCTGAAAATATTAGTCATCATACCTCGGAAGGCATCATCAGAAGCAATAAGCAACGGCACCACAATCGCGAGAACGGGTAGGGCGCAAAGCAATCCTATAAGCACCTTACCAATTGCCTTTTTACTGCCGTTTTCATTGGAGAAAAGAGATTTGATGGCAACATCTATGTTTTCAAGAGTGGAGGCGGCAGATATGAATATACCAAGCGTTTCTCGGTTTCCCTTAGATGATGAATTTACAAATCCATCAAAGAAAACAAGTGCAGATAAAAGGCTCGTTACCACACTGAAAAACCGCACACTTCCATTGGTGGTACAAATAAATACCGCGCTGTTAAGAACAGCCAATATTCCACATAGAATAGGCAAAACAGATGCTTTACCGTCCTTTGCGAGATAGATAATAAATAATGCGCTCATTAGAAAAACGGATAACAAATATCCAAAGGCGAAACCACCGAAAATACCGAATATAGCGGTGAAAATGCAAGCTACAACTACGCAAACAGCAAATACAGTATCTCTTTTTGTGAGGCTAAAGAGCGGCTTCGGTTGATATAGAGGGGGATTATAATTGGGAGTTTCCTGCTTGATTTCTTGGGATTCGGTTGCAGTTAAAATTTCATTGTTTTCCATAATCACTACTCCTTATCGGTGTATTTAATAATATCTCCGGGTTGACAGTTAAGTACCTTGCAAATGGCCTCAAGGGTTGAGAAGCGTATAGCCTTAGCTTTGCCTGTTTTTAATATGGAAAGGTTGGCTTGGGTAATGCCAATCTTTTCAGCAAGCTCAAGAGAGGTCATTTTATTCATTGCAAGTAAAACATCTAAATCAATTTCAATCATTTTCTAACCTCTTTAAATGGTAAGTTCGTTTTCCGTCTTAATTTCAACGGCGTTCTGCATAACATTTTTTACAACGCGAAGCATCAGTCCTATAAAAGCGGCTGCAATGGCTATAAAGCAATAGGGGATATAAAATATTCCGCCGATCAAGGTTATAAGTGCTACTGCAAAGCAGCACCAGGAAATGCGGCGTAAGTATCTGGCATTTTGTGTTATGAAAATTTCCTGCTTTCTTATATTAAACAGTAACCTTAAAAGACTGTAAAGCGTAACATAAGCAAATACGGCGCATGGATAAAAAGAAAAAACAAACAAAGTAAGCATATGCTTCATTGTAGAAAGCTCAGCAAAACCGCGGTAGGCGCTAAACCATAAGCTCACAGCCCAAGGGCCAAGGAATAATCCCGCCGTAAGAATTACTACAAATATAAAACAAACAACAATGGATAATACCACAGATTTATCTTTGTTCCACATAAATATTACCTCCAAAACCTTTTTCTGCCATTATAATAACATTAAAATTATCGTTTGTCAATAATTAAATTATCGAAAAACGATAATTATGT